>JALGVQ010000203.1:4677-10250 GCA_025774615.1 bacterium
ACTCCGGTCAACGCCATCCTCGTCCAGTCGGTCTGGGCTATTGCGCTCCTGCTGTTCTGGGGAACGTTCGAGGACGTGATCACCTATGTGGTGTTCACCGACTGGATATTCTTCGCCCTGACAGGCGCAACCGTCTTCATCTTCCGCCGGAACAGGCCGGATATCGAGCGCCCCTATTCCACGCTCGGCTATCCCGTCACGCCGATCATCTTCATCGGCATCTCGAGTCTCTTCGTGATCAACACCCTTATAGAACGGCCACTTCACGCCCTTGCAGGACTGCTCTTCATGGTGATCGGGATCTTCGTCTTCATGGCGTTCAGAAAGAAGCGCTCTGCAGATGCTCAGAATGGCGAGCAACGTGATCAGTCCCTGAGCAGGATGGAGTGATGAGCAGCAGCGACAATCCCGAAACAACCGGTAACGGTCACGGATTCGGCACCGCGCCGGTCTTCCTGGCCAGCATCAGCACCATCCTTGGAGCGATCCTCTTTCTCCGCTTCGGATACGCGGTGGGACACGTCGGGCTTCCGGGAACCTTTCTCATCATCCTACTCGGCCACCTGGTGACGGTTCCCACGGCACTCGCGATCGCCGAGATCGCTACCAACCGCAGGGTCGAGGGAGGTGGTGAGTACTTCATCATCTCCCGTTCGTTCGGCACCACGATCGGCGCCTCGATCGGATTATCCCTCTATATCTCGCAGGCTATCTCGGTGGCGTTCTATATGATCGCGTTCGCCGAGGCGTTCCGACCGCTTTCAGCCTGGATCACCTCGGTAACGGGACTCCCCTTCGATCCCCGGATGATCTCGATCCCCGCAATGATATTTCTTGCGGTGCTCGTCCTCTTCCGTGGCGCGAAGATCGGGGTCACCCTGCTCTGGATCGTTGTGGGTATGCTGGCAGTGTCGCTTGGCATGTTCTTCCTCGGCTCCCCTGTCGAAGGAGTCGCACCCGGTCAGATCGAGCTCCTTAGTCATATCGAATCTCCAGACTCCTTCATCTTCGTATTCGCGATCGTCTTCCCGGCATTCACCGGGATGACGGCCGGGGTGGGACTTTCGGGGGACCTCGCCAATCCGAGGCGATCGATCCCCCGGGGTATACTCGCGGCGACTGCCATCGGTCTGCTGGTCTATTTCGCGGCCGTATTGAAACTCGCCTCATCGGCAACCCCTGAGATGCTCGCTACCGACCAGCTCATCATGTCCCGGATCGCGCTCTGGGGGCCGATCATTCCGATCGGGCTTGCTGCCGCCTGCCTCTCCTCAGCGATCGGTTCGATCCTGGTGGCGCCAAGAACGCTGCAGGCCCTCACTGCCGATGGGATAGCCCCTTCAAAGAGAGCGAACGAGTTTCTGGCAAAAGGAGTCGGCAGCGGGAACGACCCGCGGAACGCAACTCTCATCACCGTCATACTGGCACTCGTAACGATCGCGACCGGCAACATCAACTTTGTCGCCCGGATCATCTCGATGTTCTTCATGGTGACCTACGGTTCACTCTGCCTGATCTCCTTCCTTGAACACTTCGCGGCCCGTCCCAGCTTCCGCCCGAGCTTCCGCTCCCGCTGGTATATCAGTCTGATCGGGGCCGTTATGGCCTTCATGCTGATGTTCCAGATGGATCCGGTTTACGCACTCATAGCCCTGCTCTTCATGGTCGGTATCAACCGCTGGATCAACGCGCGACGTCCCCAGGATCGGGACGACCTCTCAGCGATCTTCCACGGGGTGATGACCCAGCTCACCCGCTACATACAGATCAGGCTCCAGAAGATCCTGCCGTGGAAGCAGAGCGAGGACTGGCGGCCGAGCATCATCATGGTCAATGGCCGCAGTTTCACCCACACCTCGCCGATCCAGCTCTTCAGCTGGCTCTGCCACCGGTTCGGATTCGGCACCTATCTCCATTACATCGAAGGCCTCCTCAGTCCCGAGACCTACCGTGAGAGCCGGTCGGTCATGGCCCAGCTGATAAGACTCCGGGAAGCCAAGCACAGCGCCATCTATGTAGATACCATGATCAGCCCATCCATGCGGTCGGCGCTCGCCCAGAGCCTGCAGGTTCCGGGCATCTCGGGGATGGAGAACAATACGATCTTGCTCGAGTTCTCGACCCATGATGAGGAGAGTGTGCTCGACGAGATCCGGGAGGGTTGCGAGTTCGCCCTGTCGGTCGATATGAATCGTCTCATACTGAGGCACGGTGATCATTTTTTCGGGGATCGGAAGAGCATCCATATCTGGATCACCTGGCACGACTACAACAACGTGAACCTGATGATCCTGCTGGCCTACATCCTGATCGCCCACCACGACTGGGAGGGTGCCGAGATCAATGTCTTCGCAGCCTTCCCGATGGAAGAGGTCGAAGAACAGACGAAGAAGCTCACCGAAATGATCAGCAGAGGGCGCATACCGATCACGCGGAAGAACATCCGCATCATCCCTACAGACGCGAAGATCGACTTCGCCCGGCTCGCCCATACGACCTCATCGGATGCCGATCTTGTGATCATGGGTTTCACTCAGGATCGTATCGATGAGAAGGGTATGGAGTTATTCAGGCGTTACAGCGAACTGAAGGATGTGCTCTGGGTCTCGGCCCAACAGGAAATATTGATCGAGTAGAGAGTCTGACCATCCCCCTCGAATCAGTCCTTTCCCCCTGTATCAGCCCTCTCCACCACTCCAGAGATCAGTGCCAGGATGATACGCTGCCCACGCGAACCAGAACCCGATATACGATTCTGTTGATGCGAGCTGACTGCCGATATCCGGACCCGAGATCGCCCGGCCGTGAATATCCCACTCCGTGCCGGTTTCAAGGTCGCGCATTCTCGGTTCAAAAGTCTGACTCAGTTCGAACGTCCGGACCCCACCATCCACGACCCGTGACCAGGCGACCGCGTAATCCAGTCCTCCATGACCGAGAACCACCACCGGCTCGTTTCCGATCGAATCATTCACAACCGGACCGGTCAGGTCTGTGAGCGGATACGCCTTTGCCTCACTGCCTTCCCTGATGCCGAGTACCCGTGTCTTGGCATGCATCCGGGTGTCAAGCGGGCCTCTGAGCGGGAACATGACCCGTGATGAAGTGAAGTAGGTATCATAGGGGTACCGATCATAGTCGATCGTACTTCCCAGTGAAGCTATCGAGACCACTCCGGTGTCGGGATGCAGTTTCAGCCACTGCCCCCACGGCATCTCATATACCTGTATCTGTTCCAATACCTCCCCCATGAGGTCACCACGGATCGAATTGAAATCCATCTGTGGCCAGAGGGAACTCGTTGTCCGATCGAACATGACCAGATTGTTGTCACAGAGGAGACCGGAGACTCCCCCAACGCAGTCGATAACTTGACCCGGAATCACCATCCAAAGGACGTATGGAATGCTTGATGACCACTTTATCGTGGTCCACCTGGACTTCCTTAACGACCAGACGTAGGATTTTCTGCCGCTCCTCGACAGTGAGTGATTTTCTGCCGCTCCTCGACAGTGAGTGTATGAGATCTTTCGTGGAGAGTGGACAGGAACGTCTCCAGGTTCTCGGCCAGCCGCAAGGAGGCCTCCCTATCGATGAGTTGGGCTTCAAGTGCCTTCAACTGGGTGCCGGTAGCGTTCATCCGTCTCCGAAGCTCCGGTATTCGTGCTCGAAGTTCTTCAAGCGAGATCAACTCTTCCTGGTATGCTTCGATGAGCCGCTCCACTGACTTTTGGTGTCTGGTCAATTCTCTCTGAAGCCGTTCCTTCTGCTTCTGGGTCGGGTTGGAGCAGCGCTGTTCCTCAAGGCGCCGGTCCAACTCTTTGTGAACCAAGGTCGGATCTGCCAACAGTTCAATCACCGCATCCCAGACGAGTTGGTCAAGGTAGTCCTGCCGTATCGGAGTATTCGAGCAGATCCGACCGTTCTCCCAACGGTAATCGTCCGATCCGAGACATCGATAGTAGTAGATTTTGCGCTTCGACGTCCTGGTGGAGCTACGATAATAAGCATACGCGCACTGTCGGCACACCAGGAGCCCCTGCAGCAGTGATGGTTCCTTCGTGCTCCGCGGGCTGAAGCGTTTGTTTCTTTCCAGCTGTTCGGCAGCCAGGGCGAAGGTGGTCTCGTCGACGATGGCCGGCACTGGAATCTCAATCCATTCCTCACGCGGGCGCTCTTCATCGGCGGGCCGGGAGTTGGAGCCCCCACGCCGCAGGCGAGCAACACGGTTAATCTTTGGTGGGCGATCGGTCACTCGGGTTTTCCCGAAGGCCGCCATCCCCTTGTAGGCGGGATTGCGAAGCATGGCCCAGACCACGGAACGATCCCAACGCTTTTTCCCGGTCCGAGTGGGAATCCCCTTTTCGGTCAGGTGCCGAGCGATAGCACCGATGGAGCAGTCCTTTCGTGTGTAGAGCCGAAAGATCTCCCGCACTTCTTGGGCCTCCGACTCGATGATCTCGTAATAGGCTGCGCTGGTGTCCGTTTTCCGGACATAGCGGTACCCGTAAGGCGCACCTGACAGTACGCTTACATCGCCGCTTCGGGCTCGGTGGATCTTGCCACGCCGAGTGCGTTCAGCGATCTGGGCTCGCTCGTACTCAGCGATCATTCCCTGAAACTGGCGCAAAAGCTCATCCTCCGGGCTGTCGCCGCCAGACGACTTCAGGAAAATCAACTCGACGCCGCAACGCCTGAGTTCCTCCACCAGAAGCACCTGGTAGGCATACTTTCTGGCGAGCCGATCCGGCGAGTGGACCAGCACGGCTTCAAGCTGCCCCTGGGCCGCGAGATCCCGAAGTCTTTCCAGCTCAGGACGAAGCAGAATGGCGCCGCTGTAGCCCTCGTCCAGAAAGATCCACTCCTCGGGAACCACATAGCCCTGTTCGGCGGCGTATTGTTGAAGGGCCGCCACCTGGCTATTGATGGTCTCATTCTCCCGCTGCTGCTGCGAGGAGACCCGAGCGTAAAGCGCCGCGATCCTGGTCGTCATCCCCCTCCTTCAGCTCGTTTCCCAGCGCCTGAATACTAAGGGCTTTCTCCGGAACGAGCATAGAGTAGGCTTGAGAACGGCGTTCGTCGCCCAGACGATCATAGACGAACTTGAACTCAATCCCCTTGTCCATCGTCCTGTTGCCCGTGCCGCAAGTGCCGGAGCATTGCTTCCAGCGCCTCGGTCACCAGGGCACTCAGTGTCTGTCCACGGGATGCCGCCGCAGCCCGAATGCGATGGGCCAGGCTCTCCGGCAACTTGACCGTAAATACAACCTTCTGTTCGGGAATTTCCAAAGGCTGGGCTCGCTCTGCCGCGTCTCGAACATACCGCCACCCCTGGCGTACTGAGACATCGTGTCGTCGAGCGAGTTCCCGGGCCACTTCTCCTGATGGAAACCCTTCCTTCAACATCTCCATGGCCTCGTTGACACGGCGTGCGTACTCGTCGGTGCGAATTCTTCCTGAAGTCATGCCATATATATACTACCATATACGACACTATGTCAACCTCGGTTGTATGAATGTGTCAGGGGGAGACTTCGCTCAAACTCAATGTTATCGACTGCGTTGGGGGAGTC
>JALGVQ010000204.1 GCA_025774615.1 bacterium
CAAATATGTCTATGAGCACCGGTGTCCAGTATGCCATGGGGGCTTCACGGCTCTGAGAACTGACAAGAGATGGCATTGTAAGCATTGTTCGGAATTAGGCATTGATTCATCATTCAATGTGATACGAAAGTCACAGCCATAATGAGTGACTCATGTCCATTCTGTAAGCCTGATGATTCATCCATTATATTCGAGAATGATGCAGTAATAGCATTACGCGATGCATTTCCAGTATCAATAGGGCACTCTCTTATTGTTCCGAAGAGACATATTGAATCTTGGTTTGAGACATCTGATTGACCTGCCCCCCTAGAAAACAACTGAAATATTCAGAAGTATAATGGAGCAGTTTCCCTTTGCGGAAGCTGCTCCATTTGATTCCTTGGTTACTTGGTCCAAGCTCTTGATTGATTTCTGGTAAAGAAGCATGCTGGGTTCTGTGGGGGTATTGACAGTGCTCGCATCCAGGGAGAGTGCCGAGTCTTTAGCATGTGAGCGGCTCCGTGGAATTGGACGCTGGGGGAACGGAGACGGACCCGTCCCCGGTCATTCAGGAAATGATGTCTCCGGCCCAGAGTTCCTGAAGGAAAACGCGCCAGGGCATGATCCGTATCTGATCGACGACCCTTTCGGTCCTCTCATTGCAGACGACGATCGCTTGCTGTGGAGAATGTTCGTCGATAAAGGCACGGATCGGTCTGAGATCCCTCGCGTCGATCCGGGCAGAACCCTTTATTTCGAGGGCGACCTGCCCACCACCCAGCACGAAGTCGACTTCCAGACCCGATTTGGTACGCCAGAAATTGATTTCATAGTCGAGTTCCCGGTAAGAGCTGTGGGCAGTGATCTCCATGAGAATGAAATGCTCTAAAGCTCTACCGAACTGTTCGCCGCGCGGTTCAGATATTTGCCTTTTCGTTATCGTGCCGGCTACTCCGACGTCGAAGAGATAGAATTTCGGTGCCTTCGTGATCACCTGTCGGTTCTGTCGGCGTTTGAAGGGTGTGATCATTCTTCCCAGCAGGGTGTCAGCCAGTATCTGGTAATACTCCCTGACTGTTTTCCCGTCGACACCGCAATCCCGGGCAATATTCGCGTAGTTGGTAAGCTCGCCGTGGGAGAAGGCCATGGCATCGAAGAAACGGGAGAAGGCGGGGATGTTCCGGGTGAGTCCTTCGGCAAAGACCTCTTCCTTCAAGTAATCCCGGCAATAAGCTCGCAGTGACCTTTGATAATCATCCCGCAGAAAATGGGACGGGATCATACCACGGTTCAGAACCTGCAACAGATCTACATTTCTGAGTTCAGGGGTGACCAGCGGGTAAAGTTCGAATCTCCATGCCCGGCCACCCAGCAGGTTGGCCTGCCCGCGTTTCAGCTTCCGGGCACTCGAGCCGCACAGGATGAATCGGAGCCCCTGGTTCTCTATGAGCCAGTGCACTTCATCCATGAGATAGGGCACTTTCTGCACCTCATCCAGGATGATCGGACGGGACAGCAGGTCCCGGTCTCTGGCAAGCAGTTGTTCCCGAAGCAGGGAGGGGCGTTTCGACAGTTCCAGTACCAATTCGGTCCTCAGAAAATCGTACCGGATACTGTTTGGGAATCTTGACTTCAACAAGGTTGATTTTCCGATTTTGCGAGGCCCCCAAAGAAAGGCGGACTGGCCTTCTGGAAGGGGGATATCCAGAAGTCTTTGTACTTGTTCCATTGTGGCAGGCCTTCCGTACGGGTTAGACTATTATGGAACGTATTCCATTATAGTTGGCATGTCAATATCGATGTTTCGTCGGCGGTGTTCATCGATGGCCATCAGTTCAGCGGCTGTATCAGTGAATATTACCGCTATCGGTTTGGACAATAGTCTTTTGGCTGACGGGGGGGATGTATCATCCAGGGGAGAGGCTGAGGTAGATTATGTATCAGAAACATAATGTAGGAGCTACATAGCTAGGAGGATGCCTTTTCTTGGGTCATTCAGGCTCGGCGTTTCGCTCGCCTTCTTCAAGTCCAGTCTCGATGATGCGGATGATGTCGGAATGGGGCAGGTCATATTTCTTCAGCATGTGGCGGATCCGTGTGCGGCTCTCATCTTCAGCACCCAGTTCGGCGGCTGCGTCCATGGTGACACGGTAGATCCCCCATACATCAAGCTGCCTGATCTCATAGCCGTAGCCTTCCAGAAGCCAGTAAAGCGCCAGCATACCCACCTCGAGGGCAAACTCGGGCCGATCCTGCACATGGTCGCGTGCCGCCCGGGTGAGAGTCTTCGGATCACAGGGTGAGCGTCCGGCCAGTTCAACGGCCTTTTCGAAGAACTCGGCGTGCCTGGCCGCGGCGAACCACTTGCCCTCCTCGCCGGGAGTGAATGCGACGAGGTCGTCCAGGATTTCCCTCGCGTTCCTGTCTGGGTATTTCTTTGCCACCTTGCGGAACCATGCCAGAAAGGTATGAGCCCGGCTGGTCTGAAGACCATATCGCCGGTATGCCTCATCAGAGCGCCCCATATCCAGAAGGATCTTCTCGCATTCCGCTGAGATGTGGGTGTCGGGCTCATTGATCCCCCGGGAGTTCTCAGCAAAGGCGATAGCCTCGTCGGGGCGTTCCATGGCAACAAGTGCCCGTACTCCGAATTGACGATACACCCACCACTTCCTGCCTGAATAATCCAACAGATCGAACAGTTCTTCGTACCTCTCGGCCTTCAGCAAAGCGCTCAGGCAGTTGACACTGCCCGCGAAATAACCTCCGATGGATGTGTCCGGGCTCAGGCTGAGCCGCGTGATGTCCAGCAGATAGTCGGCCCAGCGGGAGGCTGTCTCCTTCGAAGCGCACAGCTCACCCCAGTGATCACCCAGTCTCTCGATATAGGGTATCTGATCATCCTGATAGGCGTCCCACAACCGCTCAAGCCACTTCTCGCGCTGTTCGGTGTCGACCCGGGCAGTGGCGATAACGGGAACGATTGATTCGATGGCCCGATTGACAGCGCTCCCGATGGCGCCGGAGGAACTGTCTACCTGTTCAAGTGCCGGCGAAACTTTTTCCAGGAAGAGTACCGCTCCCTCGGCTCCCAGCACCGGGTCCTTCCGGGCGACCTTGAGGATCTCCCGAACCGCCTCGTTCACGCGCTTGACGGGGATCTGCGACCGCCATCCGAAGGCCCGGCGCCGGAATCGTGGCCGGAAGGTCCATTTGTATTTCGGTTCAGCCATGTGCGTGCAGCTTCCTCCCTGAGAATAGCAGGATGATCATAGCCCGAGAGCGGTTCTCCGGCCATCAACGACTTCATGGTAGAGTTCCTTGTGATCATCGCTCAGAAAGCTTCGGTCGATCAGCATCGTCCAATCAGGCAGCGCACCTGTAAATCCTGCCAGGATACGACCAATGATTTTGTCGTTGAGTCCCAGGCGATCTCGCCCCAGGTAGTCGATCCACTCTTTGTTGGATAGTTTCTTCTTCCTGCCCCTGAGGGGCAGGGCGGTATCCTCGATATCCTTCGGCGATCTGCCGATAGTACGATAGGCGACTGCCGAGCTCAGAAAATCATAGGCTGGAGAGAGGGTAACCTTATTGCCACAAGTGATCAGCGCCCAGTTCTTCAGGTGCATATCCTCGTTGCCGATCAGGAAACTGAACAGAAGCCGTTTATACATCTCAACCGTTTCTATCACGGGAAACGAACAGTATTCAAGCAGGCCGAATAGACGCTCGATACTGAAGTCGTATTTCGTGTCGCGGTCCTTGCCGGCGAGTGTGGCGAAATCCTGTACAGCCAGCTTTGCACTCTGTTTCTTCCGATCGAATCGCCTGATGAAGTAGGTCAGCGACTCATCTACGGAATAGAGCAGGCCGTGCAGCGGTGTCTCGATTCCTACTGAAGCTGCCAACCGCATCGAGAGATCTTCATTCTCAGACAGCTGCGGGAAATCCGCATGCTGGGGCTTGAGGATGTACCGACCTCCGGTATCCACCAGTCTGAACTCTTCATCAGCGATGCTGAGTCGTGCACTGAGCTTGGGCTGTACTCCCTGGATGGAGATCTTGTCGGCTCGCAGCAGTGCCTCTCGACGCTGCTCGGCAGATGAATAGGGGAAAACCCTTAGATTGCTCAATCGTGGCGAGAGTTTCTTGAGTCCCCTCTCCGAATATCTGGCAGTGCCGCAATCCTCGTACGTTATCGGACAGCGATTCATTCCATTGCCTCAACAGTCACAGCCCCGACTGGATCGCGACCCATAACAAGGAGTTGCCCGAGATAGTCACCGGCATCGAGTTTCACCTGCTGGAGCATGGCCTCGAGCATGCTTCCTTCAGGGAGCAGACCATCAAAGAAGGGTGGAAAACGGTCGAATTCGAATATCTGCGTTTCGACCGGCATGGTCAGAGAGACAGGCGGACCGGCGTATTCCGGGTGGTAGCGAAAAGAGTAAGAACAACCATCATCTGACTCTTCAAGGACACCCGCCGGGATTCCGTGCATCAGTATACTGACGTGTCTCACATGATCATCCTCAGTGGGCTGTGAAGCATCCCCGCGAAACCAGGGGTGGTCGGCACGGCCCGGAATACGACCTTCATCAGAGGACACTGTACCTGCTATTGAATTCAATCGAGATGTTGAGGACCATGCACACCTTCAGCAAGGTCACGTATTGGAC
>JALGVQ010000205.1 GCA_025774615.1 bacterium
GGAGCTCGACGGTATCGAGCGGCGCGGCGTGGTCCTGGCCTTCTTGATGCGCTTCAAGCAGATCTGCAACCACCCGTCTCAGTGGCTAGGTGATGGCGTCTACGAGCCGGCGGATAGCGGCAAGTTCTCCAGGCTGCGTGAGCTTTGTGAATCTATCGCCGCCCGCCAGCACAAGGTGCTGGTCTTCACCCAGTTCCGCGAGATGACCGGGCCGCTGTCCGGTTTTCTCGCCGAGGTCTTCGGCAACACTGGGCTCGTGCTGCACGGCGGAACACCGGTCAAGAACCGCCAGGGATTGGTCAAGAGCTTCCAGGAGGACGACCGCGTGCCCTTCATGGTGCTCTCGCTCAAGGCCGGCGGCACCGGACTCAATCTGACGGCCGCCTCCCACGTGATCCACTTCGACCGGTGGTGGAATCCCGCGGTGGAGAACCAGGCCACCGACCGCGCCTTTCGCATCGGGCAGAAGAAGAACGTGCTGGTTCACAAGTTCATCTGCCGGGGTACCGTGGAGGAGCGCATCGACGAACTCATCGCGGACAAGCAGAAGCTCTCTGATGAGGTGCTGTCCGGAGGCGCCGAGTCCTCCTTGACGGAGATGAGCAACGAGGAGTTGATATCGATGGTGTCGCTCGATCTGAGCAGCGCCGTGGAGGGATAACAGGGAGAGACCGGATATGGACAAAAAGGACATCGTCAAGCTGCATGCCGAGTTCGATTCTATTGTGCAAATTTGGCCCGACTCGAATGTTGAGTTTTGGTTTGCACGGGATCTGCAGAGGGTCTTGGGTTACGCCCAGTGGCGAAACTTCCAGGAGGTGATCGCCAGGGCCAAAGACTCCTGTAAAAATGCTGGCATAGCCATCGAAGACCATTTTGCCGACGTCAGCAAAAAGGTCGAGATCGGCTCTGGCGCAGAGCGCTCCATCGAAGACGTGATGCTCACCCGCTATGCCTGTTACCTCATCGCGCAAAACGGCGATCCGCGCAAGGAACCCATCGCTTTTGCCCAGAGCTACTTCGCTATCCAGACCCGGAAGCAAGAGATCATCGAAGAACGGATCCAACTCCAGGAACGGCTTCAGGCTCGCCAGAAGCTCAGGGAGTCCGAAACAGAGCTTTCAAAGAACATCTACGAGCGTGGCGTTGATGATCGGGGTTTTGGTCGCATTCGCTCCAAGGGCGACGCGGCGCTTTTCGGCGGCAAGACTACCGGACATATGAAGAAACACCTGGGTGTGCCCAAGAACCGACCTTTGGCCGACTTCCTCCCCACGGTCACCATCACCGCGAAGAGCCTCGCCACCGAGATCACCAATTACAATGTCCGAAGAGACGATCTTCAGGGTGAGTTTTTCATTACAGCGGAGCACATCCAGAACAACAAGAGCATCCGTTCGGTACTGCTCGAGCGGGGAATTCGACCAGAGGCGCTGCCTCCCGAAAAGGACCTGAAGAAGCTCGAGCGGCGGGTCAGGGCCGGGGAGAAGGCGCTGGTCAAGGTTTCGGCGTTGTCACCGGATGCGACTGACGAACCCTCGGCCGGAGAAGAAATGTGAGGTGAGCCCATGGGCAGATACTATGACAGCTACTGGCCCCCATATGTGCCGGTAGCTGAACGTCGCCGCCGCGCGGCGCAGAAGGTCGCCAAGATGAAAAAGGCCGGCCATAATATCTCGCCGGTCGAGATCAACGGTCGTAAGATCGCCACAACCTTCTGGGGCAACGCCTGGTGCAAGAACCTCGAAGCGTACAGCGACTACTCGAATCGTCTGCCTCGTGGGCGAACCTACGTGCGCAATGGCTCGGTGATCGACCTTCAGATCGATGCCGGCCGCGTTCACGCGCTGGTCAGCGGCACGGACCTATACACCGTGAACATCAAGATCAAGCCACTGCCCAAAAAGAAGTGGACGGAGATCAAGGGGCAGTGCGCGGGCCAGATCGATTCGCTGGTGGAGCTGCTCCAGGGATCCATCTCCAAGAGCGTGATGGAGATCGTCACCCGCAAGGGCGAGGGGCTGTTTCCATCGCCTCGCGAGATCACGCTTAACTGCTCGTGCCCGGACTGGGCCACCATGTGCAAGCACGTGGCCGCGACGCTGTACGGAGTTGGCGCGCGTCTCGACCACGAGCCCGAGCTGCTGTTCACCCTGCGCGGGGTCGACCCGACCGAGATGGTCGAGGCCGCCATCGATCAGCCGACAGGAGCCAGCAAGGCACGCAAGGGCCGGGTGCTCGAATCCAACGAGCTGTCATCGGTCTTCGGTGTCGACATCGACATGGATGGAGTGTCATCGGACGTATCTTCAACGTCGACCAAGCCCGCCAAGAGAACGCGGCGCGCGGCGAAGACCAGGAAATCGGCAGCGTCCAAGGCGACCAAGAAGAAGAGCGCAGCCAAGCTGGCGACCAAGAAAACAGCGCCAGTCAAGAAGACGAGCACCGCCAAGAAGGCCACACCGAAGAAGACCAGCACGAAAAAAGCGGCTACCAGGAAGAGCACGGGGATGAAGACGCCGAAGAAGCCGGCTCGCAAGAAGGGCGCGGCAAGCACCACCACCGGCAAGAAATCGACCACGAAGAAGCCCGCACCCAAGAAGTCGACGGCCAAGAAGGAGCCCGCGAAGAAGGCGGCCACCGAAAAGAAAGCTGCTCCCAAGAAGAAAACAACCAAGAGGAAGCCGTCAGCGAAGAAAGCGACCAAGAAGGTCAAGGGGTAACGCGATGTTGGGCAAGCGCGACTGGGAGGTTCGGGGCTGATGCCGGCCGGCGATGCACAGCGAGTCTGGTTCCCGGAGATGTTGGAGGAGCTGAAGGCGTCGTGGTCGAAAACGATGTCCTGGGACGATCTCGCCGACTTCTGTGCGCGGATGACAGAGACGCGAAAGCAGATCCGCTATGAGCGGGGCATCCGTCCCCCCAAGACACGGTGTTCCAGGTGCGGCAAGGTCTCGCGGTCCGACATCTCCGGGGTCTCGATTCGGTCGGCCCTGTTCGCCTTGAAGAACAATGGCGTCATCACGGATGATGAATTCAAGGAGATCGACAAGAGCTGGATGAAGCACAAGAAGAAGAACGACCTCGACGCACACGGTCAGAAATCCATATCTGCGCAGGACGAAGGAGCCCGCGGAACGGGCACCAACTGTCACGAATAAAGGATCATCCATGGCAGACTTTGACGATTCAGTATGGCAACGCAAGGGTGCGACGCTCAGCGACAAGACGGTGCGCAAGGAGTACGGGTTGACCCAGGATGAGATCGTAGAAGCGATTCGCGACGGACAGCTTCAGTACCGCGAGAACTCGATCCATGGAAATCCCTTCCTGCGACTGCTGCGGTACGAAATCGAAGCACTGATCGAGAAGAAGCACGGCGGAGACTACCTGCAGGACAGACAGACAGAAACGGAACTGACTGCTGTCAATCGCGAGCTGAAGAAGCTCAAGAAGCAAATATCTGTGTTAGAAGGGCGCAAATCGAAGCTGCTCACAGACCTTGAGAAACAAGAATGAAGAGGTCTGGCTGATGGTCGATAACGGGCCAAGTGACCACGCGACTGCTGATGCCGTGGACATGATCCTGGAGTCAAGCATGCTGTGGCAGCTTGGCGAGGAAGGGTTGCTCGTTTTCTGGCGCGATCCAGACTCCGACAAGACGAGAGCCTATCCCGACATGCCGGACGTAACCGACCCGGTGCTGCTCCAGTGGCTCGCCTCCGAGATGAATTCAAACGCGTTACCAGCGACGCCACTTGTCCCGGTAGGAAGGCGGGTCTGGAATCGGCTCATCCGGAGGGTCGGTCCTCTCCGCAATGAACGTGCTGTCGTCCCCGTTCTTGATTCTGATCTTGCCCTTCAGTCGGCCGTCTTTGCCCAGCTTGACGCTGCCTGTCCCCGACATCTGGTCGTACTCCCACGCGCCCATCCACATGAAGGAGACGCCCGTCTTGGTCGCCTGCGCGTTCACATGCGCGAGGAGGCAGTGCATCCGAAGCCGATCATCGTCGCCGGTGAGGGAAAGCAGTGCAGGCCCGAGATAATCGAGACCGTCGTCGATCCAGGTGCCAGTCTCGGTGATGCGCCACCAACCGTAGTACTCGTCAGGGATATCGGTCATCGCTCTCGCTCCATGGCTCGCGGCTTGGCTTCGTCTTCGTTCCCAGCCTCACCGGCAAGCGCCTGACGGAGCATGCGTTCCCTCTGCCCCCGGCGGAACACATCGTGTGAGTTGCAGACTGCACAGCGTAGCTTGTGGGAACGGTGCCGAATGGTGAACCTGATCTTGCCGCCGCCATATTGTGTGCGAACGTAGTCGCATCCCTGGATCCCGTAAGCATGGTCAAGTAGAGAGGTGGACATCGGCGGGATTTCCTTCCGTGCGTCGTAGTTTGCTGACTGCTGACACACGGGAGCATCCTACGATGTCCACGTTTTTTCTACCTAATTCTCAACTCCTTACGTTAATACGGGGGATCCCAGAAGTACGCAAAAACCGGATGAACCATAATTACTCCCATTAGCCAGAGTGTTTCGCCGGATTAGGCCGCATGATTCCCTTGTGAAACAGATTGAATACGATCACAGTAGAGGACTGAAAGCGATGTTATTGATCGGATGGATTTATTCGGGGGGACCTCATACGGTACGCCGAAATCGCCCTGAAGGGGAAGAACCAGCCTCAATTTATAAACCGACTGATCCGGAATATCAGGGAAGCGCTCGGTCTGCGGGATGATCAGATCATCCGGCAGTCGGGCCAGCTTCTGATACATGTCGAGCGGGAACACCTGCAGACGTGTCTGGACGCACTGGCGGGTGTGATGGGTATCGCCTGGTTCACCGAGGTCCATCGTTGTGAGAGTACGGTCGAGGTCATGGGAGAAACAGCCCTCGCCCTTGTGAATGGGTTGAGGGATGGCAGGGCATCTTTTGCGGTCAATGCCCGACGGGCAGAGAAATCACTCCCCTTCACCAGCGCTGATATCAACAACCGGATCGGAGCGCTTCTGCAGGAACAGACCGGCGCTCGGGTCGATCTCGGCAACCCGGAGGTGACGGTACATGTCTCTGTGCGCAAGAATGAGAGTCTCATCTTCCTCAACAGACTTGATGGCCCGGGCGGATTACCGGTCGGCACGAACGGCAGGGTCCTCTCTCTCCTTTCAGGGGGATTCGATTCAATAGCATCCTCCTGGTACCTCGCCCGCCGCGGCGCTGAGGTCGACTTCCTCCATTTCCACGCGCTCTCCCGGATCGAGGCGGTCATGGCCTCCAAGATGCCCGCTCTCTGGACGCAGTTGAGCGGATTCACCAGGTCGGGAAGGACATACCTGGCCGACTACGCGCCGTTCGAAGTGGCACTGCTCGGTTCGTCACCGGGGCTGCAGCGCTATGAACTCGTGGCTTTTCGCCGACTGATGGTGAGAGTGGGGGAGCGGCTGGCCGAGCAGTATGGGTATGACGGTCTGGTTCTTGGAGACAGTCTCGGTCAGGTCGCCTCACAGACCATGCAGAACATCGTTGTGGTGGATCGGGCCGTGAACATTCCGATCTTCCGACCACTGATAGGATTGGATAAGACCGAACTGATCGACCTGGTTCGACGTATCGGTATGTGGGACGCGGCCACGACCGCGTACAAAGATTGCTGTTCACTCATCGCACGCAATCCCAGCACCCAGGCCGCGCTCGAAAAGGTCGAGGCACTGGAAGAGGGTCTGGCAATCGGCACCCTGGTCGAGAGGATCGCGGATGAGACCGCGATCGTCCGGATCGATATCAGAGGAGATGCAAACGGGGTTGAGAAAGGGGAGGACTGAGAAAATGGGTATTCTGGATTGGCTCAGGACGGGCGAAGGCAAAGACGCTGTTGAGGATGGTGGATCACCCGATCGATCCCGTTCAGAAACGGTCCGGGAGATCGTGAACGCGCTGAACAGTCTCGACCGGGAGCTGGCCCGCTATATAGCGCTGTACGCCTATATCCTCGGCCGGGTCGCCTACGCCGACCTGGAGATCGATGAGAAGGAAACCAGGGAGATGGAACGCCTGGTTGTTGAATATGGTGACATCCCCGCAGAGCAGGCCATGATCGTTGTACAGATGGCGAAGACACACAACCAGCTCTTCGGAGGTACGGAAGGGTATCTGGTGACGAGGGAGTTCGATCAGATCGCGACGAACGATGAGAAGATGGCGCTCCTGGAGTGTCTCTTCGCCATTTCTGCCTCTGATGAATCGATCACCTCAGTGGAGGATAACGAGATCAAGAAGATCGCCGGGGAACTCCATCTCACTCAGCACGATTTTATTGCCGTCCGGTCCCGGTATCGGAAGCACCTTGAGGTCCTGAAAAAGCGCGAAGAGTAACCTGATACCTACATTTGCCATGTAATATGAAACGGGATGCAACCTCCCGACCGTTTCCTCCGTTATGCAGAGGGTAACCAGAGGTAATTCAACGGTCTTGAGGGGGTTCAATATGACGAAGAACAACGGGTCCCGGTTCCCGGGCAGCATCAGACACATGGCGGTCATCGCCCTGTTGCTGGTCATGGCGGGTTGTGCTGGTTCAGCGGCGACGGTCGATACCGGGACAAGTACGCCATCTGCAGGGGACGCAGCGATGTTCGCCGGCACCTGGGCAGGCACCTTCGATACCAGTCAGTTCTCGGGTGAGATGGTGCTCTCCCTGGCGTATGAAAACGGTTCGTATTCAGGATCCCTCACAGCCTGGGCGATGGATGAGGAATTCACTGAAGAGATCGGGAACTTCAAGAGCGAGGGTTCTGAATTCACCTTCTATACCTTCATGGCCGATGCAGATATCTACTTCACCGGCAAGGTTGAAGAGGGCAAGATGATCGGGACGTTCGGCGTCTACCAGGATGGTACCCAGGCTGATGATGCATCCTTCAGTTTTGTGAAGAAGTAAGCATACCTGGCTGTTCAGGTCTATTCTGGTGGGGGAGAGTGGTCAGGCCGACTGCTCTCCCTCTTCTGTTTCTGCTGTTTCCCGGGAGCCGGCGTATCGTTCGACCCACTTCTCGATCCGCTCCCGGTATATGAATCCGATCGCGAAGAGGATGAAGGAAACGGCGAGAATGATGATCGCGATCGTCCATTTCTCTCCGGCGGCGGCACTGCCCATCAGAGTGCTGCCGATGATGCCCGCCAATCGTCCTGTCATCGAAACTGCCAGAAAATAGATGAATTTCATCGGTGAGAGTCCGGCCACGTAGCAGAGAACATCCTTCGGGATACCCGGGATGACGAACAGCAGGAAGAAGCCGATCTGGGCTCGGGGACTTGCCGCGATTCGCTCGAGCTTGTCGACCTGCTCTTCCCTGAAGAACCGGGTCACGAATGGTGTGCCCAGTGCCCTGGCCAGGAAGAAATTCACGGCTGAACCGATGGCGATCCCGAGGGTGGTGAGTCCGAGGCCCCCAAGGAAGCCGAAGAGATACCCGCCGGCTATCTGTACCGTCTCTCCCGGGATGATGAAGACCATCACCTGAAGTACCTGTGCGCCGACGAAAACAGCCGGGGCAATGATCCCCCATTGTGAAATCCACTCACGGACGTTCTCCGGAGTCGAGAAGATCGTCCAGATCTCCTGCCGGAAGACATAGACAAGGACCACCATTGCGATGATCAGGAGAGGGAAGCCGATAACTGCGAGAATCCCCGGGCGCTCTCTGCTACTATAGGTCGTGTCATATCGATTGCGGAGCATGGTAATCGGAAACCCCGACCGTGACAATGGCAGCAGGACCTGCCTTGACAGAGGGAACCGGCCGCGTACCATACGCACGACCTGAATCAGGAAGGCGGCATCTTGAGCCCGGTCGAGGATATCGGCAGGCAACTGGCTGAACAGGGATTGAGTATTGGCGCCATCAAACTCGATCCG
>JALGVQ010000206.1 GCA_025774615.1 bacterium
CCGTGAGGATAGACACGCCGGTCAGAGAGAAGCGGATCGCGGCGATCCACCGGGGAGGCGGCCCGCGCGATATCAGTGAAGTGAGATGGGGCGGCCTCGATGGTCACCTGCTCAGTCTTGCCACCGGGCTCGGCGCGGAGATCAGGAATGTGCGTGTCACCGGGGTTGAATGGGATGATGGTCACCCAAGGATCATCAGCGGGGAAGAGAGCCGCACATACGATCTGCTGGTCGGGGCGGTCGGTGTCAATGCCCCCGGTCTGCGTCTCTTTGATTCTCTCGGTTTCGGCTTTCAGCCACCGAAGACCACGAAGACCTATATCACCGAACTCGGACTCGGCCAGGCAGAGGTGAACCGGCTCTTCGGCAATTCGATGAATCTCTTCCTCACCAGCCTGCCCGGCGTGCATTTCGCCGCGATCATCCCCAAGGGCGACTTTGCGACGGTCTGCCTTCTGGGTGATGATATCAACAAGCAGATGATCGATGGATTCTTTTCAAGCCCGGCTGTGCGGAATTGTTTCAAAGGCGAGTGGGATCCGGAAGAGGGAGCCTGTCACTGCTCCCCGAAGATCAACATCAGGGAGGCCGTCAGACCATTCACCGACCGGGTCGTGCTGGTTGGTGACGCGGGAGTGACCAGACTGTACAAGGACGGGATCGGGGCGGCCTACCGAACCTCCAAGGCCGCAGCAAAGGCCGCGGTGTTCGCGGGTGTATCGGAGGACGATTTTCGCAGACATTATCAGCCGGCCTGTCGGGTGATCGCCCGGGACAACCGGTACGGCCAACTGATCTTCACGTTCGTCGATCTGATCCACAGGATCCCTCCCATGACGCGTGGAACCATGCGACTGGCAGCATGGGAGCAGAGCAGGCCGCGGTCGAAGAATCGATTGAGCAACATCATGTGGGACATGTTCACGGGGAGTGCCCACTATCGGGACATCTTTCTGAGATGTTTCAATCCTCTCTTCTGGGTGCCGTTCCTCTGGACGACCCTGCTGTCACTGAGGCGGAGCAGACCGAGCGAAAGGAGTGGATGATGTCTTTCGGGAAGGAATCGCTGGGAAGAGAATATGACGATCAGGAAGTGATCTGCCATCAGGGGGAAGCCGGTGACCGCATGTTCGTGCTCCAGACCGGTCAGGCAGTCGTGATACGGGAGGATGAGGGAACTGACACCATCATCGATACGCTGGAAAAAGGTGATGTGTTCGGTGAGATGGCCATCTTCGACAAGCAGCCCCGATCGGCTACCGTTCGCGCACAGGGGAAGGCCCGGGTACTGACCCTGGACAAGCGGACATTTCTGAAGCGGGTTCATGAGGACCCTTCACTCGCGTTCCAGGTCCTCAAGAAGATGTCACTGCGGATCAGATCCCTGCATCAACAGATAGATACCCTGAGCAGGGAGAAGTAGGCCGAACAGCTTTTCTTACTTCAGCCGCTTGACGATATGCCAGCCATACCTGCTGTCAGTTGAATCGAACACCGCCATACCGATTTCACCCACCTGGAGTGAGAAACCGACGTCTCCGAACGATTTCACCATCCCGGCGCGCGCATACTCCTGGATCCCCTGGAGCGGCTCAATGTCGAAGTTGTGCATGGCATAGATGCCGGGGTGCTGGTCGTCAGTGAATTCTTCAACAAGGCTGTCGAAATCCACTCCGGTCTGGGAGCGCCCGAATAGTTCGCTTGCCAGTGCTTCGGCCTCTTCCTGTGAACGGGTCACGCTCGGTTTGGAGATGGCGCCCCGGAAAGAAACCAGCAGGTGCTGGACTTCGATGTGATCGGGTTCGACACCTTCGGCCAATGCTTCCGACTCGGGCGTTGCGTCTCCACCCTTGCCGCACCCCGTGAACGCGACCAGTGCCACCATGAGCATAATCCTGAATGAAACCTTCACGATGTATCCTTCGATTGGAGTTCCAGTAATACGATATCGGGAATCAGAGATAACCCGTCATCCCTCCGGGTGCAATCCCTATACGAGATCAGATACGCAGGAAAAGTCTGCAACCTGACTACCGATCGAGTCTGACCAGGACCACCATGGTCACCTGATAGGGAATCCCCGGTTCATCCTCCACAGTGCACACGATATAGACCTTCCCCCTGAACACACGGTTCGATTCAGGTTTTGTGGGGTCGTGGTCTTCGACCGCTCTCCGCACTGCCCTGGCAATGGCATCGGTCCGGGCCTGCCGCATGGCCATGACAACCGACTCGACACCCTCATCTTCACAGATCCCCGTAACCTCATAACTGGGGAGCCCTTCACGATTCTCCCGGGAAAGCGCCGGGAGCGACACTTCGAGTGAGGCGACGACCAGTCCGCTCCGGAGTGTCCGGTAGGTGCACCCACCCGGCTGAACAGTACCTTCACTGCGAAGGGTCATCGTCCGGGTGATCTTTCCACCACTGTACTCGAATCCGATTCCGTAGAGGAACTCGGCAGCGTTGCGCAAAGCCTCCATCCTGGCGCCCCGCTGAGCCACGGCCAGCCTGGCTTCTGCCAGTGTGGCTGTCGGGTTCTTCTGTCGGAGAGACTCGAGTGTGCTCTGCGCGTCCGCATCCGGGATGACCGTGATCGCCGAGTAACCCTCGGCAATCACCATCGTCTGGGTCTGAACAACCGGGGCGACAACAAGAGTGCACGCGATCATGACAAGTCCTGCGGATAGCATCTTCACCGGATCACCTCCGCTTCAGCACGATCAGTGAGTAGGAATCCAGGAGCAGGATCCGATCGCCGCAGATCGCCACGCTGGCCGGTTCTCCCGGTGTCGGAAAGGAGTCGACGAGCCTGGGTGTGTGCGGATCGCTGACATCGACCATCCGCAGCCCGAGCGACTCATCGGAGAGCCAGGCGTAACCATCCGCAACTTTCACCCCGCTGGCGAATCCGTCGATGGCACAGGCACCGATGATCACCGGCATGGTCGGATCGGTGACATCGATGATCTGCAGACCGGCGGGACCGTCAGCGATATACGCATAGCCGCCCTCGACATCGACCCCATAGATGAGCCCTGGAGTTTCCAGGAAGCCTACCTGACCGGGAACCGCAGGATCGGTGACATCCAGTATATGGAATCCGGTATCACTGTTCGCGATGTACGCATGATCACCTTCAACGTCGAGACCGTAGGCGAATCCGGGCATCTCGTATGAACCGGTGATCACCGGCGTGGTCGGATCGGCGAGTGAGATGACATGGAACCCTGTGAGGTCAGCTGTCAGGTAGAGGTACTCACCCCTGACGACAGGAGTCCGGGCCACGCCGGGAATCTCCAGCCTGCCCAGGAGTTCGATCTCGCCCGGTACAGAGACGTCATAGATCTGCACTCCCCATCGGTCGGTGACAAAGGCATGATCACCACCGGCGGCCAGCCCATGCACTCCCCGGAAGACGCCGGTTGAAGCGGTGACCCGGGGCCGGTCCGGATCGCTGAAGTCGATCACCTTGAGGCCGGAGAGATCACCTACGGCAGCGACCCGGTTCCCGACAGCTTCGGCTGCTATGATCGAACCGGGTGTGATGAATCGCCCCCGGGGGCGGACCCTGGTCGGATCAGCGATGGAGAGTATGTGTATCCCGGAGAAGTAATCGACGACATAGGCCAGGTCTCCCCGAACCGCTGATCCCCATGCCTCGTTGTACATCGTGTATTTCGAGACCGAGACCTCGACCGGCGTCTCCGGATCACTGATGTCAATGATCTGAAATCCGCCATCGTAGATGCCACCCACATACGCATGATCCCCTTCAATGGTGACTCCGTTGGCATATCCCGAGGTGGTGAATGAGGCAACGAGAAGCGGCGATCCCGGATCGGAGATATCGATGACCTGGAGCCCCGAGGAACCATCGGCCACATAGAGGAATCGACCGGAGAGAGCGACCTGTTCAGCGTTCCCCGGTGTATCGATACTCCCCAGCACGATCGGAGCTGAGGGATCGGCGACATCGATCAGATGAATCCCCCCGGGGCCATCCGCCACGCAGGCCAGACCGTCCTCCACCACGACCGCCCCGGCTTTACCGGGAGTATCGATGACCGATACCGGTCGGGAGACCTGAGTATGACTCATCTCAACGATCTGCAGACCGGCATCTCCGGCGGCAACAATCGCCCTGGTCCCTTCGATCACGGCGACACCCATGGCATCGCCGGCTGTGGGAAACCGGCCGACTTCGACCGGATCCCGGACATCAGAGACATCGATGACACGAAGACCCTCACTACCGGCAGCCACGAATACCAGATCACCGGCTTTGGCGATGGCGTTCCCGCCGCCGAGATAGAGCCGCGAGACGAATACCGGCGCCCGTTCATCTGATATATCGAGGATGAGGAGTCCGTTCAGGAATGCGCAGTACGCATGATCACCCTCAACCACGATGTCATACGCTTTCGACCAGAGGAGAGAATCGACGAACTCTATCCCATCCTGGGCGTGAACCCGGCTGCTGAGAAGGGTGGCCGTGACCACCAGGCCAGTGATGAACATTCCTCGTGCCCTGTCACGCGACACTCGTGATTTCCTGAGCATGTATCAGCTCCCCGGGGTTTGAGGTACTCCCCTGTCAGATGAGGGTCTCTTCGTCCCAGCCGAGCCGGACAAGA
>JALGVQ010000207.1 GCA_025774615.1 bacterium
ACCCGTTCCCGCCTGCAGATTCTCCAGGCTGTACCCTCCCTCGAGCACGCCGACCAGGGGGACTCCGAACGAACAGAGATGTCCGGTGATAGCGAAGTAATCTTCCTCCCTGAGCGTGAATCCGGCCAGTGGGTCACCTGCCATCGAGTCGAATCCGGCAGACACAAAGATGAGATCGGGGTTCCACCTTGCGGTCGCTTCCCCGATGGCAGCCAGAAGGTCTTCGCGGTACCGGTCGGGAGGCAGACCGGAAGGCCGCGGGACGTTCCATACATTGCCCACACCCCGCTCATCTTCGGACCCTGTGCCCGGATAGTGGGGCCACTGATGGAGCGAGACGAACCGTATCCGGGGATCTTCCTCCATCAACGCCTGGGTACCGTTGCCGTGATGCACATCCCAGTCGACGACAAGGATCCGTTCCACTCCGGGGCGTTCGAGTATCTCGCGGACCGCGACGACCACATTCGAGAAGAGACAAAATCCCATGGCCCGGCCGGCCAGGGCGTGGTGACCAGGCGGGCGGACCGCGGCAAAGGCATTGCCGCCCCGTTCGAGGACGATCTCACCGGCCAGCACCGCCGCTCCGGCGGCCCTGAGGGCAGCCTCCCAGCTATCCTGGTTGGTGATCGTGTCAGGATCGAGCATCATCCCCCCGCGTTCACTGCTCGACCGGACACGATCGATATACTCCGGGGTGTGCACCCGTTCAAGCTGCTCGACTGTTGCCCGGGGAGCCTCATGCCACTCCAGCATACCCTCCCATTCCTGCGTTCTGAGCATCGTCATGATGGCTGCGAGCCGTTCCGGTCGCTCTGGATGACCCGGTCCCGCGCTGTGTTCGAGACATTTCGGATGGGTGATGATGTGGATCACCGGGGTCTCCTTCAGGTCTGTGCAGAGTCGACCGCGCGCCAGAGAGAGAGGCTGGCAACTGTTCTCCACGGCCGCCAGAGTTCACCGTATTGCATGATCATCTTCGGAGAGGGGTGTTCATCGAGACCGTACACGATCCCGAAACCGCTCTGTATCCCGTAGTCGGTGGCCGGCAATACATCGGGTCGCCCGAGGGCGAAGATCAGGAGCATCTGGGCCGTCCAGGGACCGATCCCCCGTACCATCGTGAGCCGTTCCACGATCTCTTCATCTGACATGCGCCTCAACCGGGCCGCCGTCGGCACACTCCCATCGAGCACCTTTTCAGCCAGGTCCCTGATCGCCGCGCTCTTCGACCGGGAGAGACCGGCACTTCTCAGCGCCTCATCGGAGGTGGCCAGCACATCCTCCGGCGTGGGGAAGCGTTTTCCCTCATAGAGTCCTCTGAAACGACCGAAGATGGTCGCCGCCGCTTTCCCGTTCAGCTGCTGATGAGTGATGGCCTCTGTCAGGTAACGAAAAGGGCTCCGCAACCCCTTCAGGGGCAGGGTGATCGGGCCGATCTGCTCCATCATCTTCCTCAGCCGGGGATCGACCTCTGAGAGAACGGCAACAGCCTCCTCAATATCGAACGACAGTTCCACAGATACACTCCTCCTGACATTTCGGTCATTCCTGACTCTCTCCACGCCTGATGATGTATCAGCGTACATCCTGTTCGTAAACCTGTTTTTCTGTCATACAATGGAAGAAAAACCCAGTTTGTGTAGATAGTGTCCAACCCCCACAGGAGTCATCGGCATGCGACCCCCGATCCGTATTCTTCTCAACCTCGCGCTCATCACCATTCTCTTTCCCGCTCCAGCATCCTCGCAGACAGGTGAGATCATCCGCGGTGAGGAGGGGAGAGCACTCGATGGCTACCTGAGCAGGCTGGAAGGAGTCGGGTTCAGCGGCGTTGTCCTGGCTGCCCGTGATGGCCAGGTGATCCTCGAGAAAGGATATGGATACGCCGACCGTGAAGCGGATCGATCGGTCACCGCCGCAACCGTGTTCACCATCGGGTCGATCACCAAGCAGTTCACCGGGGCGGCCATTCTGAAACTGGAGATGATGGGCAGTCTCAGCACCGATGACTCCATCACGAAATACTTCTCCGATGTTCCCCCCGACAAGCAGGGCATCACCCTTCACCATCTTCTTACTCATTCCGCCGGCCTCCCCGGCGCCATCGGGGACGATTTTGACATCACCGCCACCGCCGACCGGTTCACGGAACTCGCAATGGGAACGGAGCTGCGATCCGCGCCGGGCCAGCAGTACGAGTACTCGAACGTCGGGTTCAGTCTCCTCGGTATCATCGTGGAAAAAGTATCTGGGCTCGGGTACGAGGAGTTCCTCAGAAGAAACCTTTTCGAACCGGCCGGTATGACGAGAACCGGCTATCTCCTTCCCGACTACACCGACGAAGAGCTGGCGACCGGTTACCGGAACGGTAATCGGTGGGGGAGTGTGGTCAGAAAGCCGATGCTCCCCGATGGGCCGGGGTGGCATCTGCGCGCCAACGGCGGGATCCATTCCACTGCCGGGGACATGTACCGCTGGTACCAGGCGCTGCAGGGTGACCAGATCCTTTCAAGTGAGGCGAAGGAGAAATACTTCGCGCCCCATGTCGACGAAGGTGGCGGACAATCTTTCTACGGGTATGGCTGGTCGATCGTACCCGATTACATGGGCAGGCGTCTCATCACCCACAACGGTGGGAACGGCATCTTCACGGCTGACTTCCGCAACTTCGTGGATGATGAGGTCATGATCTTCACCGCGTCAAATCTCTCCACCTTCGCTCCGGTCGATTACGTGACCAGGGACCTCTCCCGACTCATCTTCGGCGCCCCCCTCACCCTTCCCCCGGAGACCATTTCACTCACCGAAGAGGTCCTGGATGGATATGCCGGCATCTACCGGATGCCCGACGAGGGACTGGTGGAGGTTGAGCGTGTCGGCGGACATCTGCTTATGAGGGGATCGGGCAAGCTGGCCGGGAACCTGCTGGCCGGCGGGAGCGGTGCGACCGACGATCCCGCGATCACCCGGTATTCAGAACAGAGCGCAGACATCCTCCGCCGCGCCCTGGCCGGGGATTTCACCGGCATCCATGAAGCGTTCGGCGACCGCATGCCGCTCGAGCAGATCGAAGCCGAGGAGAGAGGCTGGATGGAGATGCGGGAACAGCGGTACGGAGAGTACCGGGACCTCGAGGTGGTATCCGCCACCCGGGCGGGGATGCGGGTCACTGTCCATGTCGGGATCGAGTATGAACGCGGCACCGGATTCATCAGGTACGTCTGGGGAGGCGGGGAACTGATGGGGATCGAACTGGTGCCGGGGTTGCCTGGCGCTGAAGCGGATATCTACCCTCTCTCCCCGACTGCATTCGAATCGTTCAGCCTGCAGTCACCGGTAAGAGTGAAGATCGAATTCGAGCTCGATGAACAGAGTGGCGAACCGATCGCACTGCTCTTTGTAACCGGAGAGGAAAAGGTACGGGCGGACAAACGTACCGGCGGAAGGGAGTAATACTCCCTCCCGCTGGTTGGATCGTAATTGCTATCAGGCAGTACCCGGTACCGGCACGATCCCCCGCACGACGTCGGAGGATCCAAACCTCATCGGATCGGGTCCGAGCTTCATGTCGGAGTTCATCATCTCCTCCCAGGTGACCTCTTTACCGGTGTAGGCCGAGGTCCGGCCCATGACGGCTACCATGGTCGAGATGGCGGTGTTTGTCGCTTCGTTGAAAGCGGCACCGTTCCGAATCGAAGTCACCAGGTCGATGTGCTCCTGGAAGTAGGGCCGGGGACCTATCCGCTGGTCCTCTTCGTCGACCGCGTAGGGGTACTCCCAGACCAGATCGCCCTTCAGGTTCCAGATCTTGTTGACACCATTCGTGTACCCTTCAGTGCCCATGAGAAACTCCGACACGTTGTTGGTGCAGCCGGCGATCTGGCGACACATGCTATGGACGTGCCGTCCGTCCTCGAACACATAATCGATGCTGAAGTTGTCATACTGGTCGCCGGATGGACGCCGGTGACGGCTGCCGAAGCCGACCGCCTTGACTGGATGATCCGCCATGAACCAGTGGGCGACATCGAGGTTGTGGACGTGCTGTTCCACGATGTGGTCACCTGAGGCCCAGATCCAGTTCACCCAGTCGCGCAGCATGTACTCGACATCCGTCCAGTTCCGCTGCCGCTCGCGGTACCATGGTACAACACCGTTCCAGTAGACGTTGGCTGATACGATCTGGCCGATCGCGCCCCGGGTGATCTGTCTGAATGTTTCCAGGTAGTCGGCCTGGTGGCGCCGCTGAGTCCCGGTAACGATCGTGAGTCCCGCTCCCTCGGCCTTCCTGGCCGAGGCCATCACCGTCCGGATCCCGACCGGATCGACCCCCGCCGGCTTTTCCATGAAGATGTGCTTGCGGGCGTCGACGGCCGCTTTAAAGTGCTGCGGCCTGAAATAGGGAGGCGTGGCCAGCAGGACCACGTCGACACCTGTCTCGAGGAGCCGCTCATGGCAGTCGAAACCGGTAAAGCAGTTCTCATCGGCAACCTCGACATTACGGTTTTCCCTGAGCGAATTCCGGCAACCGTCGAGCCGGTCCTGGAAGACGTCGGCCAGCGCGGTGATCTCCAGGTTGGGCCCGGCCGAGAGGAACTGGCCTGCCGCGCCGGTTCCGCGCCCGCCTGATCTCCAGGTTGGGCCCGGCCGAGAGGAACTGGCCTGCCGCGCCGGTTCCGCGCCCGCCGCAACCGATCAGTCCCGCCTTGAGGACCGGTCCGTCAGGAGCGGTATCGAGCATGTCGGGGAAGGGGTAATCGGCATAGACATCGCCGACCCCGTTGCCGCTGCAGCCGGCAGCCACTAATCCGACAGCGCCCGCGGCTCCCACCAGCCCCGCGATCTCGATGAATTCTCTCCTGTTGGGCCCATCCTTCTTCTCGCTCATGGAACGGTTCCTCCAGTGCAGCGTGGTGTTATAATCGGTTTCGGACTCAATCCTTCTCTTCCACAGCCAGTTCGCATACTACACGGAATCCGACGTCGATACAGTCGGAATACCACCAGAGACTCTTCGGGATCTGGGG
>JALGVQ010000034.1 GCA_025774615.1 bacterium
AATATGTGGGTGGGGGTGCGGACGGCCGTGCTCGACTACTTCCGTCGGACGACACTGGTCGACCTGGCAACCGCTGTGGAGGAGAAAAAGGCCCTTTCGCCTGCCTCGATCAGCGATTAGCCGGGTGGGCTGAATCCTTCTCATGGCTCTGATCCTCATCATCGATCGGGAAGTCGGTCCCGCTCTCGAACTCGCCGGCTCGATGAAGAAGCGTGGATACGAGGTCGAACGTGTTCAGGATTCCCAGTCGACCTTCGATTTTCTCCGTCATCGTACTCCCCGCCTCTTTGTCCTTGATCTGATGGCGGCAATCAGGGGAAAGCCGGGTGAGCAGCCCGAGGGTATACGACTGCTTGCCCAGCTCTACCTCGATCACCCCGAGATCCCGCTGGTGGTATATTCCCGATCCCGAAAATACCGACAGCAGTTCTGGTCGTGGGCCGCCGCGGCGCACATGGGTAAAAGGGACGGCCCCGATCCTCTTATCGATCTGATAGAGCGGCTGTTGAGCGAAGAGGTTCCCTAGGGAACCTGTATCTGCAGGGGAAACCAGAGTCGCACCTTTGTGCCGCTGCCCAGGAGACTCGACAGGGTGAGACTCCCGCCGTGTCTGCGAACACATCCCTCAGCCATCGCGAGTCCGAGACCGGGATGTTCCCCTGGTCGCTTTGTACTGAAGAAGGGCAGCATGGCCTGCCGGAGTATCTCATCGGTCATCCCGACACCTTCATCGGTCACTGTTACCGAGATGCCGTTATCTTCCGGTTCGACCTCGATGGTGACCTCAGTTCCCTCAGGTGCCGCTTCAAGGCCATTGCGCATCACTTCCATGAGGGCTGCGACCACCTGGATCCGATCCGCGATGAAGAGAGGAAGGCGTGTGGGGATCGATGCCGTGAGCCGGACTCCATGGGATCGGTCCGGTTCCAGACGGCGAAGCGCTTCCGCGGCGCAATCTCCCATGCTGACCGATTCAGCAATCAGGGGAGCGTCTCCGCTGAAGGTCAGGAGGCGGGAGAGGAGTCCCGAGGTCCGGTTGAGTCCCTCCTCCACATAGCGGAGAAAGCGGAGCGATGGTTCCTCATCATCGAGGAGCCGGATCGCCCGCTCCAGGGCTGGCAGGACTGTTGAGAGCCGCTCGTTGACCCGGCGGGCCAGACCGGCTGTGACCAGGTGAAGATCGGAGAGGTGGTGTAGTATCTCTCCTTCCGCCCAGGGCGGGAGAGATTCCGCCGGCGTGGCGGCAGGCATCATCAGGTCGAGGAGTCTCGCCCACCTGGCCCATTCAAAGAGTAATGAAGAGGGGTCGGCCGGAATCCGGGGAAGATGAAGACAGAGGGACGCTGTCAGTGGTGGATCTCCCTCGCCGATCGGTATCACCGCCACACCTGCCGACCGGAGCCTGTCCTCCAGCAGAGGGATCGGATGGATGTCGAGGTCGACTGAGGGAGTACGGACGAACCGGATCACCCCCTCTTCTGCGGCTTTCCCGATCGCGCCACCGGGGAAAGGAAGGAGCTCCCCGACCGGCAGGTCCGCCGGATCGGAAGCGATGAGACGCATCCCCTCATCCTCCTTCTGCCAGAGACAGATCGCCGAGGCTCCCGCCTGCCTCTTCAGGGTTGCCAGAAGAGCCTGGAAGAGGACAGGGTTGGCTGTGCCACGCACGGATCTCTCTCCTGTGGTGACCGGGTACCGGATATTCTGAACTGGATCATCTGACATCACCGTTCCACAATACACTCCTCGTCTGACTAGTGTACTGTCATGGTTGTTGCGTGACCGGGCACCAGATTCCTGCCTGCGGACAGGACGCCGTCCCTGCCTGATATCCCGGATGCAGCAGGAACGAGCGGTTTTCCACTGGT
The DNA here is from genome assembly GCA_025774615.1 of bacterium. Lineage (GTDB taxonomy): Bacteria > Blakebacterota > Blakebacteria > Blakebacterales > Blakebacteraceae > Blakebacterum. Next base: position 1,869 of record JALGVQ010000034.1, read on the forward strand.
TGTGCGCAAATTGATTTGACTGCACCAGATATTGTGGTATAGTCAGCCCTTCGCTTGCTACTCAGGAGTCTCTCAAACACTGAAGAACTGGGGTTTTGTCAGGGTTGTCGGGAATGATGTGGGTTTCTGCGGCAGTTGCATGACCAGAATCGGAGATATGTGGATGAGTCCGGAAGCACAGACCAGAACGATCACCGAGCAAATGAAGAAGTTCGAAGAGAGCCGGTTCGCGAATCCATCACGGGCCGGTATTTCACTGTCACGGTTCTTCACGAAAGAAGGCATACACCCCTATGAGGAGGTGGCCTGGGAGAAGCGTGACGCAGTGATCACCAACCACGCGGGTGACGTGATCTTCGAACAGAAGGACGTGGAGGTTCCCGAATCATGGTCGCAGCTGGCTACCAACGTGGTGGTCTCCAAATATTTCGCGGGACCGGGGAAGAACCTGCCGAGAGAATCCTCGATAAAGGAACTGATCGGTCGGATCAGCACGACCCTGGGGCGATGGGCGCGTGAGGATGACTACTTCAGCTCTGCAGAGAGTGCTGATGCATTCGAGGCGGAACTGACCCACCTCACACTCAATCAGTACATGGCCTTCAACAGCCCGGTCTGGTTCAACATGGGGGTGGAAGAGGTGCCGCAGTGTTCGGCCTGTTTCATCAACAGTGTCGAGGACTCGATGGAGTCGATCCTCGATCTGGCCAAGACCGAGGGACTCCTCTTCAAGTACGGATCAGGCACGGGATCGAATCTCTCCTCCCTGCGCTCTTCAAAGGAAAGACTCTCGGGGGGAGGGATCCCCTCAGGTCCGGTTTCCTTCATGAAGGGATACGATGCCTTCGCGGGAGTGATCAAGTCGGGAGGCAAGACCCGTCGAGCGGCCAAGATGGTGATCCTCAATGTCGATCATCCTGATGTACCGGAATTCATCGAGTCGAAAGCGGCCGAGGAGCGGAAGGCATGGGCGCTGATCAATTCCGGGTATGATGACGCGATTGACGGCGAGGCATATGGTTCGGTCTTCTTCCAGAACGCGAATCATTCAGTACGGGTGACCGATGAGTTCATGCACGCCAACATGAACGACGAAGAATTCACCCTCAAGGCAGTCACGACCGGTGAAGCGATCGAGAGCGTTCCTGCCCGGTCCCTGATGCGCCAGATGGCCGAGGCGTCCTGGCAGTGCGGTGATCCCGGGATCCAGTATGACACGACCATCAATGACTGGCACACCTGCGCCGGGACCGACCGGATCCATGCGAGCAATCCCTGCGCGGAGTATATGTTCCTGGATGATTCCGCCTGCAACCTGGCCAGTCTGAACCTGATGAAATTCCGCGAGGAGAATGGCGGATTCAACATCCCCGCCTTCATCCAGGCGGTACGGGTTACGATCATCGCCCAGGAGATCATCATCGACCGGGCGCACTATCCGCGAGAAAAGATAGCCCTCAACTCTTACGATTTCCGCCCCCTCGGTCTCGGGTACGCGAACCTCGGCGCACTTCTGATGAGCCGGGGGCAGGCCTACGATTCTGATGAGGGACGGAATTTCGCAGCGGCAATAACGAGCCTGCTGCACAGCACGGCCTACCTGGCGAGCGCTGAAATTGCTTCAAGCCACGCTCCCTTCGCCGGCTACCCGGAGAACGAGGAAAGCATGCTGCGGGTGGTCTCGAAGCACCGTGACGCGGCGCATCGGGTACCTGACGAAGGGGTTCCCGCTTCACTGCAGACCGCCCACCAGGAGATATGGAACCAGGTGGTCGATCTCGGTACCGAACATGGCTTCCGTAACGCGCAGGTGACCGTGCTGGCCCCGACAGGAACCATCGCCTTCATGATGGATTGTGACACGACCGGTGTTGAGCCCGACATCGCCCTGGTGAAGTACAAGAAGCTCGTGGGCGGAGGAATGCTCAAGATCGTCAACCGCACGGTCCCGCTTGCGCTCGAGAGTCTCGGATACGCTCCCGATGAGCGTCGGGAGATCCTCGAATACATAGATGAGTTCGACACTATCGAAGGCGCGCCGGAACTGGCCAGCGAACACCTGTCGGTTTTCGACTGCGCCTTCAAACCGGCCGGTGGGGTGCGCAGCATCGAGTGGATGGGACATATCCGGATGATGGGCGCGGTGCAGCCCTTCCTCTCCGGAGCCATCTCGAAGACCGTCAACATGCCGAACGAGAGTACGGTCGAAGAGATCGAGAGGGCATACCTTGAAGGATGGCGACTCGGTCTGAAAGCACTGGCGATCTACCGGGACGGATGCAAGTTCTCCCAGCCGCTGAACACCTCAGCGACGAGTGAACGGGAAGAAACAACTTCCATCAGCAGGGTGAGCCCGCCGCGCCGGAGGCTGCCGGATGAGCGAAAGGCCATCACCCACAAGTTTACGGTCGGCAGTCACGAGGGGTACCTCACGGTCGGGATGTATGAGGATGGAGAGCCTGGCGAGATCTTCATCGTCATGGCCAAAGAGGGATCGACCATCTCAGGTCTGATGGACACGATCGCCACGATGATCAGCCTGACACTGCAGTACGGTGTTCCGCTTTCGGCGCTCGTGAACAAGTTCTCCCATGTGCGTTTCGAACCGGCCGGCTTCACCAAGAACAAGGATATCCCTCTCGCGAAATCGATCATCGACTACGTCTTCCGCTGGCTCGGTCTCAAGTTCCTGCCGATCGAGGAGCAGGGGGGAGGCATCGCAGTGAAGCGGGATGAGAGCGATGCGGGCTCGGGCGAAAAGGCCGCCGAGGCAGCGCTTTCCACGGTCGATGAACTGCTGCAGATCGACCGGAGCGCGGGATTCCTGCCTCAGAACATGGAAGCGACCGACGTGAATCTGATCCAGTCGCAGTCGGATGCCCCGACGTGTCAGAACTGCGGCAGCATCATGGTTCGCAACGGCGCCTGCTACAAGTGCCTCAACTGCGGGACGACGAGCGGCTGTTCCTAGTGCCCTGTCACCTGACATGGCACTAGAAGCCTGTCGGGAGTGACCGGTTCAACCGATCGGTTCACCTTCGATCAGGTTCGACAACTCACGTGAGAGGGAGACCTCACCATCTTCGAGCCGGAGGTGGAGGGTGTCTCCCTCTTCTGTTTCCAGCATCAGCACCTCGACTCCCGGCTTGAGTCCGAGGTCAGCCAGCTCAGTCAGGCTCACGGGGTCCTGTGCCAGGAGCCGGAAGATTCTGAATCTGGCCCCGGCTGCGGTATCGGTCAGACGCCTGTCGGGAGTTTCGGGGAGTGCTCCATCGGCTGTCGGGATCGGGTCACCATGAGGGTCGTGGGTGGGGGATTCCAGGAGGATGTCGAGGTGCTCCACGAACTGATCTGAAACGGCATGTTCCAGGATCTCCGCTTCTTCGTGCACTTCATCCCATGCATAACCGAGATGATTCACCAGAAATAATTCTATCAGCCGGTGCCGGCGTACAAGTCTCAGCGCTTCCCGTGTCCCGCCGGGTGTAAGTGTGGCTCCATGATACCGTTCATGGTCGACCAGACCCGAATCGTTGAGTTTCACCAGCATGCCCGAGACACTCGGGGGTGAGACACCCAGCTGTCTTGCGAGATCACTGGTCGAGACCGGCTGACCGCCGCCGAGTGTCCAGATCGCTTTCAGGTAGTCGCCGACCGAGTCGGAGATGGGACTGCGGTCACCCACGAGATTAGTCATGCCTAAATTAAAGACCTGTTCAGGAGGGCCAGTCAAGGAGGAAGGGATCGGGTCGACCTGGAAGCAGGGATCGGGGCAACTTGACGTCTCATGTCGATACGCACTTGCCTCGATGGCCGAGATGTGCGAAAAAAAGGATATGGAAATCACTCCGAACTATCAGCAGGGCCACCTGGTGGTGGCTGCCGCCCGTATCCTCGAGCACGCGAACGAGAAACCTCCCACGATGGAGGAAATCGGTGTCCTCCTCCATATCTCTCATGAAGTGGTGGGGGTGGTGGCCAGGGCGCTCGAGAGTCACGGTATCGTGAAGATCCACAAGACTCCCTTCGACACCCGGGTCGAGGTTGCCGATCACACGCTTCTCGAGGACCTCCCGCGTGAGGATACCGGGGCCGCCATGAGAGAGGAACTGGTGGAATTCCAGCAGCGGTCGGAGGAGAAACAGGCTGAGATCGACAAGCTCTTCAGCGACGGAGAGTACCAGAAGAAACAGCAGGAGAAGCACGTGGGGCTCGACAAGCAGCTGAAGGAGTGGCAGCAGAAGCGGGCCATCAATCCCTTCGATGGAACAGCATCGACTGATGCGGATGAGGGAGAAGATGATGGAGGGGATGAAGAAGAGAAGTGAGGTTACTACACCAGATAACCGCACTTGAGATTTATTTCACGATTCAGGGAATCAGCGCTTCACGTTGTCGGACAGAGCACTATATTAGCGCGTCAAGGAGGCTGGCCCTGTCTCCCCGGAAGTGATCGCTGAGAGAGTATTTCTTCAGACGATCGTGGCCTCAGGATCGTGAGAACGGACTTCATGAGCGAATGATTCTGAAGAAAAATCCACTGCAACTGGCCATCGGGCTGTTCATCCTCCTGTTTATATTGTGGCTGCTCTCCTCCGGTCATTACACGACCCTGATCATCAGCTTCGGTGTTTTCTCCTGCGCTCTGGTAGTCTTCCTCTCCTGGAAGATGGAGATCATCGATTCTGAAGGAGTCCCGATCCATCTCATCGGCGGCGCGATCCGCTACGTCCCCTGGCTGATCTGGCAGATCATTCTCGCGAACATCGATGTCACGAAACGTGTCCTCCAGCCGAAAATGGACATCACTCCTCAGCTCATCGAGGTGGAGACCAGCCAGAAGACCGACCTCGGCCGTGTGATCTACGCCAACTCCATCACGCTCACGCCGGGCACGGTCTCGATCCAGGTACATGAAGACAGGATCCTTGTGCACGCCATCGCAAAAGAAGTGGCAGAGGAACTGCAGAAGGGCGAGATGGACCGGCGGGTGACACGTATGGAGGGTCTCAGCTGATGTTCGACATGTTCGGCGCAGCGATGGCGGCCCTTCTGGTCTGCATGGTCATGACCATGATACGGGCGGTGAAGGGGCCGACGGTATTCGACCGGATCCTCGCTCTGAACAGCTTCGGGACTAAGACGGTGCTGATGATAGCAGTCGTCAACTTCCTGGCCGGACGCCCCGAGTTCCTCGATCTGGCGCTCGTGTACGCGCTCATGAACTTCATCGGTACGATCGCGGTACTGAAATTCACTCACTTCGGTCATCTTGCCGGCATCGAAGATCACGAATCGGACGAGGTATCCTGACCGTGGCCCCCGTACTCGACATAGCGAGCTGGGTGCTTCTGATCTCCGGATCGTTCTTCGTGATCGTCGGCGGCATCGGTCTGCTGCGTCTGCCTGATTTCTACACCAGGGTGCACGCGGCGAGCATCACCGATACGGTCGGCGCCTGGCTCATCATCCTCGGACTCCTGCTGCAGGTCGAGCATACCCTGGTGGGGATCAAGCTGATCATGATACTGCTCTTCCTTATCCTGACTTCGCCCCTTTCGAGCCATGCCCTGACAAAGGCCGCGTACTACCGGGAGACCCCGATGTTCAGGAGCGGACCCGACCAGACAGAGGATGATCGATGATCGACATCCTGCACATCATCCTCTTCGTCTTTCTGGTGGCCATCGGCATAGCCATCATCAGGCTGCGCGACCTCTTTGCCGCCGTCATGCTCGCCGGGATATTCAGTCTGCTCTCGGCCACTCTTTTCACGGTGATGGATGCCGTCGATGTGGCCTTTACCGAGGCAGCTGTGGGGGCGGGAATATCAACCCTGCTCATGCTGGCAACGCTCTCCGTCACCAGCAGTGAGGAAAAACCGACTGCGAACCGCCGTCAGGCCCTCATCGGGCTGATTGTCGTCACCTTCACCGGCGCGGCGCTGATCTACGGTACGCTCGACATGCCCAGCTACGGTGACCCGGACGCACCGATCCATCACCACATGGCCCCCCGTTTCATCGAGGACTCCCCTGAAGAGATCGGTATCCCCAACCAGGTGACTTCGGTCCTGGCCTCCTATCGTGGATATGACACATGGGGAGAGACGACGGTCATCCTCGCTGCTGCGATCGGTGTGATGCTGCTCTTCGCTACTCCCGTCGTCTCTCGACGGCGTGAAGAAGAACTGCTCGCGCCGGGGGAGGGAAGCGGCTGATGGTCACCCGGCACGTTATCCTGCGTTCCCTGAGTAAAGTGCTGATCCCGCTCATCATGCTCTTTGCCCTCTACGTACAGTTCCACGGTGATTACGGTCCCGGAGGCGGCTTCCAGGCCGGTGTCATCTTCGGAGCCGGGATCATCCTCTACTCGCTGATCTTCGGTCTGCCGAAGGCCCGGATGGTCTTCCGCCTGCGGGTCCTGCAGATCATAATGGCCTCTGGAGTACTCCTCTATGGATCGGTTGGGATCGCAACGATCCTGAAGGGCGGGAACTTCCTGGACTACAACGTCCTGGCTCACGACCCGGTCCATGGTCAGCACCTCGGTATACTCCTGGTGGAACTCGGGGTCGGTCTCACCGTCTGCTCGGTCATGGCTACCCTCTTCTTCCTCTTCACGGAGCGGAGGAGGCGCGAAGATGTTTGACCCGGGCCTCCTCAACTACTGGATCATCATGATCCTGATGATGACCGGACTCTACACGGTCATCGCCAAGGGCAACCTGATCAAAAAGATCATCGGTCTGGGCATCTTCCAGGTCTCGGTGATCATGTTCTTCGTCAGCATGGGGAAGGTGCGTGGTGGTACCGCACCGATCGCGGGAGAGGGGTTCGAGGTCTTCTCCAACCCGGTGCCCCACGTGCTGATGCTTACCGCGATCGTGGTGGCTGTCGCCACCCTGGCGTTCGCGCTGGCCCTCGTGGTCCGAATCAAGGAGGAGTACGACACGATCGAAGAGGATGAGATCAGAGAGCTGGAAGCGGGGGAGGAGGGATAACGGATATGCATGATAGCGGCCTCTCCATATCCTCACACCTCCCGGCGTTCCAGATCGCGGTTCCCCTGCTCTCGGCGGTCATCTGTGTACTGATCCGCAAGGCGCGAGCGGCCTGGCTGCTGGCTACTACGGTGGCCTGGGCGGCATTCGCGGGAGCGTGCGTCCTCCTCAACCGGGTGATCCTCCACGGTACGATCAGTTACGAGCAGGGGGGGTGGACGCCTCCCTGGGGGATCGAACTGCGGATCGATCTCTTCAACGCCCTGGTACTCATCATCGTCACCGGGATCTGCGCGGTGGTGATCAGCGCGAGTCTCACCTCTCTTTCGATGGAGGTGCCCGAGAAGAAGCACAATCTCTTCTACGCCGCGTTCCTGCTCTGCATGACCGGTCTGGCCGGGATGACGATCACCGGTGATGTCTTTAACATCTTCGTCTTCCTGGAGATCTCATCCCTCTCCTCATACGCCCTTATCTCCCAGGGAGCCACGCGACGCGCGCTGACTTCCTCGATCCAGTACCTCGTGATGGGCACCATCGGCGGCACGCTGCTCCTGCTGGGAATCGGCATGCTGTATATGGTGACCGGCACGCTGAACATCGTGGATATGGCAGACCAGCTGGCCATGGTCGGCCCCAATCGGACGGTCCTGGTGGCGCTGGCCTGTGTCACTGTCGGCACGAGCATCAAACTGGCTGTGTTCCCGCTCCACATCTGGCTGCCGAACGCCTACACCTACGCTCCGGCGATCGTGACCGCCTTCCTCGCCGCGACGGCCACCAAGGTCGCCTTCTACGTCCTCGCGCGTTTCATCTTCAGTATCTTCGGTGTGGAACTGGCATTCGAACAGCTGCACCTCGACCGGGTGCTGATGCCGCTTGCGATCGTGGCAATGTTCGCCGGGTCGATCGTGGCCATCTACCAGACCGACATCAAGCGGATGCTGGCCTACTCGAGTGTCGCCCAGATCGGGTACATGCTGCTCGGACTCAGCATGGCGTCAGTGACCGGACTGACCGGCGGTATTGTCCACCTCTTCAATCACGCCCTGATGAAGAGCGGGCTCTTCCTCGTGATGGCATGTGTGCTCTACCGTGTCGGATCTACCCATATCGACGCCATGCGTGGTCTCGGGAAGCGGATGCCGTTTACCATGGCCGCCTTCGTGATAGCGGGATTGAGCATGATCGGCGTGCCGCTGACGGTCGGATTTGTCAGTAAATGGTACCTGGTGAGCGCCGCGATGGAGTCGGGACAGTGGCCGGTGGCGGTGCTGATCCTGCTCAGCTCACTCCTTGCCGTGGTGTATATCTGGCGGGTCGTGGAGGTCGCCTATTTCCAGGAGGCTCCTGAGGATGCGCCGGAAGTGAAGAAGGCGCCGATCGGTCTGCTCGTGCCGGTCTGGACACTGGTATTCGCCATCATCTTCTTCGGTATTTTCACTTCGCTGAGCGCCGGTGTTGCCGGTGACGCGGCACGCATGCTGCTCGGAGCCGGATCATGAACGTCTCGACCGCGATCGGCCTGGCAGTCATCTGGCCCCTCTTCGGAGGGATACTGGTACTCCTTCTGCGCAAGCGCCCCAATCTGAGAGAAGCAGCAAGTCTCACGACCGCCGCGACCCAGTTCATCCTGATCGCTACCACCATCCTTCCCGTGGTCCGATCGGGGGGCAGGCCGGTACTCGATATCGTGGAGATCCTCCCCGGGCTGTCGCTCTCCTTCGAGGTGGAACCACTCGGCATGCTTTTCGCGCTGGTGGCCTCGGGGCTCTGGATCGTCACCACGCTCTATTCGATCGGGTACATGCGGGGCCATCACGAGAAGAACCAGACCCGGTTCTACTTCTTCTTTGCGCTCGCCATCACCGGAGCGGTGGGAGTCTCGTTCGCGGGGAACGTGTTCACGCTCTTCGTTTTCTATGAGGCGATCACGCTCTCCACATTCCCGCTGGTCACCCACCACGGGACCGAGGAGGCGAAGAAGGCCGGCCGGATGTACCTGGGGATCCTGATAGGGACCTCGATCGCATTCCTCTTCCTTGCGATGGTGTGGACATACGTGGTGGCGGGAACCACCGACTTCAGGTCGGGCGGTATCCTGGCCGGCAAGTTGAGCGACGGCAACCTGATGCTGCTGCTCGCGCTCTACGCCTTCGGTACCGGTAAGGCGGCCCTGATGCCGTTCCACCGGTGGCTCCCCGCCGCGATGGTTGCTCCCACTCCGGTGAGCGCGCTGCTGCACGCGGTTGCGGTGGTCAAGGCCGGTGTCTTCACCATCATGAAGGTTTCGGTCTACATCTTCGGACCCGATCTGCTCACCTCAACCGGCGCGAGCACCTGGCTCATATGGGTAGCGGCCGCCACCATCATCATCGCAGGCTGCATTGCGATCCAGAAGGACAACCTGAAGGCCCGCCTGGCCTATTCCACGATCAGTCAACTCTCCTACATCGTGCTTGGAGCGGCTCTGGCGACGCAGTGGGGCATCATGGGCGGGAGCATGCACATCGTCATGCACGCCTTCGGCAAGATCACCCTCTTCTTCTGCGCAGGAGCGATCCTGGTCGGAGCCCACAAGAGCGAGGTCAGCCAGATGGACGGGCTGGGCAGGAAGATGCCCTTTACCTTTCTGGCCTTTCTGATCGGATCCCTCAGCATCATCGGACTTCCCCCCATGGGCGGTTCGTGGAGCAAGTGGTTTCTCATGCTGGGCGCGGCCGACGCGGGGCAGCTCATGATGATCGGTGTGCTGATGGTGGGTTCGCTGCTCAGCATCGCCTACCTGATGCCGGTCGTGGCCCGCGGTTTCTTCCGTCCGGCACCGATCGAGGACTCATCGCATGGTGAGGAGGAAGCTCATGGAGAGGGCGAGGGGGGTATCAGGGAAGCTCCCTTCTTCTGTGTGCTGCCACCGGTCCTGACCGCGATCGGCTGCATCATCCTCTTCTTCAGTGCACAGGGTATCTACGAACTCCTGAGCGGGATCGGTTAGCCATGTATGAGGAACGGAAACGCTGGACCGACAATCCGCGTATCGTGAACTGGGTCGTCCGGGGTGTCTTCATCGCGGCGGGGGTGATGATCCTCCTCGATCTCGTATATCACAAGCACCCCCACTTCCAGGGACTGGAAGGGATCTTCGGTTTCTACGGTATCTACGGATTCGTCGCCTGTGTGGTTCTGGTCATCGCGGCGAAGGGACTCCGTGTCCTCCTGAAGCGGGACGAGGACTACTATGATTGAGTTCCTCCCGCCAGGAACCCTGCTCATCCTCGGAGCGCTCCTCTTCATCTTCCTGAAGGGGCGGGCGGCTACGGTCGCCCTCCTCCTGCTGCCCGTACTCAGTTTCCTGCACCTGCTCAGCTTCGATTCAGGTTACCTGATGCAGTTCTCCCTCTTCGGGTACGAACTGACCCCCATCAGGATCGACAAGCTCAGCATGGTCTGGGGGGTCATCTTCCACGGCGCGGCCTTCCTCTGTGCCCTCTACTCCATCCACGTCAAAGACCGGGTTCAGCAGATCTCGGGGCTCATGTACGTCGGATCGGCCATCGGGGCGGTCTTCGCCGGCGACCTGATCACCCTCTTCGTCTACTGGGAGCTGACGGCAGCCACGTCGGTCTTCCTCATCTGGGCCCGCGGCACCGAGCGCGCTTACCGGTCAGGGATGCGCTACCTGATCATCCAGGTCCTCTCCGGAGTCCTCCTGCTGGCAGGGATCATCATCCGGGTCTCGGACGGCCTGGGCCTCGAATTCGGTCTGATCACCGACACCTTCAACTGGAGTGACACCGGTAGCCTGCTGATCCTCCTCTCCTTCGGGATCAAGGCGGCCTTCCCGCTGCTGCACATGTGGCTCGGGGATGCCTACCCCGAGGCCACCGTGACGGGGACGCTCTTCCTGAGCATCTTCACCACCAAACTGGCGATCTACGCCCTGGCGCGCGGATTCGCCGGTCTCGACATTCTGATCTGGATCGGTGCCATCATGGCGATGTTCCCGATCTTCTTCGCCGTGATCGAGAACGACCTGCGGCGGGTGCTGGCCTACAGCCTGAACAACCAGCTCGGCTTCATGGTAGTGGGGATCGGCATCGGCACCGGGCTGGCGCTGAACGGCGCCGCGGCCCACGCGTTCGCCAACATCCTCTTCGAGGGGCTCCTCTTCATGGCGATGGGCGCGGTCCTCTTCCGGGTCGGGACGATCAACGGATCCGAACTGGGTGGTCTCTACCGGACGATGCCGTTGACGACCATCTTCTGCTGTGTCGGCGCGGCCTCGATCTCGGCCTTCCCCCTCTTCAGCGGATTCGTCACCAAGTCGCTGATCATGACTGCCGTGGCCGAACAGCACGCCACCGTTATCTGGCTGATGCTCCTCTTCGCTTCGGCCGGTGTGTTCCACCATGCCGGTATCAAGATCCCCTTCTTCGCCTTCTTTGCCCACGACTCCGGTCTGAGGCCGAAGGAAGCGCCGAAGAACATGCTGATCACCATGGGGATCACGGCCGGACTCTGTCTCTTCATCGGGATCTTCCCGAAGCCGCTCTACTCGCTCCTGCCATTCCCGATGGACTATGTGCCATACACCGCCGCCCACGTGATCAACCAGCTGCAGCTGCTGATCCTCTCGGCCGCGGCCTTCACCTTCCTGAAGGTCACCCACATCTATCCGCCGGAACTGCGGTCGACCAACCTCGACTTCGACTGGACCTACCGGCGGGCTCTGCCCGCGGCGGTACGGGTCGTGATGCACATCGGCGGTCGCGCGAAGGAAGCTATCACCGGCGTGGCCATGAGCGGACTGAAGCTGGTCTCCCGGGGGGTCTTCCATCTGCATGGGCCGGAGGGGGTGTTCGCCCGCACGTGGAGTACCGGGGCGATTGTGGTGTGGGTGGTTATCGGACTGGGCGCTTACCTGCTGCTTTACTTTTTCTAGATCCGACCTTCACAGACCGCTGAGTTGATGGCAGATTGGTGATCCCTGGAGCTGGTGCTGCCACAGGGTTACATCAGGGTACTAACTTGTTATTGATATTGACGACATTCATGGTATCAGTTATGCTGATACCATGAATCCGGAAGTGATCATACCGACCTTTGATGATTTTCTGGCGGAGCGGAATGTATCCTTTGAGTGTGTTGCTATCGGAGCGAGCGTGCTCGGTCTGCTGGGGATCATAGACCGACATACGAGGGATGTTGATGTTCTGGATCCGGAACTCCAAGGTGAGATTACTCCCTGGCTTGAGGAACGGGATACCAATCCCGATTGGCCGGAACATGTCAGGGATGTATTAAGGGATCTCAGGGAGAGATTGGGTTATGGCATATAAACGGGTTATAACAGCACCAGAGCTGCCTGCCGGTGATACCCTGACACAGGCCATGGCCGGCATCGGCATGAACTTTGCCGCGTCCCCGATTGAGAATCCGAACATCGAGGACACTCTTCTGGCTGCGTCCCGCGAAGGCATGGATAACGATGACCTTCGTGTCCTGTCGATTCTGGTGAACTGGCTGGGTATACACCACCCCTGGATCAATGCTGACAGATTGGTCCGCACAGTCTCCCATCAGGACTCAGAGCGAATTCAGGCCTTCTGGGCAGCTGTCTCTCAGTGGCTTATTTCAGACCGGCGCTTCGTGCGCCTCGGCAAAATGTATCGTGGTCATGATGTAGATCTTCTCCGGGTCGGTTCCGCTTTTCAGATTCGACGTCGAGGAGAGGATTCCCGATTCTCACACACAGTTTTACGTGTGCCGTCCGATATCCTTCGGGTACGTCCATCCGATATCCTGACCGTGAAAGAACTAGCCCGCATGCATGCGACCTATCGAGAGAGGATCCGAAACGGACCGAGCTACCGTGCCGATATGTGGGCCGCTCTGGCTCGGGATCCATCATTATCGGTCGCTGAACTCGCCCGTCAGACCTATGGAAGCTTTGCGACTGCCTGGCAGGTGAAACAAGATCACAATCTCCTGACCGGGTGATGGGAATTGGTGCTTCCTCTAGCCTGAATTTTCGCCGAAGGGAATTACACCCTAATTTTAGCACTCACCTACCTGATTTCCACATGCAGGCGCCGGCCACCCCACCAGGGCACTGAGGGGGTGACATCAAGTATTTCACTTGCCAGAAGGATGGGATGGTGAGCCATGCGGCGGATACGGACCCTAACCTCTTTGTCTGTAACCGTAACCCGGGCCGGTGCGTTCAGGAAGCGACGAAAGATCTGTTTGGGCTGTGATCTCTCAAACCTTTCCAACTTCCAGGCCAGCCGGCGATAGAGAGCGTTGGCAGTCAGGGTAAGCATCATGTCGAAATCAACCTGGATGGCGATGGCGGAACTGAGGGCGTCGAGATGAAAGAAGCCTATATTCTCGGCGATACTGTTCTCTATCAGCATGCGGCGTGCATAGCGATCAACCAGATCAACAGGTTTTATCTCATAGTCATTGGTTAAAAAGAGAGTGGGTTCTTCACGTCCGAGCCCCCGCACAGCGATTTGCCTCAGAGGGTTCTTCACATCTTTCAACGATACGGGCCTCTCCGTATAGTGGACGTTCCGATAGCGTCGCCCATAGCCGGAGAGCTTCATACCTGTCCACGCAGAAGCGGGCAGCTGACGGAGATCGCGAACAATGGCAGGGCCCCTGCGGCGCAGGGTGATGAAGAGGATGTCCAGTTTATCCAGACGGTCCAGCACATCATAGGTAGTCAGCTTGGAGTCAAAAACCAGATGAGGGGGCAAAGTCCCCCGGGTCTCTTTCCAGTAGTCCACAAAGCGCAGTATTTCATGGGCAGCATCGTCCTTGCGGACGGTGGCATTGGCATAACACAGCACGTGTGAATCGTTGTCCTGGACCAGGAAGGCCAGCACAGACTGCTCACTGCGGGAGCGGCGCGAGATATAGTTTTTGTCCAGCATCGCCTCCTCTCCCCGGTGTGGGATAGCGTGGAAATCAAGGTTGAAGCTCTCACCGGGTAAAAGCCCTGAGCGGGTCAGGGCCCCGGTGTAGCTGGCCAGAATCGAGGCGGTCATATCCCGTGTGATACGGTAGCTGTAGGTGGAAAGCGCCGTGGTCTTGGGAAGAGCGTTAATGCCGGCAAAGAGGGCAAACCCCGGGTCAGCACAGACATCCATTACATGAGAGATCCGCTCCCTGCCGGTGAGTTTGAGCGAGAGCAGGGATAGTACCGACTGCAGGGCAGGGATCATCTGGGAACCGGGGAGCCCTGCCCGTCGGATCCAGCCCTCTATACCCCACTCTACAAGAGTCGGCACGAACAGGAACAGCCCACCACCTTCGGTCTCAAAGGAAGCAAACTTCTTCCAATCCAACTGGCGCACATCGGCAAGCTCGGCTTGTTCAGGCCGTGGTAGCGACGGTCGTTCATCCCCACTGCGGCGCGGGAGTCTGGTGAATCCTTCTTCCTGTAAGATCTGATAAATAACCGTATGGCTTACGCTCACGCCTTCGATTCGTAGCGCTTCCTGGATATCGTAGACAGAGTAGTTCTGCTTGCGCAGTTGGATGACTCTGTCACGGACAGCATCACGTTTGGGAGCTCTCTTGGGACCACGTTTGACGGCAGTAAAGAACTCCAGGTGCCCGGCACGCAGTTCGCGACTCAGAGAGTAGATGGTGGAGGTGGCTAAACCGAAGCGAGCGGCGACCTCAGCCGCAGGCACGCCTTCCACGATGTAGGCACGCATGGCCTCGTACTGGCGTTGTTTAGCGGTTACCGGCTGCAGAAAGTAGTCTGCGCCAGCCTTTTGATTAGCTCTTATTCCTTTAGTCATAGTAACATTTAATATATGTTATATTACGACACTCTGGGATCACAGGACAAAGCAAACCCCATCATGTGCTTCTTAAATGCCCTTATTAGGCCATATTATGGCTTACGAGATAATAACATGTAGGGCGTGCGTTCGGTGACACCTGGAACATATATGTGCAATTCTCTATTATTGATAATGTATATATTACCTAACTACTTCATCAGCATTCTCATTACATCAGGCAGTATCAATGCACGATAGCACACAGATGGCGTAGAACTTGTTTCAGATTAGGGTATAACTATGCCTGGCGAAAATTCAGGCTAG
>JALGVQ010000208.1 GCA_025774615.1 bacterium
GACGAGGTAGAGCCGGATGAGGCTCGCCGATATTCCGGCGGCCCCCTGCATGTAGCCGGTCTGAGACTGGATGAAGTCAGGTCGGGTACGATGCTCGGCCACCGGCCACTTCACCATGCCGTCACCTGCCTGAACAGCCCGGCTCATCAGGATATCGCCGCACTCCTTCGCGCCGTCGAGGTACTGCTTCTCATCCGTGACAAGATAGAGGTCGAGCAGGTAATTCAGGATCCCGGCGGTACCACAGCAGATGCCGAGGTTGTTCCAGTAACCGGAGGGGCTTTCACCCGGTTGAAGGCCCGAATCGATCAGGTAGCGTGCTCCGGCCTCAGCCGGTCCAGAGAGTGCCTGCACCATGTTCTCTTCCGGTCGCGGCAGGCCGCTCTCCTGCATGAAGAGTCGCCCGGTGCCGGCCGGGCCGTGGCACCAGCCGAGATATTGAAGGTCCTCTCCATCACCCTCATGGTGGAATACCACGCAGCCGTCCGCCTCACCGTGGGCCTGCAGCCACGAGATCCCCGAGGCGCGGGCTGCCGAGAAGAGGCTTGCGACTTCGCCCATCGAGTTGTCGGCGGCGTACCGGGCCGCCCGCCCGAGGAAGAACGCGACGCCGGCCGTACCATGAGAGAAATTCGGATAGTGGAGGCCGCCCTCATCGGAGATCCTCCAGTAGCGGTCCCCCTCACTCTCATCGTCCTCGATCGCCGTGTCGGTCAGCCACCGGGCAGCGTCGATCGCCACGTCGAGATACGCGCGCTCGCCACTGACTTCGAAAGCCTCAAGGAGCAGGAGACCGGTACCGGAGGTGCCCGAGATCATGTCGGTCACCCCGTTCCATGTGGTCCCGTTTTGCAGGGGACGACTCCAGGTCACGATAGTGTCGGCCAGCGAGAGTGCCTGTCGGCCGAAGCTGTTCCCATCCTCCAGAACGCGGGATGCCTGCAGGTGAACCGCGGCAGCTCCGGCAATCCCGGTGTAGAGGCCTGCGTCCCGGTATCCGGTGAGGGTGGTCCGGGCGAGAGATTCATCGAGTCCGGCCAGAGCGCGGCGTACAGCGTCCTCCCACTTCGGATCACCTGTTGCCACTGCCGCCTGCAGAAGGGCGTGGATGCGACCCGGTTGACCGTGGTAGAGAGTGATGTCCCTCATGGGAGAGTCCGATTCGTCGGGGACGTTGGGGTAGAGGGAGGCGCCTTCGGTCTCCTCGATTGCATGGCTCTCGATCCATTCGAGTCCCGCCAGGGCCGTGTCGAGATAGGCGCTCTTCGATGGCAGGATCCAGAGGATGGAAGCAGCCGCCAGAACGGGGATCACGATCTCGAGAGCCGTTGGTTTACGCATCGGTGCATCTCCTCTTCTCTGGTGTGCCCCCGGCCGTGCATCGGCACGAACGTGTGGTGCTCCTGGTCCTGCGGCGGCACGCACGATGAATGTAACCGTACCTCCGACCCGGTTCAAACCGGAGTTGGTCGCTGAGTGCAGTGAAAAAGGGGGTGGCGGTTCCGGTTCAGGAGGATTTGTTGCTCTCCATGTCACAGCCTGGATCGAGACGGTTATCGCAGGGTCTGCGCTACATGGTCGCCGCGACGTTCTGTTTCAGCGTCATGAGCCTCATGGTGAAGACCGCCGGTCAGCACATCCACTCCTTCGAGCTGGTATTCGCCCGATCGGTCGTCCTGATCATCCTCTGTATCATTGCGCTCCGAGCCAGAGGGATCAGTCCCTGGGGGACCAACCGTCGGGGTGTCCTCGGATTCATCGCACTCAACTGCTTCTATTTCGCCATCCTCAGACTCCCCCTGGCAGATGCCACGGTGCTTCAGTTCCTGAATCCGACCTTCACCACGGTGATCGCCGCGATCTTCATCTCAGAGTCACTCGGCATGCGGCATATGGGGCTGGTGATCCTCAGTCTCTTCGGGGTCGTGCTGGTTGCCCAGCCGACCGTACTGTTCGGAGAGATGAGCGCGGGTCTTGATCCGCTAGCCGTCGGCGCGGGAGTAGTGAGCGCGCTGCTGAGCGCGGCCGCATGGGTTCTGATCCGGAAGCTCGCCAGGACTGAAGAACCGCTCGTCATCGTGTTCTGGTTCGCCCTCGTCAGCACGATAGGCTCCTCACCGGTCATGATAACCGATCTCGTCGTGCCCTATGCCAGGGAGTGGCCGCTCCTGATCGGGATCGGCGTCGCCACCTTTTTCGGACAGCTCTGGTTGACGAAGGGGATGCGTCTTGAGCCGGCGGGCCGCGTGGCCGCGACAGGGTATCTTCAGATCGTCTTTGCCACCCTGTGGGGTGTACTCTTCTTCAGTGAGATACCCGGTCCGCTCAGTGTCGCGGGAGCGCTGCTCATCGTCGGGAGCACATTCTTTCTGGCACGTGCTCCCGCGGAACGCCCCGGGGTGCCGGCCGCGTGATATGCCGGGTGGGCCCGGCATGTGTGTCGATGGAGGAAAGGAAATCATGAAAAAGGGAATACTCGCCTGCGTACTGATCGCGCTTCCGGTTGTGTCGCTGTCGCTGATCGCGTCATCGTGCGTCGATGATCAGAACACGATCGCGGAGGAGTACGGGGCCGATGCCGCGCGGATCATCGAAGCTGTGAGGTCACAGGGCCTGCAGTTCGAGAAGCTTGTGGAACTGTGCGACGGGATCGGTCCGCGTCTGGTCGGATCGCCCGCCGGCAGAGTGGCACGCGAGTGGGCGATGCAGACGATGCGCGCCGACGGTGGGGACAAGGTTCGGGAGGAGGAGGTGATGGTCTCCCACTGGGTGCGCGGCAGTGAGGCGGCCTGGATGACCCTTCCCCACTGGAGGGCGATACAGATCACCGCGCTGGGTAACAGTGTCGGAACGCCGGCCGACGGCATCGAGGCCGATGTTGTCGTGGCAGCCGATTTCGAGGAATTCGAAGCACTCCAGCCAGGCGATGTGGCGGGGAAGATCGTTCTTTTCAATTTCCCCATGCGACGCACCAGCCGCGACATGTCGGGATATGGAGAAGCAGTGGCCTACCGTTCGCAGGGGCCGGCGGTCGCCGCCCGGAAGGGCGCGGTAGCATGTCTCGTGAGGTCCGTGGGAACCGGGCCGGCCGGGAACCTGCATACCGGCATGACTGCGTATGAAGAGGGGGTGGTGCCGATACCCGCCGCGGCGCTCACCATGGCCGATGCCGGTTCGATCGCCCGCCTCGTCAGGTCGGGAACGCAGGTGCGTCTCCGCCTTGAACTCGATGTCAGGATGCTTCCTGATGTACAGGGAGCCAATGTGGTGGGTGAACTGAGGGGAAGTGAACTCCCAGGAGAGGTAGTCGTCATCGGAGGGCATTTCGATTCGTGGGATCTCGGGACCGGTGCCCACGATGACGGAACGGGATGTGTGGCTGCGATGGAAACGTTGAGAATCCTCAACCTGCTCGACCTGCGGCCGCGCCGCACAATCCGGGTGGTGCTCTTCGCTGCAGAGGAAGTCGGAGGACTGCGCGGCGGGAATGCCTATGCCGACGGGCACGCGGATGAAGCCTCTCAGCACATCGTCGCGATCGAGTCAGACGGCGGTGCCGGTCCGATGATCGGTTTCGGTATTTCCGGGACAACGGAGGAGGGCAGCGCGATCGTCAGAAATATCCTCCGCCTGCTCGCTTCGGTCGGGGCTGATGAACTCCGTCTCGGCGGGGGAGGTCCCGACATCGGTCCCCTCGGCGCCCACGGAGTTCCCCTGCTTGGAGTATGGGCCAGTACGGAACTCTATTTCGATTATCATCATTCCGAGGAAGATGTCGTTGAAAATGTCGAGCCGTCACTGCTGGCCGATCAGACTGCCGCAATGGCGGTGATGGCGTATATCCTGGCGGATATGGAGTCCCCGTTGCCGCGGATATCCCGGAACCGGTGATCGTCACCATCCGATTCCTGGCGGGGGAGGGGGATTCCCTGTCAGATCCTGCGGCACCTGAAGTGGCGGCCCGGAGAAGCGCTCCTGCCCAATGGCCGGTCGCCGCCGGCTGAGCTCAAGGTGGCTGAGTCCCTTCCCTCCGCTCAATCCCCCCGCAGCGCCTGAATCTCCACGTGACACTATCCTGATCAGGAATCCCCCCATGTAGCAGGCGTGTGTCCGAACTGGTATCCCACGGGCCGATGCAGGTCTTTTTCATGCTTCAGGGCAGGGGAGAGACCCTCATTGAGGGGATTGGTGCTTCCGTGGGGCTTCAACAGGATGCTGGGGGTGATGAAAGGGCCATATTCGGGAGGACAGGTTCTAATCTACTTTGAATTAGTACAATAACTTGTATGAAAATGGTACAATCACTATATTGATACGAGTACAATTCACGTAATTGACGTAATTGATTAATTAAAGAGGGGTATCGAGGATTACTATGAAAAAGATTCGCAAACGCATTATCGAGGATCGTGTAACGAACAGACTCCGTTCGCACGGTGGAATCTTGCTGACTGGCCCGAAAGCAGTCGGAAAGACAACTACTGCTCGAACTTTCGCTGCGTCAGAGGTTCGTCTGGATCAGGATCGGGCAGCTTTGACTGCGGCCAGGACTGATCCGCGTCTTGTACTTGATGGTGAGTATCCTCGCCTCATCGACGAATACCAACTGGCATTGGGTATGTGGGACGCTGTCCGAGGTCGCATCGATGACATTGGCGGGAAAGGGTTATTCCTATTAACAGGATCCTCATCTCCGCAGGACGATCAGATCAGCCATACTGGTGCACGTCGAATCGCAGTTGTACCCATGCGCACCATGACTCTTCATGAACGTGGACTGGCCAGTGGGGATGTGTCAATAGGTGCTCTATTGGACGGGGAACCGGCTTCGGCAGGTTCACACTCCTTCACCGTCAGTGAAGCGATAACGTCCCTTTCGATCGGAGGGTGGCCGGACAATCTCTCTCTACCTCTCGATGATGCCCTCGATGCCAATACAGATTATATCGATGTTATCGTGAATACGGATATCCGCCAGGTTGATGGCGTAATGCGTGATCCCGGCGGAGTTCGGCGATTGCTGACCTCATATGCCCGCAATGTGGCGACTGATGCATCATTGAGCACTATCAGACGGTCATCAGAACAACCTCCCAGTGAATCGACGATCAACGACTATATCAAAGCACTGAATCGTCTCTTTCTCATTGAAGATCAAGAAAACTGGAAGCCGAAGCTGCGTTCGCGGATCAGACTGGCCGCGACACCGAAACGCCACCTCGCCGATCCTTCACTTGCGGTTGCAGTATTAGGTGCGACACCTGAGCGACTACTGGGACCGGAGATCGAATTGGCCGGATTCCTATTCGAGTCCCAGGTTGTTCATGATTTGCGTGTCTACGCGCAACCTCACCGGGCAGGGATTCGATTCTATCGTGACAATAAGGGATTAGAGGTAGATGTCATTGTTGAATCTGTTGACGGCCGCTGGATAGCCATTGAGGTCAAGCTCGGTCATCATCGAGTTGATGAGGGAGCAAGAAATCTTCTGGCACTGCAAAAGAAACTGACAGATGAAGCCAATGCCTCATGTAGAGCTCTCATGGTCGTCGTAGCGGATAGCCCGACCTATACAAGGCCTGATGGAGTTATAGTAACTTCAATTGCCTCACTTGGACCTTAGCCGGGTTGTATCCCCGAAAAATTACCAAATACTGCCCATTGAGACAGCAGTTTGAATACGATCACAGTGTGAAACAGAAAGCGATGTTGTCGGTCGGATGGAATTATTCGGGGGGACAGGACAGGACAGGACAGGACAGGACAGGACAGGACAGGACAGGACAGGATACGTGTGTCCGAATTGATTGAATTGCCTGTTCTTGTCATATAATGTTATTATATGATTGTTATCTGTCATTCACGGGGGAGTTTCTGCCATGACTACGTTGAATGTATCGCTACCGGATTCACTGCGTCAGTTTGTAGAGGAACATGTAGAGCGAGGTGGTTTCAGCACTACCAGTGAATATATCCGTCATCTGATCCGCGAGGCCCGGAACATCGAAGCAGCCACCCGGTTGGAACAGCTCATGCTTGATGGATTGCAGAGCGGACCGGCTGAACCACTCGAAGCGGCGGAGTGGAACGCTCTCCGTCTTCGGGTGGCCGAAAAGCAGGCCGGATATCGGGTTGAATCTCAGCGTCCGGATTCAGACGCTGAGGGACTGGTTCCCGGCCGGGAACCGGGATGAGTGGTACGATCCTCTTT
>JALGVQ010000209.1 GCA_025774615.1 bacterium
TGCCGCAGTCTCGTTGCCTCGATGATGCTGCTGGCCTCGAGTCCCTCACGGGTCGAGGGGCTGAAGATCGTGAGTTTGAGCGGTGACAATGCCATGGAGATCCGCTGGGATCCGAATCCGGAATCCGATATCACGGAGTATCACGTTGTCTGGGGCCCTGTGGGAGAACCGCCTCGACATGACATGGTAGTCACCGAACCGGGGGCAACCCTGACAGATGCGTCCAATGTTACCGTCATACGTGTCAAGGCGATGAATGCTCGCGGTCTGCTCGGCTGGGACTGGGCAGTGTTGTCACCCACCATCAATCCCTGATCACGCCCGGTAGTTGGCGACATATCGCATCCCGGGGAGCTGTTCCACCAGGCCCTCGATCTCCATCTGCAGCAGGAGTGAGAGGATCAGGGAAGTTTCAAGATCGGTCAGACGGCACAGATCGTCCACATGGAGGGGATCGGTGCCGATCTGTTCCATCAGCAGGCGCGCGTCAGGGCCGAGTGAGGTGAGTGCCTGCTCAGCCTTCTTTGTGAGTATCCTCGCCCTCATATCAAGGGCGTCGCGCAACCCATCGACTGTGTAATGGGGCAGGCTGGCCAGCACATCCTCAAGTCCCCTGCACAGTTCGGCGTGCTTCTCCCTGATCAACCGGTTGGGAAGCGCGGCCATCGGTTCGATCGGATTTCCCGGGATCGCCAGTACGAGCCGCTCGTATTCCAGTGCGAAATCAGCTGTATGCCGGGCGCCGCTCTTCACACCGCCTTCCACAACGACGGTCGCGACAGAAAGGGCCGCGATGATCCGGTTGCGCGGCACGAAGGTACTCTTCCGGGCGGGTTCCCCGGGCGGATATTCGCTCACGAGTGCGCCTCCCGTCTCGATGATCCTCTCAGCCAGCTGCCGATGAGCGGTCGGATGGACGGTGTGGAGCCCGTGGGCAAGTACGGCAATCGTCCGCCCTCCCGCCTTCAGACATGCCTGGTGCGCAATCGCGTCGACACCTGAAGCGAGACCGGAAACGACCACGAAGGGGAACCTGGCCAGGTCCTCACTGATGCGTCGCGCCAGGCGTCTCCCTCCTCCTGAAGGGGTCCGGGTTCCCACAACGGCAACGGCCTGTTCCGGGAAGACCGAGCAGTCGCCCCTGACATAGAGCACCAGCGGCGGGTCATGGACTCCCTCGGTAAGCGGTGTCGGGTACCCCTCCTCCCCATAGACAAGAGGCGTGATCCCCATTTCACTCATCCGCTTCAGTTCGCGATCGACATCGATCAGAGTGGCAGTACGGAACTTCTTCAGGGTCTCTGTTCCGATCCCGTCAACATCACTTCCCCCCTGCCCGACCGCTCGCATGAACTCCCTCAGGCTGTCATATTTTTCCCCTATGTGAATGAGATTCGATACTGAATACATCTTTGAAAGACTGAGAGCGAGGGCCTCTCCGGGGGTACAGGGCAGAACATTCACGATCGCCTCCCTTGGCATGCACGGGGGGCGACTGTTTCATTCCGTCAGGTTCCGTCGACCTCTCTGAGCATCTCTTCGAGGATACCTGACACGCGTTCCAGACCCTCTCCACTGTGGCTCGAGATCGCCAGACATTGCATCCCCGAAACATCAGGAAGAGTATCGGCGCCGACCTCACCGGGCAGGGAGCCGGCAGGGAGTCCGCGCAGTTCGAGGTGGAGTACCCGATCATCGGGGGGAATCGTATCGAGCTTCGTCAACAAAAGGGTCGAGGGTCGATCCAGCAGTTCGGGGGAGTAGGCCGCCAGTTCCCGTTTCAGGGCAGCGAGGTCCGCCAGAGGGTCATCTTCGAGCAGATCGACCATATAAAAAAGGACACTCGTTCGCTCGATATGCCTCAAGAATTCGATTCCCAGTCCCTTCCCCTCACTGGCTCCCTCGATCAGTCCGGGAATATCCGCCATCACACAACTTCCCCAGTCGCCGAGTCTGACCAGACCGAGATTCGGTTCGAGGGTGGTAAAGGGGTAATCGGCGATCTTCGGACGCGCCGCGGAGAGTCGGCTGAGCAGTGTGCTCTTGCCCGCATTCGGGTGTCCGACGAGCCCCACATCGGCGATCAGCTTCAATTCGAGGGTTAGGGTCCGTTCCTCCCCTTCAGCCCCGGCTTCCCACTGGCGAGGCGCCTGATTGACACTTGAGACGAACCGGGCGTTTCCCCGCCCACCACGTCCCCCCTGCGCGACTGCGGCCTGTGCGTCAGCTTCTGTCAGATCAGCGATCACCTCTCCGCTCACTGTGTCGATGATCACCGTCCCTGGAGGCACACGGATGATGACATCCTCACCATCCGCGCCGGTCTTGTTCGAACCCTGTCCATGCCTCCCTCTTCCAGCTTTCAGATGCGGATGCCTCTTGAAGTCGAGAAGGGTGCGCATGTGAGAATCGACCTGCACGATGACATCTCCCCCCCGTCCTCCATCCCCACCATTCGGGCCGCCTCGTGGTATACCGCGTTCCCGTCTGAAGGCTGCACAGCCGCTTCCTCCCGTACCGGCGGTTACCACCACTGTAGCTCTATCCACGAACATGATCAGATCACCGTGAGAAGTGTCATCGGTTCAGAAATGCCAGCTGAGCCCGAGACCGAGTCGGCTGACTGTCCAGTATTCGAGACCGGGTATCAACCCGTTATTGAACCAGTCGTACGAACGAAACTCGACTACTACGGTCGCATGATCGGCGACTACCAGGTTCACGCCCACTCCGAGAGAGATCACGGGTGATTTGACACTCTTCGCTTCGCGATACGTATTACCGCCCATGGTGTAATGCACAGTGAACCTCGAATGCACTCGACCCATCCCGCCCAGAACATACGGTATCACCTTCCGATCGGTCAGGAAATTGATGCGCAGTAACGGCAGCAGGTAGGAGTTGTGGAAATCCATCCCCGTGACGTTGCTGAACTCACGAAAATACCAGGGATTGGTGGAACTGAACCGATCGTTGTCGATGACACCCCATTCCAGTTCGCCGGTGAATCCGCCCCCGATCCAGCTGCCAACGCTCACCTTCCAACCGCTCCCGATCGATGCCGCGCCACGGGACGCACTGGAAAAATCCCGCCCGGGAGATGCCCGGTAGAGACCTGCTTCGACGAAGAGGAGACCAGTGCGCTTAAGCGCCTTTTCAGGCGGTTTACGGCCTCCGCGGTACTGTGCTTCCACCTTTACGGGAATGATCGTGAACGCAGAAATGGTCAGGAGGAGCAGCAGGAAGGAGGGAAGGCTCCTGCGGGAATCCATCAAAGCCACTGTCGTCGAAACCCCGGTCATCGTTCCTGACTCCTTCTGGGGGACGCAGTTGCCGGAATGACCCCTTTCATGCAAGTATAGTCCAGTGTCATGTCATGTAACAAGTGTCGGCACCAGGTCTCCGCCCTATAAAAGGACGGGAACACTTCATATTTCGTTTAATCTTACAGGAATCATTTTCATGACCCTGATCCATTCTGCCGGATGCAGTGATTCGGTGAACGCCGATCTTGTCCTGATCCCGGAGAGGATATTCACTGCCAGCAGCTCAGAGCCATGGGTGGACGCCCTGGCCGTCAGGGACGGCATCATCATATGTGCCGGTACAGAGGAAGAGATCTCCGACCTGATCGATGATCACACCGAAGTGATCCGTCTACCCGGCATGCTGGCCGTTCCGGGATTCAACGACGCTCACGTACACATGTTCGAGGGAGGCGAAGGATTGTCGAGCGTTCAGCTCAGGGACGCCCGGGACGAAAATGAGTTCAGGGACCGGATCGCCGCTTATTGCAACGAGCTTCCTGATGGAGCGTGGGTACTGTACGGAAACTGGGATCATGAATCGTGGCCGAGCAGGGCACATCCCGGGCGGCAACTCATCGATCCGGTGACCCCCTCCCACCCCGTATTCATCACCCGACTCGATGGTCATTTGAGTCTGGCCAATTCTCTCGCGCTCGAACTCGCCGGTGTTACCGATGAGACCCCCGATCCCGAAGGGGGTGAGATCGAACGGGACCGTGTGACCGGTGAGGCTACGGGGATCCTGATCGACGCCGCTCAGGACATGATCCATGCCGTCATCCCCGAAGCCGATGAGACCCGAATCCGCAGGGCACTTGAGGCGGCACTCACCTACGCCCGGGAGCAGGGGGTGACCAGCCTCCAGGACAACACCGATCCCCGGATATGGAAGGTCTATCAGGAGCTGCTCAGGGATGGAGCGCTTTCAGCCCGGGTGAACGCCTGGTATCCGATCTCATACCGGAACACGCTGGCATCAGAGGGCATCACCGGTCCAACGGGTGATGACTGGATACGGCGGGGAACGATGAAGATCTTCGTCGACGGAGCCATGGGTTCCGGGAGCGCCTGGTTCCATGACCCGTATTCCGATGACCCGACCACGAGCGGCCTCGCGATGGAGAGTATAGAAGAGCTGTACAAAGTGATCGTTGAAGCGGACGCCATTGGATTCAACATCGCCTGTCACGCTATCGGCGACCGTGCCAATACGGTCGCGCTGGATGCGTTTGAAGAAGCCCTGACGGTGAACACCGGCAGGGATACTCCCCGTCGCCACCGGATCGAA
>JALGVQ010000210.1 GCA_025774615.1 bacterium
CTACATGAACGGGATCGTTCAGAGCCGGAGATGGAATGCCACGTTCTGACACACAGCTCTGACAGAGATGGCGGGTTTCCTTCCTCCCCTCACGGACCTCGGTGAAGATCACCGTGGATACCCGCTGTCCACAATCCTGACAGAGCATACGATATCACTCCTCCATACCAGCCGGTTGTGGGTGAGAATCAGGAATTCAACCGGCCATCGGCCAGTTCGAGCACCCGCGGCGAGCGCGCGGCCAGATCCTGATTGTGTGTCACCAGGATAAGTGTCTGGCCAGTCGAAGAGTTCAACTCCCAGAGCAGTTCGTGCAGGCTCTCACTTGTCACATTGTCGAGGTTCCCTGACGGTTCATCGGCCAGGAGCAGCCTGGGGTTGTTCGACAAGGCCCGCGCGACCGCT
The DNA here is from genome assembly GCA_025774615.1 of bacterium. Lineage (GTDB taxonomy): Bacteria > Blakebacterota > Blakebacteria > Blakebacterales > Blakebacteraceae > Blakebacterum. The sequence goes on from JALGVQ010000210.1 coordinate 406, forward strand.
ACCCGCTGCTGTTCACCACCGGAGAGCTTCGCCGGCCGATTATCGGCCCGCTCCATCAGCCCGACGCTTCTCAGCAGCTCCAGGGCCCGCTCCATGGCCTCCTCACGGGTTGCTCCGGCCATGAGCGCGGGCAGTGCCACATTTTCCTGGGCCGAGAACTCCGGCAGGAGGTGGTGGAACTGGAACACGTAACCCAGATACCGGTTCCTCAACTCCGCGAGTGCCTCATCCCAGAGGGAATTGATGTCCCTGCCGGCAACCTCCACGGTTCCTGATGTGGGACGATCGAGAGCTCCGATGATGTTCAGCAGTGTACTCTTCCCACTGCCGGAGGCGCCGACGATCGTCACGATCTCCCCTGCGGCCACTTCGAGGGTCGTACCCTGAAGAACCTGCAATGGTTCACCGCCGGTCGGGAATTCCTTCCAGACATCCTCGATCCGAACGACCGCACCCGTCCCGTCACCAGTAAGTGGCTGAAGCGAACTATTCATTACGCATCGCCTCCACCGGCACGAGCGCTGCTGCACGGCGGGCCGGGTAGATACTCGCCAGCAGGGAGAGCAGGAGACTGATCAGAACGATCAGAAGAAAATCGAGCAGGCGCATGTCTATGGGAACGGCATCGATGAAATAGACATCAGGGGGTATCGATATGAGCCGGAAGGTCAGCTGAGCCCAGCAGAACCCATAGCCAAGAACAAGTCCGATGACGGTGCCAACCACTCCCACGATCATGCCCTGGTACGTGAAGATGCGCTGGATACTCTTCCTTGTGGCACCCATCGCCTTCAGGATACCGATGTCCTTCTTCTTCTCGAGGACGACCATGATGAGGGTCGAGATGATGTTGAAGGCCGCCACCATGATGATGAGTGCAAGCACGATGAACATCAGCCACTTCTCGATCGTCATCCAGGCAAAGAGGTTCTTGTTCTGATCGATCCAGGAAAAGCTGGTGTAGGGATAGGGCAGGAGATCCTCGATCTCCCGATCGACCCGGTTGACCTCCCACATGTCATCGAGCCTGATCGAGAGTCCGGTAACTTTGTTCCCGAAACCCATGAGATCCTGGGCGATATCGAGCCCCATATAGATATAAGCGATATCGTATTCGTAGAGCCCGGTCCTGAAGACACCGGAGATCTTGAAGTTCTTCATACGCGGGCTGGGCATACTCATGAAGGAAGAGGAGACATTATCCCCTGTCGGAAGAACCATCAGGTAGCCCTCCTGCCCCACATTCCCGATTTTCTGGCTCAGATTGTACCCGACGATGATGCCGGCATAGTCCACGGTATACGTGGCGGTATCCACCGGCTTCTTCGTGAATATCCCGAAATCCATGCTGCCGAACTCGATGGTGGGTGTGAGACGGTAGACATCATCGGCCGTAGCGAGATCGATACCCCGGATCACCACGGTTGTCTGCTGGGTGCCAACGATGAGTCCCTCTGTCTCTATAAAAGGGGTGACACCGATTACTCCATCAACCAACCGGATCGAGTCGATCAGTGCGGGCCATGCGTCCCCATTGATCGGCTGGTCGTAGAACCTGACCACCTTGATGTGCGCGTCGGTATTGAGGATCTTCTGCCTGACCTCGGTCTCGAGACCGTTCATCGCCGAGAGCACGATCGCCAGCGCTGCCACGCCGATCGCCACCCCGCCGATGGAGAACCAGGTGATGATGGAGATGAACCCGGAGCGTCTCCTGCTTCGCAGGTAGCGCAGGGCTATAAAGGTCTCGTAGCGCACCAGCGGGATCCCTCCCCGGTTATTCCGGGTTCCGGCCCTCTTCCGGCCGCAGGGTCGGAAAGAGGATGACGTCCCGGATCGACCGCTGGCCGGTGAAGAGCATGGTTACACGGTCGATTCCGACTCCCAGGCCGCCGGTCGGCGGCATACCGTACTCGAGCGCACTGATGAAATCCTCGTCCAGCCTCTGAGCCTCGACATCACCGAGTTCCAGGAGTTTCAGTTGGGCCATGAAGCGCTCACGTTGATCGTCGGGATCGTTCAGCTCACTGAACGCATTTGCGAATTCCATCCCGGCAATGATCAGTTCGAAGCGCTCGGTGAGCCCCGGTACCTCCCTGTGACGCTTGGCCAGGGGGCTCAGTTCCACGGGATGGTCGATAACGAACACCGGCTGGATCAGATGCTGCTCCACGAAATGCCCGAACGCCTCATCCAGGAGTGCTCCCCGCCCTACCCTCCCTTCCGTCTCGACTCCCGCCTGTTCCAGGGCCTGCTGCAGGTCCTCATCATCAAGAGCGGCGGTATCGATTCCGCTGTGCTCCTTGATAAGTCCCAGGAACGATTTCCGCGGGAATGGCGGTGCCACATCGATCTCATGTCCATCCCAGGTGACGGTCGTGCGCCCCTTCAGGACCATTTCACACCAGCGGGCGAACATCTCTTCCACCAGCACCATGATGTCGTTGTAGTCGGCGTATGCCTGATAGAGCTCAAGCATCGTGAATTCGGGATTATGCCTGCGATCGAGCCCTTCGTTCCGGAAGATGCGTCCGATCTCATACACGCGATCGAGGCCACCCACAATAAGCCGCTTATGGTACAGTTCGAGGGCGATCCGGAGATACATCTCCATATCGAGCGTATTGTGCAGGGTCACGAAGGGGCGGGCGCTCGCTCCGCCGTGCAGCATCTGCAGGACCGGTGTCTCCACTTCGAGGTACCCGCGTTCATCCAGGTAGTCCCGTACTGTCGAGATAAGCAGGGCGCGGGTACGGAACACATCCCGTACTTCCGGATTCACGAAGAGATCCACGTACCGATACCGATAGCGGGCTTCCTGGTCGGTGAAAGCGTTGAATGTCTTCTCTTCTCCGGTCTCCGGATCGATCGCTTTCTTCGGAGTGGGAATCGGTCTGAGAGATTTGGAGAGCACGGTGAGCCCTGTCACCTGTACCGTCTTCTCTCCCATCCTCGTCACCATCAGTGAGCCCTCGACACCGATCCAGTCGCCGAGATCGAGACAACCAGCGATCTCGAACAGGGCATCACCCACGATATTCTTTTTAATGTAGAGCTGGATCCGGCCGGTAGCATCGAGAAGGTCGGCAAAGAGGGTCTTTCCGTGAGAGCGGAGTCCGAGGAAGCGCCCGGCCAGCGATACCGTCACCGGCTCATCGCTCGACTCTTCTTCCGGTGCCAGTTCCTCCCACTGCTCCAGCACGTCAGTGACAGCATGGGTCGGCTCATATCGGTACGGATACGGTTCGATGCCCATCTGCCGGAGCGTATCGAGGTTCTGACGCCTCGCGGCTACGTACTGGTCGTCCTCCGATTCCGGGGAATCACCGGGTGCCGACGCGTGTATGTTCGGTTCTTTCTCAGTCACCTGTCCTGTCCGGGGTCATGCGGTCATTGCCCAACATCGGGCAAATATACCGGTTCATGGAAACACCGTCGATCTTCTTACCCTTTTTACCCTTTCTTCTTCACCCAGACGAGATACGCTTCGATGAACTGGTTGAGATCGCCATCCAGAACGCTCTGAACGTTCGAAGTCTCAGCGTCGGTACGATGGTCTTTCACCATGTTATAGGGGTGCAATACGTACGATCTGATCTGGCTGCCCCATTCGATCTTCATCTGATTGGCGGCCAGTTTATTCTCTCGCTCGCGTCGTTTTTCCAGTTCGAGCTGGTAGAGACGGGAACGGAGAATCCTCATGGCCATCTCCCGGTTGCGATGCTGTGACCGTTCCGACTGTGACTGGGCCACTATTTTCGTCGGCAAGTGCGTGATCCGCACCGCGCTCGATGTCTTGTTTACGTGTTGTCCGCCCGCCCCGCTCGCCCGGTACGTATCGATACGGAGGTCGCCTTCATCGATCTCCACGGTGATGTCAGCCGTAATGGCCGGTGTGACGAATACGCTCGCGAACGATGTATGTCTTCGGGAATTCGCGTCGAAGGGACTGATCCGGACGAGCCGGTGCACGCCCGATTCCGATTTGAGGTACCCGTAAGCCCAGGCGCCCTCGATCTCGATGGTGACATCCTTCACACCAGCCTCTTCCGCCGGCTGGTAGTCGAGAACCGTCTGGTTGTACCCGGCTCGCTCTATATAGCGCGAGTACATGCGGAACAGCATCTCTGCCCAGTCCTGTGAATCGACACCACCGGCACCAGGATGGATGGACAGGATCGCGCC
>JALGVQ010000211.1 GCA_025774615.1 bacterium
TGGTACTCGAGGAGGGATCAGGTGGACTGATCGGGAATCTGGGTCTTCTCCTGAAGTGCGAGGCGGTGATGCTTCTTGGTGTCGCGGCCTACCTTCCCCTCTTCGCGCTCTCAGGCGGACTCATCAAGCGACCGGTCCTGTTCGGTCTCTTCTTCGCGTTCGGGTGGGAGCGGCTTGTTGCCTTTCTGCCGGGCAATATCAGATTGATGACCGTGATCCATTACCTCCATGAGCTCTTCCCCGAAGGATCGGCATCACAGGGAGGCGGGGGTCTGCGGAGCACCATCCTCGGTGCCATCCCTGGTGGTGAAGTCTCCGACGGTACCGCGATCGTGGTCCTCATCCTTATCGCGGCTGTATTCACGTTCCTGGCCACCCTCCTGCTCAAGGTGAAGGAATACCGGCTCGATCAGGGAGAATGACAATCTGGAAGGACAAGTTGAAACGCAGATGTCTGCGTCTCATGTCCGTTCAATACGGTTCGATACAACAGACAGGTGGAATCCCGATGAATTCATCAGTTCGGACCAGCTCGATAGTTTCCCTGGTGCTTGTGTTCTGTGTACTTGCTGTTCCCGCGCGGGCTCAGACGGTCAAACCGATCGACACGATCACGATCGCCGAACTCCGCGATCACATCTTCTACCTCGCCTCTGATGATCTGGAGGGACGGTACACCGGTTCGATGGGGTATGAGATTGCGGCGAAGTACTGGGCGGCCGGCCTTCAGCCGATCATCACCGACGGGAACGGCGATCCGACCTGGCTCCAGACGGTGCCGATGGCGAACCGGACTGTCAACGGACCGCCGACGATGGAGTTGACGGCGAAGACCGGCTTCTGGCGTTTCACATCGGGTGAGGACTTCAAGATCGTGGAGGGTGAGATGTCAGGTGCTCTGGGCAGTCAGCTCGAGGTCGTGTTCATCGGGTACGCGATCTCTGAACCCGATCATGGATGGGATGACTTCTCAGCCCTGGATGTGGAAGGCAAAGTCGTGATCATGACGATCGACGCGCCGTTACGCAACGGCCGGCCGGTCCTGCCTGATGAAGTACATGAGAGATACATGGGGCTTAATGGATTCAACACAAAACTGATGACTCTGATCGAACACCGTCCGGCCTGTGTCCTGGTCGTCGCTGATGAACAGATACTACAGCTGTGGGAACAAATGACCGATGTCACCACCCGGACCGGAATGGTCTACTCGGGGGATGGCGGCAGCCTCATGATCCCTCCCATCGCCGTGATCAAGCCGGAGATGGCGCGGCTCTTCTTTGCTGAACAGGCTTACGATCCCACTGGAGAGCGGGCCGGTAATCTGCGCGCCTACGAGTGTTTCGATCTCGATGAGGTCACTCTTCTGACCTCGGTGGATATGTCTGATGAAGTCGTACTCTCCTGGAACGTAGTCGGCATGATCGAGGGAACCGATCCTGAACTCAAACACCAGTTCGTCACGGTCACCGCCCATCTCGACCATCTCGAACCTCGGAACGGAGAGATCATGAACGGCGCGGATGATAATGCCAGTGGGTGCGCTGGTGTGATCGAGATCGCCGAAGCCCTGGCGATGGCTCCGCCGCGGCGGTCGGTGGTCTTCGCGCTCTTCACGAAAGAGGAGGGGGGAGGGATAGGTTCACGCCATTTCGTGAGTGAGTGCCCGGTCCCGATCGATGATGTCGTGGTCAACCTGAACCTGGACATGATCGGGCGCACCGATGCTGAATCGGAATCAGATCGCAGTCACTATGCTCTCAACTCGGAGACCGAGAATCCCGAGATGACCGATATCATCAGGGCGGTCAACGCCCGCACCATCAACTGGCCGCTCAAGTACAACATGGCTTCGGGGGGGTATGGCAGTGACGACACGATGTTCCGGATGGAAGGTATCCCGGCCGTATTCTTCTTCTCCGGCCCGCATGAGGATTATCATCAGTCGACCGACGACCCCCACCTGATCGAATACGACAAGGCGCAGAAGATCTCCCAGCTTGTCTACGAGCTGGCGCTTGAGTTCGGGAACATGGATCGGTCGATCCGGCCGTAACAGATTCATCATGATGGCCGGAGTCGTTTGATCCACGGCTCCGGCACTCAGTCACACACACTCTCTCTCCTGCTCACTATTCCTGCCGGAGCGCCTCCACCGGATCGATCCGGGCCGCCCGGCGGGCTGGAATGAACGACGCCATCATGGCTACTCCGGCCAGAAAGAGCACCACCAGCAGGTAGGTGGCTGCGTCAAAGCTCGAGATACCGAATACCATACCCTTCAGGAGTGAGCTCGCCGCCAGAGTCAGCAACACCCCGATCACGATCCCGATGCCGGTAACGATCGCGCCCTGTCTGAGGATCATTCCGGTGAGTTCCCTCCGGCCGGCCCCGAGGGCGCCGCGGATCCCGATCTCTTTCCTCCGCTGCCCCACGCTGTAGAGGATCGAACCATAGATCCCGCCGGCGGCCAGGAGGATGGCGACCAGCGCGAATACCAGCAGGATGGCCATGTAGAATCTCGGCTCGTCGAGGGACTGGGAGATCCGGTCGCTCATGGTGTAGGTCTCGTTGATCGGCTGATCGGGAGCCACCTCCCAGACCGCATCACGCAGCGCGGGCAGGAGCGCGGCTGGATCACCTGTGGTGCGAACAAGGATGGAAGAGCGGTACCCACCAGCGCCGAAGGAGGCCCATGACCACCAGATGTGCGACATCCTGGTGCTGGTCAGACCCCAGTGCCGCAGGCCGCTGACGACACCGACGATCCGGTAGGTAGTTGATCCACGCATGTCGGAGAAGGTCCGACCGATCGCCTCCTGTTCGCCATAGAGTCTCCCGGCCAGGAAGTTCGAGATGACGACCGGGATCGGATCCATGTCCTCATCGCCCGGTTGCAGTTCCCGACCACGCAGATCTGCCCCCAGCAGATTGAAATACCCGCTGGTGACCGGGTTGAGACAGGTGAACGCCTCGATCTCCACCCCCTCGTCGTTCCGGAAGCCGTTGTTGAAAGCCCCCGACAATCCGCCCGAGTAGTAGAGGAACGGGGTGGTGGTGGCGGCCGCGACCTGCTGGACCCCGGGAACGCTCTCCAGTCGCTCGAGGATCCGGCCGTTCATCATGACCCGGGTTTCCTCTGACAGGGCCTCGGTGTCGAACCGGAGAGGGATGACCGCGATCCCTTCGGTCTCGAAGCCGGGATCGACCGCCTGGAGCCGGATGAAACTCTTCATGAGCAGGCCCGCTGTCGCCAACAGGACCAGCGAGAAGGCGATCTCGGAGACGAGCAGGATGTTCCTCAACCTGGCGCGGGAGCGTCCCCCCGATGCTCGACCGGAGGAGTCCCTGAGGGCCGAGTTGACGTCGAACCGCCAGGCTCGCAGGGCAGGCGCAAGGCCGAAGAGAATGCCGGTCAGGATCGAGAGCCCGATCGCGAATCCGAGTACTCTCAGATCGATCCCGATCCTGGCGGCCATGGGGATCCCGCCGGGATTCAGGGTCTCGAACAGCCTGACTCCCAGGATCGCGAGGAAGATCCCGAGGATTCCGCCGGCCAGCGAGATGACGGTACTTTCAGTGAGCAGTTGCGCCACCATCCTTCGCCGGCTGGCGCCGATGGCGTAACGGAGTCCGACCTCGTGGATCTGATCGGTACCACGGGCCAGGAAGAGGTTGGCGACGTTGGCGCATGCGATCGCGAGGAGAAGAGCGACCGCCAGCAGCAGCAGGAGGAGTGGAGTCTCTATCTCTCCGGTAAGAGCTGATTGCAGGGTGATGATCTCGATCGGCGTCGGAGAACCGTCATCCTCCTGGTATCGATCGGGATATTCCCCGGCCAGGCTGACCGCCAGGGCGTTCAGTTCCTCCTGGGCCTGGTTGTGGGATATCCCCGGCTTGAGACGGGCGAAGACTTCAAGGATGTACGAGTTCGGACTCTGGAGCTCCGGATCGGTGATATCCGCCGGAAGCCAGACATCACTCCGGTCACCGGTCAGTTCGTCCGGAGATCTGAATCCCTCATCGAGAATCCCGACCACGACCACCGACATGTCACTCAGCGTGACCGTCTCACCGACGATGGCTGGATCGGCGCTGAAGACCCGTTCCCAGAGGTCGTGACTGAGGACCACAACACGTGGAGGACCGAGGAAATCGTCGGGGACGAAAAGTCGTCCGTGGGCCGGTCGCGCGTCGAGCATCGGCAGGACTTCGGCAGTGGTGAAATAGGCGCTGAGCCGCTCCGGAGAATCCCCGCCGATATAGTCGATCACCTGCGGGGTCGTGGCGCCCATCGTCGAGAAGACTGACGTGCGAGCCTTCCAGTCCCGATAGCTCGTGACAGGATGGGAGGCGTTGTCGAAGTAGACGAGGCGGTCGGGGTCGGGGTAGGGGAGTCGCTCGAAGAGGACGGCGTCCACCACGCTGAAGATGGTGGTGCTGGCGCCGATCCCGAGGGCGATGATGAGGAGGACCGTCAACGCGAACGTCGGCCGTTTCAGGTAGGATCGGACCGCTATCCGGGTGTCGAGCGCGATTGCGGCGATCATCATGCCCAGCGATCGCAGGCGGAGCCGCCAGTTTCCGATCTTCAGCAGTTCGGTCCGCGTCTGCTGGATGCCGCCGAATTCTTCTTCCGCGATCTGCCGGGCCTCATCTTCATTCAGTCCCTCAGCCACCAGCTGCTCGATACGGGTCTCGATATGGAAGAGGAGTTCCTCGTCGATGTTCCGGTTGAGGTGCCGTTCGTTCTCATCGAGACGGAACGACCGCTTCCAGCCGCGCGCGGCGCTCACGAGGCACCACCAGTAGCGATATCGAACACCAGGCGCACCGCGTCGGTATGACGGATCCATTCTTTCATGCCCTTCTGCAGGCGTTTCGTACCCGCAGGGGTCAGCAGGTAGAACCTGGCCCGGCGACCTTTCTCCGAGATCCGCCACTCGCTCCCGACCAGTCCTTTCCGCTCAAGGCGATGGAGAGAGGGGTAGAGGGCATTACCCTCGATCTTCAACTGGTCGTTCGAGAGGAGTCGTACCTCTTCGATGATCTCCAGCCCATGCCTCGGACCATCGAGGCTCAGTGTCTTGAGTATCAGGAGATCCACACTGCCGTACATGGGGGTCGAGTTCCTGTCAGCCACAGTCCTGCTCCAGGTGAAAGGATG
>JALGVQ010000212.1 GCA_025774615.1 bacterium
CAATGCTCCTCATATTACATTGCTGGGGTGCGGTTTGGTTATGCTCAAGATTCCAGCTTTTCCGCGAGAGTGGCGGAACTGGCAGACGCGCAGGATTTAGGATCCTGTGGGCTTTCCCGTGGGGGTTCGAATCCCCCCTCTCGCACCAAACACAATAATAGAGGAGCAGTACCATCGAAGACGTAAAGGTCAATATCAGCAATACTTCTACCTGGCTGCGATCGATCGAGGTCGAGATTCCTCGCGAGCGGATCGAGGCTGAAGAGAAGAGAGTTCTGGATATATTCCGGAAAAAGGTGAAAGTGGATGGATTCCGGCAGGGAAAGGTGCCGGAGCACATTATATTTACCAAAGCACTGGAGGACAACGAGATACGACCGCTGGCGCCGCCACGGGTCGAGAACCTCGATTATACCGAGGAGGGGCCGATGACGGTCACCGCCACGGTTGAGGTGATGCCCGAGTTCGAGGTGAAGGGCTACCAGGGTCTGAAGCTCGAGAAGACGGTTCGGCCGATCCTTGAAGCGGACATCGAAGGAGCGATCGAAGAACTGCGCGAACGCACTGCCGAGCTGGTTTCGGTGGACCGTCCGGCTGCGATGGGGGATTTCCTGATCGCCGATATCAACGAGTGTGATGACGCCGGAACACCGATCATCGGTCAGAAGTCGGAGGCTCGCACCCTGTTTATCTCCAATGAGGGAGAAGGCTCCGAGGTGGGTCGCCAGCTCCTGGGAGTCTCAAAGGGTGAGGACCGGCGCATTTCGGTTGAGCGGCCGGTGGAAGGCAGCAGTGCGCCTGCTCTGCCGACAGCCTCAGCGGTTGAGCGAAAGGTCTTCCTCGTGCAGGTGAAGGAAGTCAAAGAAAAGCGCGTGGCCGAGCTCGACGATGAGTACGCGCGTTCGATCGGTGACTTCGAAACCCTTGCCGATCTTCGCGCCAAGGTCGAAGAAGACCTGGGGGAACACTTCAACGAAGAAGCCAGGCGGATGATGGTGGGACAGGCCATTGACGCTCTCATCAAGAAGAACACCCTGGAGGTTCCCGAGTCCCTGACAAACCGGTACCTCGAGGGGGTTATCGCCGACCATCAGAACCAGGCCGGGGATCAGCCGGTGGACGAGGCAGCGATCAGACAGCAGTACCATGGGATCGCCCAGATGCAGATGCAGTGGCAGATGATCCAGGCCCGGATCGCCGAGCAGGAAGAGATCGAGATCGCTGAAGAGGAAGTACGGGAACGGGTCGCAAAGTTCGCCGAAGGCTACCAGATGGATCCCGATGAGGCCTGGAATGCAATGGCTCAGCAGGGCCGCCTCGAAGGTGTACGGGCTGACATCCGTGAAGAGAAGGTCATCGAACTGATCATCGATTCGGCGAAAGTGAAAGAAAAAAAGGCCTCCCCCCAGAAGGTGGAGAAAGCGCTTCAGAAGGCAGCCGAGGCAGCCGTAGAGCACGCTCCGTCACGGGAGGAGTCTATGTTAGTGGGACAGGGGAGCACCTCTGAGCAGGAGAGAGACTCATCTGGTCCCGATGGGGAACCGGGTGGTGGTGGAGGATTGATTATCCCGGGCAGATGAGATGAAAGGAATAATATGGCTTTGATACCCATGGTGGTCGAGCAGACGGGGCGCGGTGAGCGCGCCTATGATATCTACTCGAGGCTTCTCAAGGACCGGATCGTCTTTGTCGGTACCGCCATCGACGATAACATTGCGAACCTCGTGATTGCCCAGCTGCTTTTTCTGGACGCCGAGGATCCCGACAAAGACGTGCAGATCTACATCAACTCCCCCGGGGGGTCGGTAACGGCCGGACTCGGCATCTACGACACGATGCAGTATGTGCGCTGCGACGTCGCCACCGTCTGCATGGGCCAGGCCGCCAGCATGGGCGCGATCCTGCTCGCGGCCGGTACAAAAGGCAAGCGCAGCTGCCTGCCGAATGCCCGGGTCATGATCCATCAGCCGTGGGGCGGGGTCGAGGGACAGGTATCCGATATCGAGATCCACGCCAGAGAGATGCTCAAGCTCAAGGACCGGCTGGTCGATATGCTCGCGCTTCATACGGGGCAGACCAGGGACAGGGTCCTTGCTGATACTGATCGCAACTACTTCATGGACGCCACCGAGGCCAATGAGTACGGGATCGTGGACAGCGTCTTCAACCCGGAAGAGAGCAAGAAGGAAGAGGGCAAGAAGAAGGCAAAGAACGACTCATGAGTGATGACACGACATTTGGCGGACCTGACGATCCGGACGGTCCGGGTGGAACAGATGACCCAGGTGATATCGCCGGCGGTAACGGGGATGAACTGCGAGCGGGCAGGGAAGGGCGTACCACGCTGCGATGTTCCTTCTGCGGCCGTGGACCGGAGCAGGTTCAGAAGCTGATCACCGGACCCGGGGTTCACATCTGCAACGAATGCATCGGTCTCTGTACCGATATCCTTCGGGAGGAGGAGGAGAAAGAGCCGGAATTCGATCTCGAGACCCTCCCCACACCGAAAGAGATCGTGGCGGTCCTCGACCAGTATGTCATCGGTCAGGATGGAGCGAAGAAGACTCTGGCGGTCGCCGTCTACAACCACTACAAGCGCATCAAGTACCGCTCGGGGCTCGAGGAACTGCGCGATGATGATATCGAGCTGGAGAAGTCGAACATTCTGCTGATGGGCCCGACAGGGGTAGGCAAGACCCTGCTGGCACAGACACTGGCCCGTATTCTCAAGGTTCCCTTCACCATCGCCGATGCCACTACCCTGACCGAGGCGGGATATGTCGGTGAGGATGTGGAGAACATCCTGGTGCGCCTCCTGCAGGCCGCCGACTACGACGTCAAACGCGCGGAACTCGGTATCGTCTACATCGACGAGATCGACAAGATCGCGCGCAAGAGTGAGAACCCGAGTATCACCCGCGATGTCTCGGGTGAAGGGGTCCAGCAGGCGCTGTTGAAGATCCTCGAGGGTACCGAAGCACAGGTACCGCCGAAGGGGGGGCGCAAGCACCCTGAACAGGCACTGATCCAGATCGACACCACCAACATCCTCTTCATCTGCGGAGGCTCCTTCGACGGGCTCGACGTTATCGTGGGACGCCGGCTCGGCAAGAAGGTCGTGGGATTCGGCATGTCGGCCGAGATATCGAAACAGACCCGGGGAAAGTTACTCGACCAGACCGAATTCGACGATCTCCTGAAATACGGGATCATCCCGGAGCTCGTGGGCCGGCTTCCGGTCCACTGCGCCCTTCAGGACCTCGACGAGCATGCACTCCTGAGGATACTGACCGAGCCGAAGAACGCGCTGATGAAACAGTATCTGAAGTCGTTCGAGATGGACGGCGTGGAACTGGTGCTCGAGGATGAGACACTTGAGACCGTCGTCGGGATGGCGATCAAAAAGGGTACCGGGGCGCGGGCTCTGCGTTCGATCCTCGAGTCGGTGATGCTCGACCTGATGTATGAGGTGCCCGGAGAGGATCCGCCGGCACAGATCGTGGTCACCCCTGAGATGGTGCGGAGCGGTGTTGTCAATAGTCTCGAGGACCCGGCAGGAGAGGAACCTTCTGGGGATTCCGAGCCTTCGGTTGCAGTGACGGAACCGGTACCGGATTCTGCCCGGAAGAAAAGTGCCTGAGATCCGGCCGGAGGAGCGATTTCATGCCGGCATTTCCTGAGACTCCGGATGATATCGTCGAGAGCAAGTATATACTCTCGGCTTATAAGCTCGATCAGCTCCCCGAAAGCTTCGATCCCGAGATAGCGTTCGCCGGACGCTCGAATGTCGGCAAATCCTCCCTCATCAACGCCCTGATCGGGCGGAAGAACCTCGCGCGGACCAGCAACACCCCCGGGAAGACCCAGGCGCTCAATCTGTATTCGTGCAGTATGCGCAGGCGGATGGGACACGACCATTTCCTGCAGACCACGTTCCGTCTCGTGGATCTGCCCGGCTACGGCTATGCGAGGGTATCGAAGAGCTCACGGATCGAATGGGGCACTCTGATCGAGGGCTACCTGCGGGAGGCGGTGTTGAGAAACCTCTGGTGCGTCGCGCTCGTCATCGATGGCCGTCGATCACCGATGGAATCAGACCTGCAGATGGCTGACTGGCTGGGGCAGATGGGTATCCATTATGTCGCACTCCTCACCAAGACCGATAAACTGAATCAGAGCGACCATGCCAGGATGATGCGCGAAACTCAGGGCCCACTGATAAGCCTCGGCGCCCGCACGATCATCCCGATTTCGGCAACACATGGCACCGGTATAGAAAAGGTGTGGCCGGCCCTGGACGAGGCAGGGTCATGAGCACAATCCCCTTTCTTGATCTCTCTCATCAGAATGAACCGCTCACCGCTGACCTGGAAGCCGCGGTATCGCGGGTGGTCAGAAGCGGGATATTCATCCTCGGTCCCGAGGTCGAGGAATTTGAGGGATCGTTTGCCAGACTCTGTGAGGTACAGCACGCGGTCGCTGTCAACAGCGGTACATCCGCTCTCCATCTTGGACTGCTTGCGCTCGGTGTGGGCCCGGGGGATGAGGTTATCACGGTCGCCCACACCTTTGCCGCAACCGTGGAAGCGATTCTCTATTGCGGCGCGAAGCCGGTCTTTACCGACCTCGATCCCGACACCCTTTTGATGGATGTGGGGCAGGTCGAAGGATTGATCACCGACAGCACCAGGGCCATCCTGCCGGTCCATCTCTATGGC
>JALGVQ010000213.1 GCA_025774615.1 bacterium
ATAGCCCCCGGTCAGTCGCTGGATAAAGGGATCGGCGTTGACGTGGCGGGCGGCCAGCTCCATTTCCTCTTCGGTGATCGTCTCTTTGCCCAGGTTGATGTTTTCACCGATGGTGCCACTGAAGAGAAAGACATCCTGCTGGACGACACCAACCATGTCGCGCAGTCGCTCAAGATCCATCTCCCGGATATCGACCCCGTCGATCAGGATGCGCCCCTTCTGGATGTCGTAGAACCGGCTGAGAAGGCTGGTGATGGTGGTCTTTCCGGCACCGGTAGCTCCGACGATCGCCACTGTCTGGCCCGGCTCGACCGTGAAGGAAACGTCCTTCAGGACCCAATCAGAATTCTGTTCGGATGGCTCCACAACGGGTTCGATCCCCGGATCGTCGATGGTGCGTTCCCGGGTGATCTCTCCCTCATACCTGAACCAGACGTTCCGGAACTCGATCCTGCCCTGAAAGGCCTCGATGTACCGGGGTTCTTCGGGAGAAACTATCGTTGCCGGTTCATCCATCAGCTTGAAGATGCGTTCACTGGCGGCCATTGCTGACTGCATGATGTTGTACTTCTCCGCCAGATCGCGCACCGGACGGTAGAATCGCTGGACATAGAGGATGAAGGCGTAGAGCACACCGAACGTCATGGCCCCGTCGATCACCCGGCCGCCCCCGAACCAGATGAGCGCGGCCAGTACGAGCGCACCGATAAAACCCACCCCCGGGAAGAAAAGAGCGTAGTAGAAGATCGTTTTCAGGTGAGCGTTCCGGTGCTGTTCGTTGATCTTGCGGAACCGCTCGTAACTGCTCTTCTCCCGGGTGAATATCTGGATCACCCGGATGCCCATCAGATTCTCCTGAAGGAAGGAGTTGAGACGTCCGAGTTTCGACCGCACATCCCGGTACGCTTCCCTGGCACGGGACCGGAACCAGAGCGTGCCGATCAGCAGGATGGGAAGGATGATCATCACGATGGTGGCGAGCCGGGCGTCCTGGTAGAACATGAATCCGATGATCCCGGCCAGCATGAAAAGATCACCGAAGATCGCGACCACGCCACTGGTGAACAGGTTGTTCAGGGCTTCGATATCATTGGTGAGCCTGGTCAGGATCCATCCCACACTCGACCGGTCGTAGTAGGAGAGGGGGAGCCGCAGCAGATGTGAGTAAAAGTCGGTGCGGAGGTCGTACATCGCCTTCTGACCGGTCAGATTCATCAGGTAGAGCTGGAGATACTGAAAAAGGAATCCACCGATCACCGTGCCGAGCAGCAGGAGCGCCATCAGGTTCATTCCTCTGAGGCGTTCAGCGATTTCAGGGGCCGGGGTGGATTGCGGATCGATGAACCGGTCGATCGCTATCTGGGCGATCGTCGGGCCTGCCAGCTGAATGAGTGAGCCTACGAACATCAGGACGATACTGATCACGACCCAGGTACGGTACGGTTTCAGGTAGACCAGAAGCCGGCCCAGCAGGCGACGGTCGAAGGCCTTTCCGATGTCTTCGACATCTATCGTAGACATACCGTGGCTCATCCCAGTGACTCCAGCTCTTCTATCAGCGCCTGGCGTTTCACCATGTCCGCGTACCGGTCACCCTGGTCGATCATCTCCTGGTGGGTTCCCATCTCGGTGATCGTTCCCTCCTCGATGTAGATGATCAGATCAGCGTCCCGGAGGGTGCTGACGCGATGACTCACGATCAGGGAGGTGCGTTCCGCAAGAGTGTCCCGGAGTCCGTCAAGGATCGCTTCCTCGGTATTGGTGTCGACGCTGGAAAAGGCGTCATCAAGGATGAGGATTACTGGATCCCGGATGATCGCGCGCGCAAGAGCCATCCGCTGTTTCTGGCCACCGCTCAGCGTCACCCCGCGTTCGCCGACCGTCTGCTCGTATCCGTCGGAGAATCCGAGGATCTCCTCATGGACCTGACTGGTGATCGCGGCTGATATCGATGCTTCCCGATCGAGTTGCTCGGTCCCGAAGGAGATGTTCTCCTCGATCGAGTCACTGAACAGGAAGCTCTCCTGGGGTACCATACCTATCGATCTTCTCAGGATTCCAAGAGGGATGTCCCGCACATCGAAACCATCAATGAAGAGCGTTCCCCGTTCAGGCTGGAAGAGGCGCGGGATCAGGTTGAGAAGGGTGGTCTTGCCGCTTCCGGTCGGACCCGTGATACCGATTGTCGCTCCGCCGGGGATGCGTAGAGAGAGATCACTCAGAACGGTGTCACCCGCCTCATCATAGGCGAATGTAAGGTTCCGGAACTCGATCTCCCCCCGGATGATCCGCGCATCGTTCAACACGCCTTCTTCATCCCGGATATCCGGTTCGGCGTCGATGATCTCGGTGACCCGTTCAAGACTTGCCGTTCCTCGTTCGAAGAGATTGATCACCCACCCGAGGGCGATCATCGGCCAGGTCAGCAGGGCGTGGTACTGCGTGAAGGCGACCATGTCCCCCAGGGTGATGGTGCCTTTGATCACCTCTCTGCCGCCGAGCCATACCACGAGTCCGAGTCCGAGCGCGGCGATCGCCATGAGCAGCGGGAAGAAACTGCCGTACACGCGGACGAGGTCCATGTTCCGGTCGACATAATCCGCGTTGAGGGTGCGGAATCTGCCGAGCACCGATTCCTCCCGGGTGAAACTCTTCAGAACCCTGATACCGTTCAGGTTCTCCTGTACATGGGAACTCAGCGACGCGAACTGTTCCTGAACAGCAGTGAATCGATTATGCAGCAGCGGGCTGATCCTCATGACAATGAGAGGCGTGACAGCCATGGGGAGCAGAGAATAAAGCGTGAGACGCGGGCTGATGGTGAACATGATGGGAAGCGCTATCACCAGTATGATCACCAGTTCGACGCCGTTCCACAGACCGGGTCCGATGAACATCCGGACCGCCTCGAGATCGTTGGTGGCCCGGGCCATGATATCGCCGGTCTTCTGACGGTTGTAGAAACTGAAAGGCAGTGAAAGGAGGTGGCTGAAAAAATCGTTTCGCAGGTCGAAATCGATCCTTCGGCTGGTGCCGAGCAGCAGGATGCGCTGGTAGTAGATGAAGATGGCGGCGGCGCCCTCTATCGAGAGCAGCAGCAGGATGTAGGGAAGCAGTTCGTGACGGTCACCCGCGCCGCTGATCGCGTCTATAGCCCACCCGAAGATCCGTGGGCCCGCCAGACCCAGGATACTGCTGAGCAGGACAAAGAAAAATCCCGTACCCAGCGCTACTTTGTAGCGTGCCAGATACGGGACGAGAGGTTTGAGTCGCGCTATCGAGAGCCTCCCTGCATCATCATCATCCCTTGATCGATACTATCAGTGCACTCCCCGATATGTGGTCGGATAACGATTCAGACGGCCTCGACAGAGACGACTTCCGGCACCTCTGCCTTCATCCTCTGCTCGATTCCCATCTTCAATGTCATTGTGGACATTGGACAGCCGGCACAGGCGCCCATCAGCCGCAACAGAACGACACCCTCTTTGACATCAACCAGTTCCGCATCCCCACCATCCATCTGGAGAGCGGGACGGAGCGTTTCCAGCACCGCCTGGACCCTCTCCTTCAGGTCGTTTGTCTGGTTTTCCAGATTCTCCATGTCTTCCTCCCCGGTCATGTAAAGAACGGGCCCCGCAGGACCCGTTTCCGGCTCTCTTTCCGGATAGTACGTACTCCTTCAAAGGTAGGTCGAGTACGTATCAAGTCAACGGCAAAGCCGATACGTAAGACATGACTGATGATATTTGAACAGTTGGAACGGGAAAATGGTTCTGGCTGTGACTCCGGCCGTACATCACCTTACGGTGGGAGACCCGTAACGTCTCGAAATGGGAAGCGCAAGTAACGCAGAGGTGTCACTATGCGGAAAGACGATCGACTCGATGCCGGACCGATCCGTCCCGGCGAACACCTGGGGAAGGTTCCGATCCGTGTCAGGTACGCGGAAACCGACGCCCAGGCGGTGGTATACCATTCCAATTACTTCGTCTATTTCGAGGTCGGCCGTACCGACTGGATGCTTCAGACAGGCATTCCCTATTCAGCAGTCGAGGAACGTGGATTTGGACTCTTCATCGCCGAAGGACATATCAGATACCTCAAGTCGGCCCGGTATGACGATGAACTCATCGTTGAGACACGGCTCACTGAGTTGAGAACACGCTCCTGCACGTTCCACTACTGTATCCGCAAGGATGGTGAAGAGGAGACGCTGGTCGAGGGATGGACAGCGCTGGTATGCCTCGGGCCGGACGGCAAGGTCACACCACTCCCATCGGACCTGATCGATGCCATGCGGGCGACCGCGGCTCTCTGAGCAGATTCGTGCCTGATGTCCTCGAACTGAGAGGGGTTCGGGTCCACAACCTCAAGAACCTGGATCTCACTATACCGCATCACCGGTTGATCGTTATCACCGGTCCCTCAGGTTCGGGCAAGTCGAGTCTGGCCTTCGATACGATCTACACTGAGGGACAGCGCCGTTACACCGAGTCCCTCAATCCGTACATCCGGCAGTTTCTCGAAAGGATGGAAAAGCCCGATCT
>JALGVQ010000214.1 GCA_025774615.1 bacterium
TACTCCGAAGTCGAGAAGATCAGTCCCTTTTCCATATCGGAAGTGACACTCGATTACAAAGTAATGGAAATGCAGGAAGAGGAGGACCAGATGCGGGTCCTCCTGGTGGCGGCAAAGAACGATGTACTGGAAGACCGCCTCGAGATACTGAACGCCCTCGGCGTGCGACCGGTCATCGTGGATGTAGATATCTTCGCGCTCTACAACGCTTTCGAGGCCAACTACGACATGGCCGATTACAGGGGCGCGGCGCTCATGAACCTGGGCGCGAACACCACCAGTGTCTCCTTCGTGTTCGAAGGCAGTTTTCACTCCGCGCGGGATCTCTCCATCTCCACGGGGCATTTCAGTGACAGACTCGAAAAAGAGATGAACCTGCCGCAGGAGACCGCTCTTGCTGTGCTTTACGGCAACCCTCCGGATGATCTGGATGTGGTCAAGGCTTCCGAGGTCATTGCCGGAGTGGGGGCTGAACTGAGTGATTCGATCGAGATGGCGGTGAGCTATTTCCGCTCAACAGTCTATCTGGACACCCTCGACGTGATCATGCTGTGTGGCGGTGGAGCGGCCATTCCGGGACTCAGCACCCTGCTGGAAACCAAGAATGGCGTGCCTGCCGAGATCGCAAATCCGCTGCGGATGATCGAATTCGATCCCGGTCTGTTCGAAGGCGACGATTTGAACAAGATAGCGCCAACACTGACTGTTGCTGTCGGGTTGGGGCTGAGGAAGTCGGACTGACATGGTATTCGAGATCAATCTGCTTCCGGAGAAGTATCGCAAGAAGAAAATCGCCATCAAGCTGGACGCACGTTTACTGGGGGGTGTCGGGGGGGCGATCGCGGCTGCTCTTATCGTGATGACGACCATCAATCAGGGAAAGACATTCACTGAACTGGAAACCCGCCGTAACGAGCTGGAGGAGCAGAAGGTGCTCGTGGAAGTGATGGCCAACCGGGTGCGCGGCCAGAAGGAGCAAGTCAGCAACATCAACACCCAAATCGCCACCCTTGAGGGACTGGGCGGCAGAAACAGAATCCAGCTGCAATTGCTCGAGATCGTGAGCAGCAGGCTCCCGGAGGACGTCTGGCTGCTCGATATCAACCAGACAGCGGCACGAGACCAGCGGGGTGGTGGGGGAATGACGGTCACGTCCGACCGGGTACTGAATTTCAGAGGTGTCGCCCTGCTCAAGGAGGGGGTGACCGAGTGGATCTCCCGTCTGCAGGATGAGGAACTGATCCAGCAGGTACAGACCAATTACCTGCGTCCCATCAGGGTCCAGGGTGCGGATATCTTCGAGTTCTCACTGACAACAGCGTTGAACATTTCCGGATAGGGTGAGCGTGGATTTAAGCGACCAGAAAACGCAGATCATCCTGGTGCTCGTACTGGCGGCAGCCGGCGCCATCTACGCCTGGTTCACCTATGTCTACACGCCGAAAAACGAGGACATCAATCTGCTTCAGGAAGAGATCGCAACCTTTGAGCAGGAGATACTGACATTCCAGAGAACGGCGGATCAGGCTGCTGAAGTGGCTGCCAATCTGGCGGACGCACAGCGACAGTGGGCGGCGACCCTGACCCAGTTCCCGACCGAGATGAGGGAAGATGAGATCCTGACCAATATGGCTTTGGCCGAGGGGAACTCGAATCTTTTCCTGACTGAATTCACACCCGGCGAAAGAAGAGTGTATGAGCTGTACATCGAGCAGGATTACAATATCCGCCTGCTCGGAGAATTCCGGCAACTGGGCAGATATATCGCCGATCTGGCGTCCATGCCGCGCAGGATGAGTGTTTCCCGGATGCAGATTACCCATCCGAGTGCCGCCGAGGGTGCCGGCGGTGGCGGCAGCGCGGGTCCCATACCGACTAATGATGAGATCATCGTCCAACTGATCATCACTGCGTACATCGTTCGCGAAAGATAGCATGAGCTCTGATCGAATCCATATCGGCCGGACCATGATGCATATCGCTGTGGGAGCGGTGATGCTCACCATGCTGTCGGTTACCGTCACGCAAGGGCAGGAACAGGGTGAAAGTGGTTCACAGCAGGAAGAGATTGTCGACGTCACTTCGATCGAGTTAATCGAAAGCTATGCGCCTGAGAGCTTCATTCTCGTCATCCGGTGTGCCCGACAGCGTGAGGTGAACTGGTTCTGGGCAAAGAATACTACCCTGGTGATTGATGTCCGCCTGGCATACATGCCGTTCAGGGGTGAGGCTCTGGGAGAGCTTCTTCTTCGTGAGGTCAGCAGTGTCAGGGCAAGTCAGTTCATGGAGGGCATAGTGCCGATCGCCCGTGTTGAGGTGGACGTCCGGACTCCAAAGGGCATTGATGTGCGGTGGACCACCGAAGGTGTTGAAGTGACATTCGGACCTCCCGGACCCTCCATCCCCGCGCCGACACTGGCAGGCAGGTTGACTCCGACAGCCATTTCCGAAGTCCAGCCGCCCCCCCCGGCGACAGTTGATACCACAGCAGTCGAACCACAGGCCATACCGGCAGAGGAAGCCCCCGACAGGCAACTCGAGTACCGACATGGAACCCGGATCAACCCGTTCGATCCGCTCATCAAGCCGCCGGTGGAGGTCGACCTGACAAACACGTTGACACGTCCGCTTCCCGACGCCGAGCAGCTGCAGCTTACCGGGATCTCGTGGCTTGAGAACAGGCCGGATGATTGTGTCGCGCTCCTGCGGGACGGGAACGGAATGAACTACCGGTTGAAGAAGGGTGATCGCGTGAAGTTCGGATACGTCAGCGAGATCGGACCGAAAGAGATCTCGTTCGTTCTGGATATCTACGGTCGCCGTAAAGTAGTGACACTGCGGTATAACCCTTAGGAGAGGTGAGGAACGTGCGACGTACGCGGGCTCCAATCCTGATACTCATCGCGCTTGTCTGTCTGGTGCCGCCTGCACAGTCGGCTGCCCAGCAGGGAGCGCAGTATGAGACGATTCCCGCTTTTGGATTCGAAGAAGCGGATGTGAAATCAGTACTTGCACTCATCTCCGATTTCGGGAATGTGAATATCGTACCCGATGGTATGGTCACCGGCCGGGTAACCCTGCAGTTGCGTCAGGTGAACTGGCTCGATGCGCTGGATGCCATCATGACCCAGCAGGATCTGGTGAGCATCCCCACGGTAGAGTCGCTCCGGGGCGGGGTACCTGACAGTCTGCATTTCATTCAGATTGTACGCAGGACAGACTTCAATACACGTATGCAGCAGGAATTACAGCAGGAACAGGAGATATTGACGAGTGAGCCGCTGGAAACGAGGATCATCAGCCTGGATCACTCCCAGGTGACACAGATCCAGACGGCGATCACCTCTCTCGGCTCACCTGACGGGATCATCACGAACGATCCACGTACGAACAGCCTGATCATCAGGGACTATCCGAGCAGTCTCAGGCTCATCGAACAGGTCGTTGAGCAACTCGATATCCCGGTTCCCCAGATCAGGATCGAGGTCAAACTGCTGGAGGTCGATACCGACCGGATCCACCAGCTCGGTCTCAACTGGGATCTGAATACCGGCGGGGCGAATCCGCTGGTCATCACCGGCACCAACGATCTCTCGACCTCCAATGCTCTTCAGACCATTCTCGGTGTCTCTTCCGGGACACTCACGCTGGATGCAACCATCACGGCACTTGAGAACCAGGGTGTCGCGAACATGGTCGCCAGGCCGAGCATTTCGGTTCTCGACAACGTCCTGGGTACCATCTTCATGGGTGAGAAAGTACCGCTGCGTGAACTCGACGTAGCGGGAAATGTTACGATCCAGCTGCGTGACATCGGAATAGGGCTGGAGGTGACGCCGCATGTCGTGGATGACGACATGATCATCCTGGATCTTGTGCCAACCAGGGAATCATTCCGTGTCGATCCCTCGGCCGGGATCATTGTCTCGACGCAGAACGCGGCGACAACCGTCAAGGTGCGTGATGGAGAGACTGCCGTTATCGGTGGTCTCAAGTCTGAAACAATACAGGAAGCCTATACCGGGATACCGATCCTGATGAACATTCCGATCATCGGAGCGCTTTTCCGGTATCACTCGACGCAGGTCCAGGTGCGGGACCTGATAATCTTTGTTACACCACGAATCGAGCGTGAGAGCGCGGTTATCCTACCATAACCACGGTCGCCTCCCAGGGCGTGCCTCTCCCAGCTTGAGGAGCTAATCATGCGTAGTAAGCCACTGGTCATTGTGGGGTCTTTTGTTGTTGCGGCAACTCTGCTGATTGTCGCCTGTGAGGGTGGCGGTGATGATTCACCGCTCGGAATACAGGCTCCCGATGTTACGGTTGATGAACAGAGGATCCCCGCTGATGGTGTTTCCTCTGTCGATATCACGGTGACGGTCCTGACCTCTGAAAACAAGAAGGTCGAGAACGTCCCAATCAACCTGATAGCGCGTTCCGCCGCCGACACATCACAGGATCTGGGAACACTCGGCCAGACCAGTGTGGTCACCGATGCCACCGGGCAGGCTACCGTGACACTCACCAGTATTGA
>JALGVQ010000215.1 GCA_025774615.1 bacterium
TCTTCAGATCCCTGGTCATGCTGTTGAAAGTCTCAGCCAGGTGGTTCATCTCACCACCGGCATGTACCTCGATCACCGTTTCGAGGTCCCCCGAGGCGACCCCTCTGGCTCCCCCGATCAGCTGCTGTACCGGTCGGCGGACCATCCTGAGGATGAAGAGGGCAGAGAAGAGGCCGGTGAGCAGGGCGACAAGGGCCGCCGCCATGAATGCCTGTTTCCTCGCCAGTGCAAGCCGCTGATCTGAGATTGCCATCGACATGGTGATATCGAGGACGCCGAGTACGCTCTGATCCCGGCTGTGCGCGTGGCAGGCCGCGTTGTAGCACTCGGGCGCGTTCTCGATAGGGTTGATGAGCCCCAGTATCCGGTTTCCCGGTTCCCGCTCGAATATCCGGACGAACTCTTCCGATGAGGTCGATTGCAGGGGAGTCGTCGAGGAGTGGCAGGTGATACAGGCCTCAGCTTCAAGATCGACCGTTTGGCCGATCTCGCTCTCGATGGCCGAATAGATGATAGCTCCCTGTTTGTCGTAGACCCGGACATATTCGACGCCCTGCTGATCCGCGATCGTCCTGATGATCTGGTGGACATCATCTTTCCGGTTGAGCAGCATGGCATAATGCGTCGAGCGCTGAATCGTCTCGCTGAGACGTTCGGCGGCCATGATCACGTTCTGCTCGCAGTTCCGGTGCATGCTCCTGATGCTGAAATAGGAGTAGGTGACCACCCCGATCGTTGAAACCGTGAAAATCAGGGTGAAGAGACGGAGGCTGAGAGGGAATCGGGTGTAAAAACCCTTCTGTTCCGATGTTGATGTCGATGGTTCCTGTGCCATGCACCGCTCCTTGTCAGGGAACGCATTCCCCGTAGAGGGCATGATGACCCCGTACAGGGCATAATGACCCAGCTACAGATGCACTGCCATAAGAAAGCGGGTGGAGCGGAATCTCAACCGAGGTATCGCAGGATCAGATCAAGATATCTGTCAGTGGGAAGGATCCGATGCAGGTCGATGATCGGTTCCCCTCCGTCGGCCAGCGTGAGTCCGATGTCAGCATGGTCTGATGTCTCCTGCAGAACGTATTCGCGAAGCTCATTCAGCTGTTCGGCGCTTTGTTCCTGCATTTCACTAGCTCCGATCAGCTCTGTCCCGGCCTCCAGCGAATCTTCACCAGAGGTCTCGAAGAGCCATCCAGTACTGTAGGGATGCGAGCCGATGAGAGTAGGATCGCACTGGAGCGTGGCGTTGATCTCCTCGACGATCCCGGTCACCGGGGACTGGATCGGTACCAGTTCAGAGTCTTCCACGATCCAGCAGGCTGCCTTGTCGCGATGCACATGGCTTCGCACAGGAGGCAGGATCACAGAAGAAGCCCGGGCCAGCAGTCGGCCAGCGAATACATCCACGCCGAAACGTGTGCGGCCATCATCCAGATGCTGGATCCAGCTGTGGGAAGGGTGATAGCGACGGTCATCAGGAAATTCCCACGGTGCAGGTTCACTCTCCTTGAAGCGGGATCTGTCCATCCTCCGGCTTCTGCATTGCAGTGCCGCGTCGAGGGGGCAGGCATAACACTCGAGATCCCGGTCGCACAGTTTCCATGAGATGAGGCCCGCGGTCATCCAGATGCAGGGAACAGCCCCTTCCGGTAGAAGCCGTGAATCGTCTGTGTGGGTCGGTTCAGATTCCATGGTTCTACTCCGGTCCTTCTCCGGGTTTCAGCCGGTCAGGAGGAATTCTCTTACCATGTAATGCCAGTCGTCTTCACCTTCATGCAGATTCCGGGCGATCCCCGATACCGGGGTTCCCCCGTCCTGGAGTACGAGTCCCAGGTCTCCGGAGACTCTGTGGCGCAGACAGCCCTCGGTCATCTCCATCCACCTGTCAGCCAGCTGTCCGAAGAGCAGGCCCATGAGATTGGCTTCAGCTTCGGAGTCCTGACCTGCAGCAGCCAGCCCTCCCCGTAGGGGTCACGGTTGACGAGCGCGGGATCCGAGAGTGCCTGTTCATTCCTGGCGATCACTTCACCTTCGACCGGGGAAAGGAATGCGATCTTCTCCTTACCGACTCCCAGGCTCCAGCCCTGCTCGCCCTGCTGCAGACGGGTGCCCGGCTCGGGGAGGTGCAGCGTTCCTGCCTCACCGATCAGTTGCTGGGCGAAGTCGTCGATACCGATGGTGACGATGTCATCCGATTCTGGAAGGAGCCAGCTGTGCCCCGGATGGTAATACCGCTGGCCGGCCATACTGAACCACCTGCCCGGAGCACGGGTCGGTGCCGCCGCTGCTGTCGGTGTTGCCGGCGCGACCTGAGAAGTGATCACTGAGCGCGCGGGAGTATTGAGCAATCTCCAGAACGCCATCAGGGATACCAGGAAGAAGATGATCAGCAGGTACTCGGTACCTTTGGTTGCAAAGATGTCGATCGGCACGGTCAGGCCTCCGTCGTCAGTGGTTCCTGTGGCCTCCGTCGTCAGTGGTTCCTGTACGGCAGGGGCATACTCCTGCCGGGCATGTTCGGTTTCGTTTACCCAGGCAGGAGGGTCGTTCAGTACAGGCATGCGGTTGATCACCCAGCGGAACACCCAGATCTGGGTAAGGATGACGGAGATGGCCACAACCACTTCCATCCATGATGGCACATACCTGACAGCCGCGTTCCAGTTGTAGGCGATGATCGATACGTTCAGTCGGTTAAGAACGATGCCGAGCAGGGTGAGGATCGAGGCGATCCGGATCATCGGAAAGAGCCTGCGGCGCACGGCGATGGTGAAGAGGACGCAGGGGATGGCTACGAACCCGATGACCTCGACCAGGTACCAGAGTCCCATCGGCGTGAAGAGATGCTCAGCGTGATGTCCGTGTATGAAGACCAGTACCTTGAGGAAGAGATACACGTACATCGTGCCCGCGCAGATCTTGCCGAGACCGAGCAGTATCGCCGGTTGAGATGTCTGATGTTCCAGGCTGAGTCGGGAGCGGAAGATTTTCTGGCTGATGCTTCCCTCGAAGATCACCATCGACAGACCGGCAAAGATGCTGGAGACGAAGAAGAGGATGGGGATGAACTCGGAATACCAGAGGGGATGGATCTTCGATTTCGCCATCAGGAAGAGGGCCCCGAGTCCGGACTGATGAAGCATCGAAAGAGAGATCCCGAATATCACCGCGCCGAGGGTAAGCCTGTGGAGGATCTTCCTGGCGCGTTTCCAGCCGAGCCACTCTGAGATCGTCGGTGAGAACTCAATGAACTGGGCGATCATGTAGAGCATGAAGTGCCAGGCGATGAGAAAGAGAACCGAACTCACACCGAACGAGTTCCCGATGACCGGGTTGATGATGTTCCACGGTCGCCCCAGCTCGAGCAGGAGAGCCCCAGCGTAGAACATATATGCCAGCAGACCGTTCAGGACCGTGACCCGTACGATCGAGTGGTACTGGTCCTGCCGCAGGACGTAGACCAGGAACGTGACGACATACGCTCCTCCGGCGAACGCGACGCCGGTGACGACATTGAATCCCTTCCAGATACCCCAGGGAAACTCCTGGGTGAGATTGGTGACCGATCCGAGTCCCTTCGTGAACCGGATGATGAGCAGGACAGCGCTGAGCAGGATGATCGCTCCCGAGATCACATTGAAGGGGGTCAGTATCTTCCCCTTCGGTTTCATCTCAGAGAGGAGGAAGCGCGCGAACCGACGTACCTCACTCATGATGGTCGCACTCTTCATGGTCGCAGCCTTTAATTCAATTGCGGGCATCGTGAGCTCCCTTCCCGTCACTGTCGGTTCCACTCTTTGTCGCAGCACTCACGGCCGCCAGAAATGCCGGTATCAGAGTCAGGACAACCGGGACACTGTAGAGGAACCCTTTTGTCAGTTCCGGGTAGGGGGTAGTGCCGAGATCGGTCCGCAGCCCGAGCTGATCGAACGGGACCGATGCGAGATAGAGCATCGACGTGCCGCCGACGGTGTGCTCGCCGTAGATCTCGTGGTTGTAGTCGTCCGGATTGTTGTAGATACGCATATTCGCTTCTCTGAGGAGATCCGATCTCCGGCCGAAGAGGAGCGCGTCACCGGGGCAGTTCTCCACGCAGGCGGGTAGTTTCCCCTCCTCCCGGCGTTCCGCGCAGAGGGTGCACTTCTGGATCTTCGGAACGGGGCTGTCGTATTCAAACTTCGGGATATCGAATGGACAGGAGATCATGCAGTACCGGCATCCCATGCACTTGCTCTCGCGCCAGACAACCGGTCCATCCTCCGACTTGTGCAGCGCCTTGGTGAGACAGGCCGACGCACAGGCAGGCTGATTGCAGTGCATGCATTGCCGTTTGATGAAGACCGGTCCCTTCTCGGTCTCGTATTTGTTGACCACCGTCAGCTGGCAGTCGGAGGTTGTTCTTGGCTCGTCGAGTACGCCCCAGTCGGGATCAGGATCGGGGAGACCGTTCGATTCTGAGCACATGAACTCACAGGTCCGGCATCCCAGACACCGGGTCGTGTCGATCAGTATGCCGAGCGGGTCTGCCGACTCTGCTTCTTCGGAAGCCGCGGCGGTTCCGACCGGTACGGTTGCGATACCGGCGGCACCAACGAGTTTGAAGAAGGATCGCCGCCCGAAACCGTTCTTCTCCGTGTTGTCCTTCTGTTTCATGTTCCCATTCCCCTCACGATGTCTGTGCCGGGTGTGTATCAATGATTCTGATTTGATTCTGATTTGATTCTGATGTGACTCAGATGATGACCGGTTCTCAGAGAGGGAAGAGCTCCCGCTTGAGATTCTCCCACTCTTCATCATCCAGGTGGTCACCGAAGGCGGTGAGCCACTCTCCACCATCCTGAGCCACTGTTCCCATGGCCGGACTCAGCCGGGAGGCGATGGTATCCCGGGCGTTGTCGAACCACGCTTTTATCGCGGAATCGGCAAGGAAGTCGGTGTTCAGGACCGGCTGCTTCTTCGGACGGACCCGCAGGATCCAGCCGTTCTCATACGGAGAGCTCTGAGCCAGGTCGGGATTTTCGAGGAGCTGGTTATTGACGGCGATCACCTTGCCGTCGATCGGCATCGACTGCTCGAGTTGCCGATGCTTTTCGGAAACCAGAGTCCAGGCGGAATCACCCTTCCTCAGGCGGACTCCATCTCTTGGAATCTCCACTCTGGAGAGATTTCCGGCGAAATTGGACGCGAGTTCGGTCACACCGATGGTGGCGAGTCCGCTCTCATGGAGATGAACCCAGGTGTGTCCCCGGTGGAAGAGGAATCCGGGAGGGGGCTGTCCGGGACGGATCTCCATCCCGAGGGCGATGCCTCCGAGTGCGCGTGCCGCTTCCGCGAATCGTACCTGCTTGGCTTGCAGGAACCAGCGCAGCGTGGCTATGAAGAGGAAACTGGCCACGACCAGGATTGCGGTCATGATAATCACTCCCTGTTGTGCAGAGTTTGATCGTTCTGTTCACAGGGAGATATACGCAAACATCGGGCCAATTTGGGCCTACCCAGGACACATTACGGAAATATCGGATAATCTGTTGCGTGACAGGCAATTACAAGAATTGTAACTATTGCGGTGGCGTATAATACACCAAGGGTATTTAAAAATATTGACGAATATCACGACACCCATGTAGAAAATGTCTACAATCAGGACCGACCTGGAGTGTCGTATTTTTCTTGATAATCACCCATTCGGTTCATTCATATAAGCGGCTGCCTCCGCCGCCTCCCGGTCAGGCCGCTGCACGATTTCCTCAACGATGATGATTCGGCGCCTGTTCTCGCGTCGGGATTGCCGTTACAATGATGCCGTCATGACTCGCGCCAGCCACAGAAACCTGCGGACCTCACTCCGGACCTCTCTCCGAACCTTTCGCCTGATCCCGCTCCTGGTCTCATTTGTGATCCTCCTCTCCTGTGCGGGGGACCGCGCCTCACCGGGGATCACGGTGGAATGGGAACCGATTGCTTCTCTTCTGGATGACCTGCCTGACGGGATCAGTGTGTTTGAGGGGCACAACGATGATATCCCTCTCAAGGCGTGGTATGTGCGGGTTGAGCCCGGCGTGGGCCTCACCGCCCGGGTGACCGTATCAGACGATACCGATCAGAAGGAGAACGTCGCTGAATTCGCCGGTCGGACCGGCGCCGTTGTGGCGGTCAACGGCGGATATTTCCGGATGGACCAGGACCCCGCCCGCCATGTCGGTCTTCTCTATATTGAAGGAACGGCGGTAGAACCCTCTTTCGAGTCGATCATCAGGCAGGAAACACGCTACCCGATAGCCCGGGCAGCTTTCGGGATAACTCCGGACGGGCGATACGATATTGCCTGGGCGGCCAGCCGGAACGCCTCCCTCTTCGAGTGGGGACGTCCTCCCCGTAACGTCGATGGGGAACCGGCTCAACCCCTCGATTTCCTCGCTGCGAGGCTCTGGGAGGTGCGGGATGCCCTGGCTGCCGGACCGTCGCTCCTCTCACGGGGACGGATCGACATCACCGCCGATGAAGAGGTTTTCTTCGGCTCCACCATCCCGCGGGTTCATCCGCGGACCGCGGTGGGATATACCGGTTCGGGAGCCCTCATCATCCTGGTCGTGGATGGCCGTCAGGCCGCCAGCCGGGGCGTGGATCTTGTGGAGCTGGCCACTCTGATGCGGGATCTCGATTGTGAAGAGGCGATCAATCTCGACGGCGGGGGGAGTTCGACCATTGTCGTCAACGGTGTACTGCTCAATCGACCGACGGGGGGGACGTATCAGCGTGAGGTCATGTCCGCGCTGGTGATCATAGCTGAGCCAGAGCAGTAGCAAGAGCCCGGGAGACCATCCCTCCTTCGATCCTGCCCCTGAGTGCTCCCATCAACTCTCCCATGAGGATCCGGTGACAGTGCGGATTGTCGAGGATCTCTTCCTG
>JALGVQ010000035.1 GCA_025774615.1 bacterium
CGAGCCGGGGACGAAATCGAGTGTCTTCAGCCATCCATCACCACCGATGTGCATGAGGCTGATAAGTTGGATGTTGCAATCAGAAACGAGACCGATCAGATCATCGATGGTCCAATCACTCTCAGGCTTCTCGAGATGGTGCTCTACCAGGCCTTTCGGGGCCAGAGCATGTTCCGTCGCACAATCATTCTGCTGAGGCGTTTCCATGTTTTCTCCTGCATTGGGCGGACAGGCATCGTATTGGATGCGGCAGGGATCGGTAAATCTGCGTATTGTTGACCCTGATGTCCAGAGGGTCCAGAGGACCCTTTCGGGAGGAGTCCCCGACTCAAGAGGAGATCAGCAGGATGAAAATAGCACTTGTCCAGCAGTACGCCGGGCATGACCGGATGGAGAACATGGATCGTGGGCTTCTGACCCTGCGCAAGGCGGCTGAAGCGGGAGCGGAGATTGTCTGCTTCGCGGAACTGGCCTTTGAGCGTTTCTACCCGCAATACAGGGCGGAAGGGGCAGTGGTTGATCGAGCCGAAACGATCCCGGGACCGATGACAGATGCTTTTTCCGACCTGGCGCGGGAATTGGGGGTCGTTGTGGTTCTCAATCTGTTCGAGCGTGATGGAGATCGCTGTTTTGACTCTTCACCCGTGATCGACGCTGACGGGTCCCTGCTCGGTGTGACAAGGATGATCCATATCACCCAGTATGAGCACTTCTATGAACAGGATTACTACACGCCGGGTGACACCGAGGCACCCGTCTATAACACCAGGGTCGGTACGATCGGAGTCGCCATCTGCTACGATCGACATTTCCCGGAGTACCTGCGGGCTCTGGCTCTTGGAGGCGCTGAAGTTGTGGTTGTGCCCCAGGCAGGAGCTGCAGGCGAATGGCCGGAAGGACTCTATGAAGCCGAGATGCAGGTGGCGGCTTTTCAGAACGGTTTCTTTACGGCACTCTGCAACCGTGTCGGGATCGAGGATAACCTGGAGTTCGCCGGAGAATCCTTCATCTGTGCCCCCGATGGAGTGGTAGTGGCCCGCTCCCCGGCGGGGGAAGACCATGTCCTTCATGCCGAACTCGATCTGAAAGCTGTCGAGTCATCGCATGCGCATCGGCTCTTCCTGCCCGATCGTCGTCCGGAGCTCTACTCCGGATGGCTTGGCATTGACTGAGTTGTGAACCGGGATGGGCCTCCGTTGACACTGGACCGTACCTCGGCTAGTTTGCCGCCCATGCTCAAGACGGTGTACGCATTTATCGGTGAGGACGATGTGCGCATTCAGGCCAAGGTGCGCAGCCTCATCGAAACAGCTGTACCTGATGAACTGATCGCTTTCAATCTCGACCAGCACAGTCCCGGTGAATCCTCTCCGATCCAGATAGAAGAATCGGTTCTCAGCCCTCCCATGGGCGACGGGAGGAGGATCGTCATTGTGCGGGAGTTGAAGGGGTTCTCTGATCCGGAGCAGGAAGAGATCGTCGAGATGGCGATCCGACAGGCCGGATCGGTCGATGCGATGACAACCCTCGCGCTGGTCGCTTCCGGTCTCGATCGCCGGAAGCGTCCATTCAAGACCATAAAAAAACTCGCTGATTCAGCGAATGGCCAGATCGTGGAGTTCAACGCTCCGAAGCGCTGGAATATGGACAAATGGGTATCGAAGCGCGCCGCGGAGAGGGGTATAAGAATAGAGAGGGAGGCGGCTGCCCTGCTGGTGGATCTTATCGGTGAAGATCTGAGGGCGCTCGATGGAGAACTGACGAAACTGGAGCTTTTCCTGGGAACCGGAGCGCCAGTAGGCGTAAGCGCGGTCGAGGAAGTGGTAGGACGTCGCCGGGGAGAATCTGTCTGGGACCTTCCGAGAAAACTTCTCGAGGGTGACGCTGCCGGCGCGCAGGTGCTGGCAGAAAGGCTTCTGGGAGATGGCGAGAATCCCGTCCACCTGGTATCGATCACAGCGCAGGTCGTGCTGGATGCCTGGCGAATCAGAATCCACCTGGGCAGAGGGTCAAGTCGTGGAAATATTATCGAAGAGGTCGGCCTGAACAGGTATTTTGCCGATGCGAATATCGCCGCGGCCGAACGTGTTCCTGAGGGAGCGTATCCCCGGATGATCGAGACGTTGAAAACGTGCGATCTGGCACTCAAGAGCAGCGCCGCCCGGAAGGAGACTCTGATCCAGGGCATGATCGCGCGGCTGGCAGTTCTGAGTGAGGCCACCGTTGACGGGAGAGAAATGTGTTGAGCAAGGGATCAGGAGCAGAACACAACCCGAAGGAGATGGGCTTCCTCGAGCACCTTGAGGAACTCCGCTGGGTACTGATCCGCTCAGGGGTAGCTCTCATCGTTCTTGCTGTGGTCGTGTTCAATCCCGCTCGACTCACAGTTTCCCGGTATGGAACTGATATTCCTCAAACCGGCCGGCAATCTTCTCGCAATGATGAACATCAGTCTCTGGGGAGCGTTTATCCTCGCGCTTCCATACGTCGCGTGGGAGGTATGGCGATTCGTCATACCAGGACTCTTCCAGCACGAACGACGCCTGATGCCTATCCTGCTGGCTGTGACCGTTCTCTGTTTCTCTGCCGGCGCCTGCATGGCCTACTTCATCATCATCCCCTACGCGCTGCACTTCTTCCTGACATTCGGTGCCGATATGGCGGTACCACAGATAGAGATCAAGGAATACATAAGCTTTGTTCTTCGGATGATCCTCGTTTTCGGTGTAATCTTCGAACTTCCGGTGATCTCTTTCATTCTTGCCCGACTCGGGCTCATCACCCCGAAACTGCTGAGGAAGATCAGGGCGTATGCCATCTTCGTGATCGCACTGCTCTCAGCGCTGATCACACCACAGGATCCTCTCACGATGGTCATGGCCATGGTTCCGCTGATCATCCTGTACGAGGTGAGCATCTTCGTTGCCTGGGTGGGCAAGAGGCGTCGTGAACCGGATAATGAGGATGAGGAGACCGCACCGGAGACCGGCTGAGAACGGTGCTATGGGTTGACATCGGTGCGTTTGCGCGGCTAGATTCCGTCGTTCTCTCGATAAAGTGCGTTCAGTGATCTGCGAGGTATCATGTCCACCGGAAAGCCACATACGAAACAACTGATGGACAACCTCCAGGAGGGTCTCCAGGAGCTGGATATCCACCTTGAGAAATCTCTCGCGAGCGAAGTGCCGATCGTGAAGATGATGTCGGCGCATCTGAACCTGATGAAAGGGAAGCGTATTCGCCCGACGCTCCTCCTGCTCATCTGCCGGGCTCATAACGCGTGCGGAACTTCAGCCATCAAGGCCGCTGTCGCGATCGAACTCCTCCATACGGCCACCCTCGTTCACGATGATGTCATCGATGACTCCGATCTTCGGCGGGGCCTTGAAACCCTCAACGCGGTCTGGGGAGAGAATTCCAGTGTCCTGATGGGGGATTTCATATTCGCGAGGGCCCTCAACTCACTTCTCGAAATCGGGAATCCACGGCTGACGCCCATCTTCGCGGTCGCGCTCGACCGGATGAGCCAGGGTGAACTGCTGCAGGTCGACGCTCGTCACAATCGCCACATCACCGAAGAGCTGTATTTCCAGATCATCCGGGGAAAAACATCGAGCCTCTTCGGAGCTACCACTGAGATCGCGGGTGTGCTGTGCGGCGCCGATGATACCTCGGCTGAACGGTACAGGAATCTTGGAGAATCTATCGGTACCGCATTCCAGCTGACTGATGATATGCTTGATTACAATGGTGTCAGTGATGTCACCGGCAAGCCCACTGGCGGACATGATCTGAAGGAGGGCAAGATAACGCTCCCGATCATATACGCTCAACGGATCGCAGAGGGAGCTGAGCGGGAACGGCTGACGATGTTGATCGAGGATCCCGATGTGGACTCCAGCTGGCCGGAGATCCTCGAGTTCGTACACAGATACGGTGGCATTGAGTACACCATGGAAGTCGCCCGACGTTTCATCGATGAAGCGCAACAGAATCTCGAGCTGCTCCCGGCCTCTGAGGGACGCGACGCGATCGAAGAGATCATGGAGTTCATCCTGAGCCGGGAGCATTAGGGGCACTTTCCCTGAAAGGAGACCCTGTGCGCAGTTTCCGGCGTGTTCTGAGTTATCTACGCCCATACCGGGCTCCTCTTGCCGGCTCTATCATATGCACGGTCTTCTTTACCCTTTTCTCCGGGCTCATGGTGTGGATGCTCATGCCTACACTGGAGACCCTCTTCAATACAGACACCATCTCATCGTTTACCTCGGTCGCTCCCTCAACAGTGGAATCAGGGGGAGAGTTCTCACCTGGCGAGGAAGAACCGCAGGCGACACTCACCGGCCTGGAACGCGTCAAGGTGCGCATGAAGGATGCGACGAGGGCACTCATTACCCGACCCGACCCACGCGACACCCTGATCCGCCTCTGTCTTGTCTACCTGCTTGTGGTTGTGCTGAAGAACATGTTCGCCTATCTGCAGGGTTACCTGATGGCGGTGGCCGAGAACGGTCTGATCAAGGATCTGCGCGTCGATCTCTTCGATAAGATGAGCCGCCTTTCACTCGGCTTCTTCGAGCTGAACAGAACGGGTGTACTGCTGGCCCGCGTGACGAGTGATGTGACCATGGTGAATCGTTCAGCCGCAGCAGTTCTGGTCGAATTCGTCAAACATCCTCTGTCGGTACTGGTCTTCCTGGGTATGGCGGTTGTGATCAACCTGCAGCTCACACTCATCTCCCTGCTCATCCTGCCCATCTCCTTCTGGATCATTACCCGGATAGGCCGGAGCCTTTTCCGGCGAACCGGCCGTCTGCAGACTGAAATGGGCAACATCACCGCGATCCTCAGTGAGACTCTTGGTGGTATCCGGGTGGTTAAGGCCTTCGATATGGAGGAGTTCGAAACCAGACGGTTTGCCGCTGCCGCTGGAGCATATTACCGCAAAGCGCTGCGCCTGGCGCGTATCGGGAAAATGGCAGCTCCTTCGAGTGAGGTAGCCGCCACGATCGTGGGGATCGGGATCCTCTACCTCGGGGGCATCAGCATCCTCGGAGGGACAACCTCACTCACTCCGGATGAATTCATCACGTTCCTTCTCGTGATCTTCAGCATGTTCCATCCCATACGGGAGATCGGAAAGGCGTACGGCAAGCTCCAGCAGGGACTGGCCGCGGCTGAACGGGTATTCGATATCATCGATACACCGCCTGTTATCGTCGATGCACCCGATGCTCGTCCGATCACGGAATTCAGCGGCACGGTGGCCTTCCGGAATCTCTCGTTCGAGTATGTACCGGGCAGCACGGTTCTTTCCGGTATCGATCTTTCTCTTCGAAAAGGTGAGATCGTCGCCCTTGTCGGACCGAGTGGGGCAGGCAAGAGTACCCTGGCAGACATGCTGCCGCGGTTCTACGATCCTGTTGACGGGGCGGTCGAGATAGATGGTGTTGATATCAGGCACTATACGATCAGTTCGATCCGGCGTCTCATCGGTGTGGTCACCCAGGACACGATCCTTTTCAACGAGAGCGTGGCGCGCAATATCGCCTACGGTCTGGATGATTTCGCGATAGAGGCAGTGCAGAAGGCAGCCCGGGCCGCAAACGCACATACGTTTGTGGAGAGTCTGCCGGAGGGTTACGAGACGTTGGTGGGCGATCGGGGAGTCAGGCTTTCGGGTGGCCAGAGGCAGCGTCTGGCTATCGCGCGGGCGATCATGAAGAATCCGCCGATACTGATCCTTGATGAAGCCACTTCCAGTCTGGACACCGAAAGCGAGATGCTGGTCCAGGAAGCCATCGAGCACCTGATGAGGGAACGGACCACACTGGTGATAGCGCACCGGCTTTCTACGGTCCAGAAGGCCGATCTGATCGTGGTCCTCGATGAAGGACGGATCACCCAGCAGGGCACCCACGAGGAACTGATGACTGATGAGGAGGGTCTTTACCGGCGCCTCTATACACTGCAGTTCCAGACCTGATGGCCAACTCACTGGAACTGGCCGGCCGGAGGTTCCTGACGGCGGTCGTCAGCCGATTGATCAGACCACGGGCCGGAGAGGTCTGGTCGTGGGCAGAGTGCCCTCCCGAGCGGATACTGCTCGTCAGGCACGACGACCGGATCGGCAACCTGATCCTCATGAAACCGCTTCTGCAGGGAGTACGGCAAATCTGGCCTGAGGCCGAGACCGCCGTATTGATCGGTCCGAGATATGCGCAGGTATATCAGGAGGAGCCCGAGATCGATCGGCTCTGGATACTGGAGAAGCGCCGCATACTCGGGAATCCGTTCCTCTTCTTCAGATTCATCTCCCAGCTGCGAAAGGCAGCCTATGACATCGCGATCGACTGCAGCCATATGCATTCCTTCAGCCTCACGGGCGCATCGCTGACGTATTTCTCCGGAGCGCCGGTCAGGGTGGCCTACGATCGGGAGAACGCCGCCACGTTCTGCAACCTGATGGTGGAACCGCTCAGGGCGGAACACCATGAATCAGACATCCTCCTGAATCTGCTCAGGCCCTTTGTTGAAGAACTCCCCGAGACACCGATTCGCCTCCATCTCAGTCAGGCAGAAAAGGAAGACGCCCTGCAGAAGAGGAGGGAGTGCACTGGTGATGAGGGGGTGCTGCTCGGTATCCATATCGGTGGGCGCGGGTCTAAGAAGTGGGCAGTCGAGCGGTATGAGTCCCTGATCGGGAAGATCCTCGAACTGTACGATATCTCGATCGCAGTGCTCTGCGGCCCCGGTGAGGAGGAGGAAGCTTCCCCGCTGCGTGATCGCTTCGGGGACTCGGTCACACTGTTCGATGATTTCGATCTCCGCGAGATGCTCGGCTTCGTCTCTGTCTGCGATTTCTTCATCTGCCCCGATACCGGACCCATGCACGCAGCAGTGGCATTCGATGTTCCCACGGTAGCGATCTTCCTCGAGGACCGATGGAAAAGGTACGGGCCGGTCGGCGGACAGCACCGGATCGTCAGAGTTTCTCCGGTCGATGGAGAGGAAGAAGTCCTGACGGCGTTTGCCCAGCTGGTATCGCAACGGTTCCATGAAGCGGATGATGGTCATGAGGAGAAGAGCGGTGAGGGGGGCCGGGATTGAGGATACTCAACAGTACCACCCTCCACGGATGGAGTGCCGGTTCATGGTACGCGATCGAGATGATGCGGGGTCTCAGGACGGCAGGACACGAGATCCATTTCCTCGTTCCTGAAGGACGCACAGCCAGCGCTGCCAGGGAAGAGGGTTTCATTCTCCATGAGGGGCCCGACCTTCGCCGCGTACCGATCATGTCAGCCAGGGGTGTCCTGAAACGACTGAAAGCACTCAGGAATGAGATCAATCCTGATGTCGTTATCGCGCACAACGGCTCAGATCATACGTGGTGGGGACTGCTCTCGGCCGGTACAGGAAAGGCAGATGTGCCACCCCTTGTTCGACTCCGTGCCCATGATCCCCGCCCCCCCGCGTCGCACCCTGCTGCGCGATGGATCTCCCGGTTTCGGACGACTGCATTCATAGTCGCCAGCGAATCACAGCGGAGAGCGCATGTTGCACGACTCAGGCCACAACCCGGATCACTGTTCAGGATACCACCGGGATTCGAATCCGCGTCCTGGCAGGATGGTCCGGATGGCGCGAGGATACGGGATGCATGCGGGGCGGAGAGTGACACCCTCGTGGTGACTTCCATTGCCCGGTTCGCGCCACAGAAGGATCATGACACCTTTTTCGCGTCGGCCGACCTTGTTGCCAGAGGGCTCCGGGATGAGAATATTCATTTCCTCGTGGCAGGATATCCCGCCGAGCTCGATGGCGGCCACATCCGTGGTATCGCTGCCCGGTATCCTGTACTGGAAGGGCGCTGGACCCTCTTCGAAGAGCGTCTTGCGGATGGAAGAGAACTCGTAAGGAGCGCGGATATAGGAGTGGTACACTCACGGGCCAGCGAGGCTATCTGCAGAGTAGCGTTCGAATACATGGTCAGCGGTGTGCCCGTTGTCGCCGCAAAGACAGGAACTCTTCCGGAAGTTATCGTGGATGGCAGAAGCGGGCTGCTGGTTGATGCCGGTGATGCTGAAGCGATGGCAGGGGCAATCACCCGTCTGATCATGAGCAGCGGACTGCGGTCACGGCTCACCAGCGAGGCCAGGGACAGGGTCGTGTCGGTATTCGATCATGCCCGGGCGGTGAAGCGGTTCGAGTCCCGATTGCAGATGATCTCTGATGGACCTGCCGGGAATGCGGAATGATATGTCGAACGCCCACGAAAATATCTGTGTGATGATCATGGCCCGGGATGCCGCTGAAGAGATCGGCTACTGCATCGATAGCGTCAACGGAGCGGGGGAGATCATCGTTGCCGATACCGGTTCCCTCGATGCCACGAGAGAGCTTGCGGCCGCTGCCGGCGCTACGGTCATGGAGTTCACCTGGGAGGGGTTCGGAAAGACACGTATCAGGATATTCAGCTCCGCCACGCGGGAGTGGATATTCTGGCTCGACTGCGATGAGAGAGTGACACCTGAATTATGGGAATCTGTCGGCAGGGCTGTTGAGCGTTCGGGCGAAGACTCTCCTGCCGGCTATCAGGTCAGTCGACGAGCCAATTTTCTCGGTAGATGGATGAGAGGTGGCGGGTGGGGCAGAGACAGCGTATTGCGGCTCTTCCGTAGTGACAGCTGGTCGATGGAGGATCGACGGGTGCATGAAGGTGTATCGATCAGGGGGGAAGCTGAGGTCCTCGATGGCGAACTCCTGCACTATACCGACCGCACGCTGAATCATTACCTTGTAAAGTTCAACAGGTACACCACGCTGGCGGCCAGAGAGATGCACGAAGCCGGGCGGCGGATGAATCCCGGTGACATTCTCATCAGACCCCCATGGACCTTTCTTCGTATGTATCTGTTCAAGGGGGGATTCATTGATGGTCTCGCCGGGCTGGTACTGGCTGTGTTGTCAGGGACGTATGTCTTCGTTAAATACATGAAGCTGTGGGAACTGAACCGGAGTGGTAACGCAGGTGGATGAACACGCGAACCATGATGTCCTGATCGAGGGGGTCCTCAACGGAGAGTGGCGCGCTACGGCGCGTGCCATCTCGATCGTGGAGGATTTGAGGCCGGGGCGCGTCGAGATCCTTGCGAGGCTCTACCTGGCGGGACGAAGCAGCTCTGTCTGTGGGATAACCGGGCCTTCGGGCGCGGGGAAGAGCACTCTGGTGGATGCCCTTGCTTCACGGTACCGGGATGCAGATGAACGGGTAGGCATCGTCTGTGTTGACCCGACAAGCCCCTTCAGCGGGGGCGCTCTGCTGGGGGACCGGATCAGGATGAACGAGATCGTGGTCGATCCCGGTGTCTTCATCCGGTCGATGGCCACTCGGGGCAGTCGGGGGGGGCTCGGCAGGGCCGCGCGCGAAGTCATCTCGATCGTTGAGGCAACGGGCACGGAGCGGGTGATCGTGGAAACCGTCGGTGTCGGGCAGATCGAGCTCGATATCGCCGAAGCGGCCGACACGGTGGTGGTCGTACTCGTTCCAGAATCGGGAGATGGTATCCAGGCCATGAAGGCCGGGCTCATGGAGATCGGCGATGTGTTCGTCGTGAACAAGGCCGATCGGGACGGGGCAGATGGTCTGCTGATCGAGATCGAATCGGTCCTGGCCCTGCGGACCGGACAGGAGTGGAGTCCGCCGGTTCTGACAACAATCGCCAGCCAGGGTCAGGGGATCGAAGAACTAGCTGAGGCGATCGATACTCACCGGCAATGGCTCGTGAGCAGCGGTGAGGGTGAACGAAGGCGTCGACATCGAATCGTATCCTATGTGAAGGAGATCGTTCTGGACGCTCTCGCTACAGGTTTGTGGGAAGAGGGTGGATACAGTGACAAGCTCGATGAGAGTCTGCAGGAGATCATGGCGGGACGAAAAGATCCGTTCTCGGCAGCGGAAGAAATTGTGTCTGCCAGCAGGATGCTGGAGTCACTGAACATGGATACCGATTGAACATGGAGTGGAAGAGATGGTGAACAAAGAACAGGGGCAGGGGATGAGCGGGAAGAGTGATATCCGGAAGGACGAGGAGCGGTGGCACGAGGAGGTAAAAGATCTCGCCGAGATCAGGGAGCGGTTCATCACCACATCGAGTGAAGAGATCGATCCACTCTATACGCCGACATCGCTCGATGGATTCGATTATCTGCGCGACCTGGGCTTCCCCGGTGAGTACCCCTATACCCGTGGGGTCTACAAGAACATGTATCGCGGACGTATGTGGACGATGCGGATGTTCGCCGGATTCGGTACCGCCGAGGACACCAATGAGCGATTCAAGTACCTTCTCGAACACGGCCAGACCGGACTCTCAACCGCATTCGATCTTCCGACCCTCTACGGATACGATTCCGACGCGCCTGACAGTATTGGAGAGGTAGGGCGTTGCGGGGTAGCTGTCAGTAGTCTCGAGGACATGGAGATCCTGTTCGACGGGATCACCCTTGATCAGGTAAGCACCAGCATGACCATCAACGGTCCGGCTGCGATCGTGCTGGCATTCTATGCCGCAATGGCCGAGAAGCAGGGTATAGCGCTCGACAAGCTCTCTGGTACTACCCAGAACGATATCCTGAAAGAGTATATAGCCCAGAAGGAATTCATCTTTCCTCCGGCCCCGTCGATGAGACTGATCACCGATACCGTCGAGTTCTGCGCACACGACATGCCGCGCTGGCACCCGATCAGTATCAGCGGGTATCACATCCGCGAGGCGGGCTCGACCGCGGTACAGGAGTTGGCTTTCACGCTGGCCGACGGGTTCGCCTATGTCGAAGACGCCCTGGAACGGGGTCTCGACATCGATGAGTTCGCTCCCCGGCTCTCGTTCTTCTTCAATGCGCACAACGACTTCTTCGAGGAGATAGCCAAATACCGGGCAGCTCGGAGAATCTACGCCAGGCGGATGAAAGAGAAGTACAGGGCGAAGAACCCGCGCAGCCTCCTCATGCGGTTCCATACGCAGACGGCGGGTTGTTCTCTCACTGCTCAACAGCCTGAGAACAATATCGTACGGGTCACGATCCAGGCGCTCGCCGGAGTGCTTGGCGGGACTCAGTCGCTCCATACCAATTCCATGGATGAGACCCTCGCTCTGCCGAGCGACAAGGCCGCCAAGGTCGCGCTCCGTACCCAGCAG
Organism: bacterium; assembly: GCA_025774615.1. Classification (GTDB taxonomy): domain Bacteria; phylum Blakebacterota; class Blakebacteria; order Blakebacterales; family Blakebacteraceae; genus Blakebacterum. Next base: position 11,205 of record JALGVQ010000035.1, read on the forward strand.
ATCATCGCACATGAATCGGGCGTTGTGAACACGATCGACCCTCTGGCGGGAAGCTATTTCATCGAATCACTGACCGATAAAATGGAATCGGAAGCCGAAGAGTATTTCGAGCGTATCGAGAAACTGGGCGGCGTCATTCCCGCGATTGAGAAAGGCTTCTTCCAGCAGGAGATCGCGCGGGCCGCGTATCGTTATCAGAAGGAATTCGACAGTGACGAGCGCGTGATCGTGGGCGTGAATCGATTCGTCGAAGAGGACGAGAAGATCGAGATCCCGATACTCGAGATCACCGAGGAGATGCACGAGCGTCAGGTCACTCGTCTCAGAGCCCTTCGGGAACGTCGTGATGAGGATGGAGTGAAGGAAGCGCTGGCTGAAGTGCGCCGCGTCTGTTCAGGGACGGAGAACGTAATGCCCTTCCTGATAGAAGCGGCAAAAGCGTACTGCACACTTGGTGAGATCGTCGATGTCATGCGGGAGGTGTTCGGGACCTACCGTGAGCCTTCGATGTTCTGACAGGAGCCTAATCGAGGAGCAGAGGTAATGGTGGAGAACAAGATCAGGATACTGGTCGCGAAACCGGGTCTGGACGGGCACGATCGAGGAGCGAAAGTGGTCGCGGCCGCGCTTCGCGATGCCGGGATGGAGGTCATCTACACCGGTCTGCGGCAGACGCCCGAGATGGTTGTGAATGCCGCGGTCCAGGAAGATGTCGATGTCATAGCGCTCAGCATTCTCTCGGGAGCGCATATGACCCACTTCCCGGCAGTACTCGAACTCATGAGAGAACACGGGATCGCAGATGAAGTGCTCCTTACGGGGGGTGGTATCATTCCCGATGAGGATATTGAGGCTCTGATGGAACAGGGTACCGGGAGGCTGTTCGGGCCGGGTACCAACACGGGCGATATCATCGCCTACATCAGGGATTGGAACGAAAGCAGGCCTTAATCCCGGAGTGATGGTGCATGACCGAGACGACCGAATCACCGGTCCTCAATGAATGGCTCCAGGACGTCCGGAAAGCATCCGGACGGCTCGATCTTGATTACATCGCCCATGCCTACCGGTTCAGCGAGCAGGCGCATCGCCAGCAGCAACGCAAGTCAGGTGAGGTCTATCTGACACACCCGATGGCGGTAGCCCTTGAACTCGCATCCCTCAGACTTGACACAACAACGGTTGCGGCCGGTCTCCTGCACGACATCCTCGAGGATACAGAGGTCACCGAGGAGCAGCTCACTGAAGAATTCGGTCCCGCGGTAACCTTCCTGGTCGAGAGCGTCACCAAGATCTCCGGGCTCGAATTCCAGTCACGGGAAGAAGCCCAGGCCGAAAACTTCCGCAAGATGCTCATCTCGACCGCCCGTGACCTGCGGGTCATCCTCATCAAGCTGGCAGATCGCCTGCATAACATGCGGACGCTCGAACATCTCAACCGTCGCCGATCGGAACGGATCGCTCAGGAGACCATGGACATCTATGTCCCCCTGGCGCACCGATTCGGCATCAACCGGATCAAAACCGAGCTCGAGGACCTGGCCTTCGCGGTTCTCATTCCGGATGCGTATGGGAAACTGACATCGACCCTCGAGAGTGACAAGCGAAAGAAGATGAAAGCGCTGGGAGGGGTGCGGAAATCGATCCAGAGGGAGTTCAAGGAAGCCGGTATCAGAGCTGAGATCTCGTGGCGGCTGAAGTCGTATTACAGCATCTGGAACAAGATGCAGCGCAGGGATGTCGAACTCGATGAGGTCTACGATATCATGGCTCTGCGCATTCTCACCGGTGAGAATGCCGAGTGCTACCACGCGCTTGGAATAGTTCACAGCCTTTTTGTCCCCATTACCGAACGCTTCAAGGACTTCATAGCACGGTAATCGGTGCCAACGGTGAACCGGTCGAGATTCAGATCCGTACGCGTGAGATGCACAGGATCGCCGAAGAAGGTGTCGCCGCTCACTGGAAGTACAAGCGGGGCAAGGCCGGGGACAATGCGAGTACGTGGGACGTGCATGTCAAATGGGTCCGTGAGGTTATCGATCTCCATACCGATGGTGCGGATGCCCAGGAATTCATGGAACACCTGAAACTGGAGCTCTTTCAGAACGAGGTATTCATCCTTACTCCGCGGGGAGATCTTCTGAGACTTCCGATCGACGCCACGCCGCTCGATTTCGCTTTCGCTGTCCATACCGATGTGGGAATGCGTTGCCAGGGGGCGAAGGTGAACGGCAGGATCGTTCCGCTGAACAAGAAGCTGAAGAGCGGTGATACCGTCGAGATAATCACGAGCCAGAAGCAGCATCCGAATCAGTCATGGCTGATGATCGTGAAGACCGCCAAGGCCAGAAGTGCCATCAAGAGGTACCTGCGGGAGGAACAGTCGGAGCAGTCGATCAAACTCGGCCAGGAGCTGCTCGAACGTGAGATCAGGAAGGGGAACAACAAGATCCCCGGTCGGGAGGAGTTGACTGATGTCGCCCAGTCGTTCGGGTTCGCCGCGCGCTCGAACCTGTATGAGGCTATAGGGAGGGGATCGTTCAATTCATCGCAGATCCTGGACAAACTCTTCCCGCCTCCTGCCGAGGATCAGGAAGAAATGGGAGAGGGCTTCATCCAGCGTCTTGTAGAGCGCGCCCGCAGTACAGTGAAGGGTGTTTCGGTGCAGGGTGAGGGTAACATGATGATCAATTTCGCGCGGTGTTGTCAGCCGATCCCGGGGGATGGGATCATCGGGTACATCACGCGCGGCAGAGGCGTGACCGTACACAGAAGCGACTGCGCGAATGTCCTCGGGATGCTTCACGAAGAGGACCGTATCATCGAAGTATCGTGGAATACTGATAAAGATCAGTCGTTCCTGGTCGGTATTGCCATCGAGGGTCGTGATCGGGCGAACCTTCTGGCTGATATAGGCCGCGCCATCTCAGCCAGCAACACCAATATCCAGGCAGCCAACATGAGCGCCCACGGCGGAAACGCGGACGGACAGTTCATCATCGAAATACGAAACCTCCAGCATCTGCAGAAAGTCATCAAGAGCCTTGAACGGGTAAAGGGAGTGGAGAGAGTCGAGCGGATCATTGCCGGACTTGACGAGCGCTAACGGAGAGGGCCGCATGAAAGCAGGGACAGATTGAACATCGGAGAAGCACTGCTCCTCGGTCTTGTCCAGGGGGCGACTGAATTCCTTCCCATATCATCGAGCGGTCACCTGGTGATCACAGAAGCTCTGCTGGGGATCAACGAGGGTGGACTGCTGGTGGAGATCACCCTGCATGCCGGAACTCTGCTGGCGGTACTTCTCTACTTCAGGAAGAGGATCACCTGGATGGTGAGGGAGGGATTCCGTCGTGATGGTGAGGGACCTGAGGCGCGATCGTGGATGATCTGGCTCGTCATCGCAACCATTCCCGCGGCGTTCATTGGATTCCTCTTCCGCGACACGATAGAGCGTCTCTTCGAATCACCCTCAGCTGCCCTTGTCGGACTGCTTCTGACCGGTATGATCCTCTATTCGACGAAGTGGTCGACACAGCAGAGCCGCAGACCGAATGGCATGGGGGGTCTGTGGATGGGATTCGCGCAGGCGCTGGCCATTTTTCCAGGGCTCTCACGATCAGGTTCGACCATAGCCATCGGCATGTGGAGTGGCATCGACAAGGCGGATGCCGCGGAGTTCTCCTTCCTCCTCAGTGTCCTTGCCATCGGTGGAGCATCGCTGTTACAGGCCGTCGAGATCGCGGGAGGTTCGATCGAACCGGCAAGCGGTATGTGGGTGGGCCTCCTGGCAGGGTTTGTCGTGGCCGCTGTCAGCGGCTACGCTGCGATCGCGCTTCTGATCGGGATCCTGAGGAAGAGGGGGCTTCTGCCGTTCGCCTGGTACTGCTGGGCAGTGGGAGCCGGCGGGCTTCTGTTGATTACCCTTTGAGTCGGAAAGGTGTGAAGTATGCCTGAGAAGCGGGAACAGTTTACCTCCAGATGGGGGCTCATACTTGCTGCCATCGGTATGGCGGTCGGAACAGGCAATGTCTGGAGGTTCCCACGGGTATTCGCAACCAATGAGGGAGGCGCCTTCCTCATCCCCTGGCTCATCTTCCTGTTCATCTGGTCGATTCCCCTGTTGATCCTCGAAATGGGCATGGGAAAGAAGACCCGCAAAGGGCTCGTGGGAACGTTCAGTGAATTGATCGGTGAGCGGTTCGCGTGGATGGGGGGATTCGTGGCCGTCGTGACGACCATGATCATGTTCTATTACTCGGTTGTGGCAGGCTGGTGCCTCCGCTATTTCATCTCCGCGCTCACCGGCGGTCTCAGGAACATGATAGATCCCGTGGCGGCTCAGCAGGCTTTCGAGTCGTTCGCTACCTCAGGTTGGGCCCTGCCGTTCCACGCGCTCGCGATAGGAACATGCGCCTGGATCGTCTGGCGTGGTGTGGTCGGCGGAATCGAGCGGGCTAATCGCATCCTCATCCCGATACTGGCCATCATGCTGGTCGTCGCCGCGGTCAGGGCACTGACACTGCCTGGCGCTGAGAAGGGCCTCCAGTTCATGTTCCACATCGACTGGAGCAGTCTGGGTGATTACCGCATCTGGCTGGAAGGCCTGACCCAGTCGGCCTGGTCGACCGGAGCCGGCTGGGGACTGCTGCTGACCTATGCGGTCTACACCCGTGAAAGGGAAGATACCGTCAGAAACTGCCTGGTGGTCGGACTCGGGAACAACAGCATGAGCATGCTCGCGGCGCTGGCAGTATTGCCGACGGTCTTTGCCTCATTCCCGACCTTCCAGGAAGCGTTCGATGTGGCAACTTTCAGTGGCCCTGCCGCAACCGGCCTCACATTCGTCTGGATCCCGATCCTGTTCGGCAAGCTTCCATTCGGGCAGTTCTTCAGCGCCGTCTTCTTCCTGGCCCTGTCCGCCGCCGCACTATCCAGTCTCATTGCCATGGTTGAACTGGCCACCAGGATATTGATCGATTTCGGACTGAATCGCCAGAAGGCCATCAAGGTGGTGTTCACGGCGGGGCTGCTCGGTGGCGTACCGAGCGCGTTGAGCCTCCGTTTCTTTGTCAACCAGGACTGGGTCTGGGGACTCGGTCTGATGGTGAGTGGTGGAATATTCGCCTTCGCTGCCCTCAAATACGGTCTGGGTAGAGTCCGCAGTGAACTTATCAATCTTCCCGGTAACGAGATACATCTCGGAGGCTGGTTCAATGGTGTGATCGGCGTGCTTGTTCCGGCCGAATTCACCGTCCTGATAGTCTGGTGGGCGATCCGCTCATTCGGCTGGGTGGACAAGTGGTGGAATCCGTTCTCCTCCGAGAGTCTCGGCACGTGCCTCTTTCAGTGGACGATCGCCATTATCGTACTCATGGCTCTCAATAACTGGATGGCCGCGCGCGTGAGAACTGTCGGAGAGGCTCCGGCTCTGCAGGAAGGTGGGGCATGATGACGCTCGACAGCATTATCACGATGGTGATCGTAGTGGGAGGGTTGTGGGGGGCATTCATCGTACTGCTCGTGAAGGCACTGCGGTCAAAAAACGGAGCGGCGCACCAAGGTTGACCCTGATGCGGATGCTTCGTATCTTCTGATGTTAGCACTCGATATATGAGAGTGCCAATACTGACCCTGGTCTACCCGGTCAACGATCCATCCTGCTCCGTCGGATGACGGAAGAAGAGGGCAAGGAATGTCCTTCAGAACCCTCACAGAGCGTGAAAACACGATCTTGAGCCTCATCGTGCAGTCGTATATCCACGACTGCACACCGGTCGGTTCACGGACTCTTGTGCGCAGGTTCGGACTCGATCTCTCTCCGGCCACCATCCGGAATACCATGAATGACCTGGAGGAAGCCGGATTACTGATTCAACCCCACACCAGCGCCGGCAGGATTCCGACCAGTCTCGGATATCGTATCTACGTCGATGAACTGATGGCGCCGAAGCCGCTGAGCCGCAAGGAACGCGCTACCATCAGGGACGCCGTCGTTGGAGAACATTCGGGACATATCCGTGATGCCGCTACGGTCCTCGACCAGACCGTTCGTGCTCTGGGAGGGCTGACCCGTCTCCTCGCGGTCAGTTTCGAACCGAGACTCGACCAGGGCACGTTCGAGAAGATCGAGCTGGTCAGCCTGGGCGCTGGCAAGATCCTGGCAGTTCTGACTATCGAGAAGGGATTCCTCCGGACGATCGTGCTGGAACTCGAAGCGACGGTCAACAGTGAGGCTCTCAACGAGACTTCCGGCATCCTGAATGAACGGCTCTCCGGTCTGCCTATCAAGATAATCAGGGAATCGGTCCGGGAACGGTTGCGGGACGCTGTTGCGAAGGACCCGAAAATCCTGAAACTGATCGTCAACAGCAGCGATGACATCTTCGCCTCTCCGCAGGAAGATGAAGGGATCCACTACTGGGGAACTCCGAACATCCTCTCCCAACCCGAATTCGCTGACAGGGAACGCATGGTATCTCTCATGGGAGCCCTCGAGGAGAAGGAGATCATCGTCCGGGTCCTTGGAGGGCACAGGCAGGAGGGCGGCCTGACCATCACGATCGGGGAGGAGAATGCTGATGGTGAGATCAAGTTCTGCAGTGTCGTCGCCTCACCATATGTCGTAGGAGAAGTCTCAGGAAGTCTCGGGGTGTTGGGCCCGACACGCATGGAGTACTCGAAACTTGTCAGCATCGTGGATTACACCGCGCGGATCGTCAGTGAAGTGCTCGGAGAGGAATCGACCGAGAAAGATCTGACGGATGAAATCGCCTGATCGGAAGGGATGAGTCTGTGAAGGAGCAGGAACAGGAACCAGTTGCCGCCCCGGAAACGGGTGAAACTGATAGTGAAGAGAGTATACCGGATGAGGTGCAGACAGCCGAACTGCAGGACAGACTCCTGCGCGTCTCTGCCGAGTTCGAGAACTACAAGAAAAGGCGACAGCGGGAGACCCATGATCTGCTGCGATTCGCGCATGAGTCTCTGATACGCGATCTGCTCCCGGTTGTGGATTCTTTCGAGCGAGCCATTTCCTCCAGTGAGGGAACCCGTGATTTCGACGCCTTTCACGACGGGATCCTTCTGATCCTTCAGCAGATGCATGAGGTGCTGGGCAACGTGGGTGTGGAGCGGATCGCACCGGATGGGGAACTCTTCGATCCAAACTGGCATGAAGCGGTCGGCGTCTGTCAGCATGATGAGATCGAGCCGGATCATGTGGCAACGGTTGTCGAGCCGGGGTACCGGCTGCACGACAGGGTCATCCGTCCTGCCCGGGTGATGGTCGTCAGTCAGACCCCTGAGGATGAGGAGAGCGCCTGATCCATGTCGAAGCGTGATTATTACGAAGTGCTCGGTGTTGCGAAAACAGCCGGTACCGAAGATATCAAGAAGGCGTATCGGAAACTTGCTATCGAATTCCATCCCGACAAGAACCCCGGCGACAGCAACGCGGAAGAGAAGTTCAAGGAAGCTACCGAAGCGTATGAGGTACTCAAGGACGACCAGAAGAGAGCACAGTTCGACCGGTTCGGGCACCAGGCTCCCGGCATGGGGCAGGGAGCGGGTGGATTCGGATTCGAGACCTTCGATCTCTCCGAGGCATTACGGGCCTTCATGCGCGATTTCGGCGGATTCGGTGGGTTCGATGACATCTTCAGCGGCGGGATGAGAGGCGGCCGGCGACGCCGGACGGTGAACAGAGGCGGCAACCTGGAGGTCAAACTGCCGTTGACGCTCGAAGAGATCGCCGATGGTGTCACCAAGAAAGTCAGGATACGGCGTTGGGAACCGTGTGACTCGTGCAGCGGGAGTGGCGCCAGAGAGGGCTCGGATCCGGTGACCTGCCAGACCTGTGGAGGCGCCGGTCAGGTGCAGCAGGTCAGTCGATCGATCTTTGGACAGATGGTCAATGTCACAACCTGTCCCACATGTCGGGGTGAAGGCACGGTCATCGCAGATCCCTGCAAGACCTGCAGCGGGACCGGTCGTGCTCGATCCCAGACCACCCTGGCTGTCAAGGTCCCACCCGGTGTATCGAACGGGAACTACATCACCCTCCAGGATGAAGGCAATACAGGACTTCGCGGCGGACCGGCAGGGGATTTGATCGTTTTCATCGAAGAGAAGCCCCATTCCAATTTCAGCAGGGAGGGTGATGACCTCCTCCACATCCGGCCGATCTCGTTCTCCAGGGCGGTGCTCGGAGGAACGGTGGATGTGCCGACCATCCACGGAACGGCGCGATTGAAGATCCCCGCAAAGAGCAAGTCGGGAAAGACCCTGCGGATGCGCGGAGAGGGTCTGCCGCACCTGAACGGCTTCGGCAGAGGAGATCTGCTGGTTGAACTGGCTATTTACATTCCGGAGAAACTGGGATCAGCAGAGAAGCGACTGCTTGAAGAGATGGAAGAGAACGAGCACTTTCTGCCGAATGATCGGTCTGCGGAGAAATACCGGAAGCAGAGGCGATAGTAGCGTGAGGAGCGTACGCTCACATGAGTGAAGGTTGGGCGCGGCTCCGTCTCACGTTGCCGAACTCGTTTGTGGACTGGGTCAGTGCCGAAGCAGTCGAGTGGGGATCGCCCGGGATCGAAGTGCTCGACACACCGATCGATGGCAACGGCAACGATCAAGGCCAGATGTCCCTCGATATCTACTTCCCGGCTGCATCGGCAGGAGCTTCCCGTCTCAAGCTTGAAACCTTCCTCCTGCAACTCGGACAGCAGGTGGAGCCCTACACGCTCGGCGAGCCTGAACTCACACCTGATGTGGATTGGGCCGGGCAGTGGCGTTATCACTTCCCGCCCCTCGAGCTCGGCAACCGCCTCCTCATTCTCCCGCCATGGGAACGTGATCTGGATCCGGGTTCCCGGATCCCCATCCTGTTGCAGCCGGGCATGGCATTCGGGACCGGACTCCATCCGACGACGGCTCTCATACTCGAGCAACTCGAGAAAACGATCACCACCGGGAAGCATGGCACGATACTCGATATCGGGTGCGGGTCCGGGATACTCTCCATGGGTGCTGTCGCTCTCGGGGCCGACGGTGTCGTGGCAATCGATTATGACCGTGATGCAGTGGAGTCAGCGCGGTCAAACATCGACATGAACGAGATGTCTGACCGTATCCTCGTGGTGCAGGCGAAATTTCCGGCGCTGCCGGCACGAACGGCCTTCGATATCGTGCTTGCCAATGTCTACTACACCTTTTTCAGGATGGAGAGCAGGGCGGTCAGCGAAGTGATGGACCCGGGAAGTGTTCTGCTGGCATCAGGACTCAGGGAAGAGGAGGGTAGCGCCGTTGTGGATGATCTGCGCTCGATGGCGTTCAGCGCTGATATCGTGTCAGCCCGTGATGGATGGGTGATCATCAGAGGAGTGAAGCAGTGAGCGAGATCACCTGCGTACTGCTGACTGATCGTGATACCGTGATGAAGGTCGGCCAGGATGTCAGGCTCTCACCGGACGAGAGCCATCATCTGGCGCGAGTACGCCGGATGCGGGCAGGGGATGAGGTCTGGGCAATTACCGGTTCAGGAGAAGCATATCGATGTCTGCTTCGAGATGCCGATCCCGGACAGGCACAGCTGGAGGTCCTGGAGATAGTGCCGCAGTGGAGGGAACCCGAGAGGAGTGTAACCCTCTACCAGGGTCTCATCCGTTCGAATCGCATGGAGCAGATAGTGGAGCAGGGTACGGCGATCGGGATGCAGAGCATGGTGCCGCTCATCACCGACAGGGTCGAGCGACATGGCCTGAAGCTGGATCGATTGCGCCGGATCACCGGTGAGACCTCCAAACAGTGCTGCCGCGGATGGGTCCCATCTGTCGAAGAGCCGCTGCAGTGGCACGATTTCCTTGAGCGTGAAAAAGAATCGACTCTGCTGGTGGCAGATAACGGGGCCGACGAAGGACTGGCCGATTTCATTCGCAGTGCGCGGATGAGGCGGCATCAGAACATAGGACTCGTGATCGGCCCGGAAGGTGGGCTCACCGAGATGGAACTGGACACTATCACCGGCCAGGGTGGCATAAGCGTTCATCTTGGACGTCGTCGGTTGAGGAGTGAATCAGCTGCTGCTGTTGCGCTCACCCTGCTCCTTATCGGTGCAGAACATCACTGATTATCGATAAACGTACCCTGCCTATTCCTCCTTGAACGTTCGAAATATGCAGTATTCCGTCATGCCGCAGATGCGCCGCACGTCTGAAAAACCTTGCGTTCACACTCTTTTTGACACTTTTTCAAATCTCCATGTAACAGCTGCGGCACATTTTGTGTCTCGCAACGGTGAAAATGTCGCGAAAACGCGCCGCAGTAAGCATCTGACTCCTGCCCGGGAGGGTCGATGTCCAACCTGGATAAAACTCTACAGCAAGACCTTAATGCATCTCTCAAAAAGGGCGATCACGACAGCATCAATGCTCTGCGATTCCTGATATCCCGGATCCAGTATGCCAGGATAGAGAAACAGGATGAACTTACCGACCAGGAAGTCCTCGCTGTCATATCGAAACAGGCTAAGAGCCGTCGGGAATCGATCGAGGCTTTCCGGTCGGGCGGCAGAGAAGATCTGGTTGAAAAGGAAACCCGAGACCTTGAGGTGATCGAGCGCTACCTGCCTGAGCTGCTCGGCGAGGATGCCGTCCGCGATGTGATCCGAAGGGTCATCGGTGAGCAGGAGTACAGCGGAATCGCCGATATGGGGAAGCTGATGAAGGACGTGATGGCAGAGTTGAAGGGACAGGCCGATGGGAAGCTTGTCAATCAGCTGGCCAGTGAAGAACTGCAACGGGAATCTGATTGAAGCATTACGATCTTGACCGGCTCTCCTTCAGTGAACTGCTGGAGAGAATATCTCATGGTACCTGTACGCCACGAGGTGGAAGGGCCCTGAGAAGTACCCGGCCCCTTGAGGATGTACGGGCAATACACGATCAGCAGAATGTAGTTTCAGAGGTCGACCGGGCGCTCGACAGCTCTCCACCCATCCCGCTGCAGTCCATTCCTGAGGTTGAAGATCAACTGAAACGGCTCCGGCGGACCGGTACTCTCCTTGACGGTGTGGAACTGCGCGATCTCGGAACGGTTGCCGCAGCCCTCGATGCCCTCGGAGAGTGGACAGAGACCTGTGGTGCAGAGCAATTGCCTGCCATGCTGGCACTCCATGGCTTCCCGGCCCGCTACGGCGATGAAACTGCACGTATCAGCAGAGCAATCGATCGTGACGGCCGGGTCAAGGATGACGCGACAGATCTGCTTGCATCACTGCGCAGGAAGATCATCAATCTGCAGGAGAAGCTGAGACAGAACGCTCATGAGATCACCGAGCGGCTCTTTAAAGAAGGTCTTGCCCAGGAACCGGAACCCGCGCTGCGGGAGGGTCGCTATGTCGTCTCTGTTCGGGCAGAATCACAGGCGAAGGTTTCCGGTGTGGCCATCGACCGGTCGAGGAGCGGGCAATCTGTCTTCATCGAACCTCGCGAGATCTCAGAGACAGCCCTTGAACTGAAGGAAGTCATTCGGGATGAAGCCGGGGAGGTGGAGCGGATTCTCACCGTGCTGAGCGCCATGTTCTCCCTCCGGATCGAAGAGATCGATGTCGATCTCGATAGGTTGGCCATTCTCGACTCCGCGCAGGCCGCGTCCCGCTATCGTGAAGCAGGTCTCTCTTCTCTTCCCGTGGTCGGGGAGGGAGGCGACCTGATCCTGCATGAGGCGCGACATCCCCTCCTTGCCGCCACGCACGGTGCCGCGAACGTCGTGCCGCTCACCCTGGAACTACCCGAAGGAACCCGCACGCTGGTTATCTCCGGCCCGAATTCCGGTGGAAAAACAGTGGCCCTGCAGACTGTCGGTCTCTGTGCTTCACTGGCGCTCTGTGGTCTGCCGATACCTGCCTCGGAAGAGAGCCGTATCCCCTGGCTCGAACGGATACATGTCGACATCGGTGATGAACAGTCGATCGAAGCGGATCTCTCCACCTTCACCGCGCGGTTGCGCCGGTTGCGCGAAATGCTGGATGGAGGAGCATCCCCGCAACTCAACCTGATAGATGAAGCGGGAGCCGGCACAGATCCATCACAGGGAGCGGCACTGGCGATTTCGATCCTCGAGGAGCTGACCGGCGAGAAGTCGTACGTGGTATGCATCACCCATGATGGCCGTATCAAGGCACATGCCGCACAGGCGGAGGGTATGGCTAACGGCCGGATGGTGTTCTCGAACGAGAACCTCACGCCGACGTATGAGTTCCGTCACGGTGAACCGGGCAGATCGTTCGCCTTCGAGGTAGCCGAGCGTTCAGGTATCCCTGTTCAGGTCGTCGAGCGGGCACGCGAACTGCTGGGACCGGTGGGTGACAACCTGGAGAACGCGCTCCAGGAAGCAGAAGCTATCAGGGAACGACTGGCGGCATTGGAGATATCGGCCGAGACCGACACGCGCAGGGCGGAGGCCGCCAGAAGAAAATTTGAGCTGCTGGAGGCAGAGCTCGCGAAGAACGAGAAGAGGGAGAGGAAGAGAGCAGCCGAAACCGCCTCAGGAATAATTCAGGATGCCCGGAGGACGGTGGAACAGGTCGTCAGGGAGATTCGGGAGTCAAAAGCTTCCGCCGGTGCCATTCGAAGCGCGCATGAGACGATCAGGAGCAGGGAAGAGGAGGTCGAGGCGCTTCGGGAGGAAGCAGGGCACAAAGGTGTGCCCGCGACGGCTGATGCTCTGCTTGCTGAAGGAATGACCGTCTTTCTGAAGGGCCTCGAACGATCCGCTCAGGTGCTTTCCGTAGATGGGGGCAGGGTACGCGTCATGGCCGGATCGATCTCCCTTGATGTCGCCCGAGCCGATGTTGAACCTGTACCGGGTGAGCCGGCAGCACCGCGGCGGGTTGTCATCACGGCGCCTCTGAAGTCGGTCTCCCCGACTCTCGATATCATTGGCCAGCGCGCCGATGAGGCCAGAGAGACACTGGAGAAATACCTCGATGACGCTCTTCTCAGTGGCCTGGACAGAGTGAGGATCATACACGGATCGGGTGCCGGTGTACTGAGAAAGGTCGTGGATGAGTTACTGCGTGACCACGATCAGGTCGTGGAATATGGCGTTGAGATCGATAAGCCGGGCGGGACGGGAGTCACCTGGGTGAATCTGGGAGGAGCCTCCGCATGAGATTCGAGGAGCACTTTCTGGAAGAAGTCCGCGCGGCCTCTGACATCATCGATGTTATCAGCCCCTACGTGAAATTGAAGAAGAAGGGCAAGAACTGGTTCGGTCTCTGTCCCTTCCACAATGAGAAGACCCCTTCATTCAGTGTTCAGCGGGAACGGGGGATGTATTACTGCTTCGGCTGTGGTGTCGGAGGAAACGCGATCACGTTCCTGGTCGAACATGACGGGATGACGTTCCCCCAGGCAGTGGAGGAACTCGCCAATCGCGCAGGCATCGCCATTCCGGTACAGCGTGCTGAATATGAGGGCAGGGAACGTGATCGGGACCTTGTCAGGGAAGCTCTGGAAGCGGCTGCTGTTTTTTACCAGGGCATGCTCAAAGATGATAAGGGGAACGAGGCCGTCAGTTATCTCAAGAGCCGGGGGATCACGGGAGCTACCGCTAAAACATTCAGGCTCGGTTTCGCGCCGGACGGGTGGGATGGCCTGCTCAACTATCTAAAGGGGAAGGGTTTTTCCGAGGAGATGCAGGCGCAGGCGGGTCTTGTCAAACCGCGTGAGAGCGGTGGCTTTTACGACACATTCAGAAACAGGCTGGTTTTTCCCTTCATGGACCGTCGGGGGCGTGTCTGCGGGTTCGGTGGACGTATCCTCGATGAATCAGATGATGCTCCAAAGTACCTCAACGGACCTGAGACGGTCGTATTCCGCAAGGGGAGCGTGCTCTACGGCCTTCCGCAAGCTGTTGAGACGATGCTCAAGGAGGAACGGGCGCTTCTGGTCGAGGGGTACTTCGACGTCATGAGCCTGCACCAGGCAGGTATCAGAGGTGTCGTGGCCGCAAGCGGCACAGCCTTCACTGAAAAGCAGTCACTGATCCTCAAGCGGCTCGTCAAAAGGGTCCTCCTCCTCTTCGATGCTGATGCCGCCGGGCTGAAGGCTGCTTTTCGATCTTACTCCAGTCTTGTCAGGGAAGGCCTGGAAGCCGCGTTCCTGCCGATGCCCCACGGTGAAGATCCTGACACGATGATCCGGAATGAGGGCGCAGAAGCATTCCGCTCGCGACTCCGTCACGCAATGGGAGTCGTAGCATTCTATTTCGATTCGCTCGAAACACCCGTTGAGGAGCTGGATGTCGGTGACAGAGCGACAGCGACCAGGGATCTCCTCGATCTTCTCCGCCATGATGGTGATTCATTACGACGCAGCATGAGCCTGCAGGAGGTCTCTGCAAGGGTCGGTCTCGATGAGGACACCCTCAGGAGAGAGATGGAAACCCTTACCGAACGTGATGCTCCATACGAAGAACGCAAGGCCGGGAGTCAGGTGCGTCAGGTGCAGGCTCCCCCGGCGCGTGTCGAGAGTGATCTGCTGAGGATGCTGCTCTCCGGAAGTGAGCATTACGAAGAGATCCTCACCAGGATCACCAGTGACGACTTCAAGGACAACAGGGCATCTGCCCTGTTCAATCGGATCAGGAATGAGTTCAGCGGCGAGGGATCAGTCAGCATCGATCGACTGCTGGAGCATACTGAACCGGCAGAGAGGGGTCTCATAGCTTCACTGCTTGCAGAGGAGACCCCCATTCCCTCTGAAAAGGGGGATGCCGTTGTAGAGCAGTTCCTGCGCAGTGTTGAAAACCGCAGATCGAAAGAGCAGAGACGTCGCCTGAAGGCTTCCATCGATCAGGCCAGACGAGCAGGGGATGATGAGACCGTTCAACGGCTCCTCAAAGAGTACCAGGAGATGAGCAGTGAGTAATCCATTACCGAAGAATGGTCTTGAGGAACTGCAGGACCTCCTCAAACGGGCCCGGGTAGTCAGTTTCCAGCAGGTCAATGACCTGCTCCCTGATGATTTCGATGGTGAGGGTGGAATCGACGCGATCTACGAGACCATCCGCTCGATGGGTGTAAAACTCGTCGACAGTGATGAACTCGATGAGTTGGACGGTCCATTCACCGAACAGGCTGAGCAGACAGCCGATGCTCCCGACAACGCCGAAACAGAGACGGATGAGGAGGAAGATGAGAAGATCATCGCTCCGGCGAGCGATGACGCTGATGCCGAAGGTGAATGGGAAGAGGATGTAGAAGGAGACTATCGGAAAGACTGGAAAGAACGGCAGGAGAGGGCAGTGGTCGAACCCCTGGGTCGTGTGAAGTATGACGATCCGGTCTGGATTTACATGCGTGAGATGGGAAGAGTGCCGCTCCTGGATCGGGATGGTGAGATCAGGATCGCCTGCAGGATCGAATCGGCCCAACATGGCATCGAAAAGATCCTCATGCGGTCGAAACCGGCTTTCAGCATGGTTTCGAGTTTCGGACGAAAGGTGAGGGCGGGCAAGCTTCGGGTCGATGAAGTTGTGGATGGTGAACTGCGTGACGGCGAGACTGGTCCTGCGCGCGATCGTTTTCTGAAGCTGGTATCCCGGTTCGAAAAGCATGAGATGACGATAGAGAATGTCCGTAAGGACATCAGGAAATGCCGGTCTGATTCCAACCGGGAGAAACTGGAGATCAAGTTCACCGAAAAGTGTGAGCGAGCGTGGGCCATCTTCAACCAGATGAATATCCATCCGAACTGGATGGACCAGATGATCCTCGATATGGCTCAGCGTCTCGGTGATATGGATGAGACCGAACAGGAGATCAAGGCGGTTGAGCGGAAGGTGGGTTTGAGCCGGGAGCAGATCAAAGAATTCTCACAGATCGCGGGGAAGCAGATATCGGCGAAGAAAGTCGAGAAGGAGAGCGGTTACAAACCGGAACTGCTTCGGGATATGTGGCGTGAGATCACCAATATCGACCGTCGGGTCAGGCGACAGGAACAGGACGCAGGCACAGACAAACACCTTCTGTCAGAAGAATTGCGACATATCCGTGATCTCGAGATGGATCACGAACGGGCCAAGGAGGAGATGGTAGAGGCCAATGTCCGGCTCGTGATATCGATCGCGAAGAAATACACCAACCGTGGTCTGGAATTTCTCGACCTCATCCAGGAGGGGAATGCCGGTCTGATGCGTGCGGTCGAAAAGTTCGACTACAAGAAGGGCTACAAATTCTCCACATATGCCACCTGGTGGATACGTCAGGCGATCACCAGGGCTATCGCAGACCAGGCCCGCACGATCAGAGTACCCGTCCATACCATCGAGGCGATCAACAAGATCCTCCGGGCGAGCAGGGCGATGGTGCAGGAGGATGGGCGCGAACCGACACCGCCTGAACTCGCCGAGCGGCTCGACATGCCCATCGGGAAGCTCCGCACGGTTCTCAAGGTCGCTCACAATCCGATCAGTCTCGACAAACCGGTCGGTGACGATGAGGGATCACAGATGGTGGACTTCATTGAGGATCCGAAAGCCGATTCACCGGCCCGCAACGCTGCAGCGTTCATGCTCCAGGAGCAGATGAACAAGGTGCTCTCGACCTTGACGGCCCGGGAGGAGCGGGTGATACGCCTGAGGTTCGGTCTCGGTGACGGACAACCCAGAACGCTCGAAGAAGTCGGAAACATCTTCAACGTAACGCGCGAGCGTATCCGACAGATCGAGGCGCAGGCATTGCGCAAACTCAAACATCCGAGCCGGCAGGACAAGCTTGCCGGGTACAACAACCTGCCATGACCTCCGGTGAGGAACCGGTTCTCTTCGAACCGTGTGATGTGTTCCTCACCCGCAGCCGCAGTCTCCTGGGACGTGCCATACGTCTGGTGACCCGCGGCATCGGCGAATCCCGTACGATGGTCAACCATGTGGGGATCGTCGTTGAGGGCGGCACGGTCGATACGGCCATCGGCGTGGAAGCGCTCCACACGGTCAAGCGGCACACCCTCTGGTCGAAATATGGCCCGGGGAGCAAGAGCGACATCGCCGTCTACCATCCGCTCAATCTCACCGTTGAAAATAAAACCGCCATCATCGCCGCCGCGGAAGCATATGTCGGCCGCACCTATGGCTACGTGAAGATCGCCGCGCACCTGCTCGACTGGATCCTCTTCGGTGTCTACTTCTTCCGCAGACTTGCCAGGATGGATGAGTATCCGATCTGTTCATGGCTTGTGGCCCACGCCTTCGCCGAAGCCGACAAGACCTTCGGGGTGCCCCCTGGTAAGGCCAGCCCCGACGATATCTGGGATTTCGTCACTTCGAATCCCGACAAATACCGGGAAGTCCATCCTCTGGGACCGCTGGACAGATAACGATATGTTAGTCGTACTTGTGATTCCCTGGTCCGATATTCGTGCTATAATACATCGTCGTCTATCTGGAGGTGAGTGACTTGGGCATTGAATTACTTGAGGAGTTTCGAGCCGAGATCATGGCCATCGCTCGTCGCCATGGCGTATCCAGTATTCGTGTTTTCGGTTCAGTGGCGCGAGGCGAAGCAGGACCCGATAGTGATGTGGACCTTCTGGTAACAATCAGCGGACAGACCAGTCCCTGGTTCCCCGGCGGGTTAGTTGCTGACCTTGAGGACTTACTCGGGCGCTCCGTACAAGTTGTAACTGAGCAGGGCTTACACGACCTCCTTCGAGAACAAGTAATGTCAGAGGCAGTACCGCTGTGAAAGATCAGCGAGTCTACCTTCAGCACATTCTTGAATGCATTGAGTCGGTCGAGGAGTACACAGCCGAAGGCCGAACTGGGTTTCAGGCTTCCCGAATGGCACAGGATGCTACTCTTCGACGACTCCAGGTAATGGCGGAATCAACTCAACGGTTATCCGAAGACCTTAAAGCTCAACACCCCGATATTGATTGGCGTGCACTTGCTAGTTTTCGCAACGTCCTCGCCCACGACTACCTTGGCATAGATACCGACGAGGTGTTCTCCGCAATCCAGAGAAACCTTCCACCACTCAGGTTGGCGATAGAATCCTTGCTGAATTCGATGTAGTTCGCTCCAAGAACGACTAAGCGCATGAACCTGAGTACGGCCTATGGCCTTATTACGGTTGGTGTCACGGTAATCCTTGTGCGGGCTTTATCGCGAGCCCTTGCCATCAGAACAAACGTGTCCTCAACAGCTCTCGCATAAGATACGAATGTCCATGATGCGTCCTGGGGTTCAGGCATTCGAATATAGGGCGACAGAATGTTTATCAGATCCTGATGGCTGGTTACCATGGCAGCGCCCGGGTATGCCGAGGTATCATTTTCTGCCTGGTACATCCCGAGTCCCATCTTCACGGTGGCCAATTCGGCCTTTGCTGCTCCAATCAGGGCCCTGTCCGAGATAGCTCATTGTAACAGAGGAAGAACCGATTGTGAATCAGAGGAAACCGTATTCTAGCCCTTGCTATCTACAGAAGATGCCCGGTACAGTTGTCTGCGAGAGGGGCAGATTCAGCTATAAGGGAAATCTATGTCTGCACCGTCTCAGTATGCTCCCCATCGTTTACTGGTCGCCACCTTCATAGTTGCTCTTCAATTGTCTCCTATTAATCACATTTCGTCTCTCCATGCCCAGCAGTCCGGATCCGATGTAGTCAGGACGGAGATCCCCAGCACCTTACGGCTGCTTGTCGTCCCATACACATTCAGAATTCATGAACCGATTCCAGGCAGAAGTAGAGACAAGATCGAAGAACTGATATTCGGACCATACCCAAGTCTTGATCACTATTTCCGATCCAATTCACTCGGTAAATTTAAAATTGAAGGCTCCGTCACGGACTGGATCAGCACGATTGCAACTGAGCCAACCATCATGGTTCCATCAGGACTAAATTATTTCTGGGCGATGGATATGGCTTTCGATTCTGTTGCGACAATGGTGGATCTGGAAGAATTCGATACGGATTCAGATAACATTATCGACGCGATGATTTTCCTTCACTCGATGGAAAACAATTATTCCTGGTCTGCAGATGAACCTGACGAGATATGGGAGTTTCGTGATTTATTCTTTGAGGCTTGTGGGTACCACATTGGATGGTACCTTCTAGCGCCAGCCTCATATGGTCACGCTGAATTGATTCAACTATTTGCGGACCATTATTTCCATTTCCCCAGAACGGATGATCCGGATGGTTCCTCCTCTGGGCTGGGTGCCTGGTCGAGGCTCAGTGGAGCAGGCGGGAACATGGATGCGTATTCCAGATTCCGCATCGGCTGGTTGGGGTTCAATACGATTGATGAGACGAGACGAAACCACACTCTTTATTCTGAGCCGCTCAGTCCATCAAGAGTAGTACTTCGCTTGGTACCGGATTACTCAAATCTTAATGAATTTTTCCTGCTTGAGTATCGGCGAAAGGAAGGATACGACAGCAATCTGCCAGGAGAAGGACTCCTGATTTATCACGTCGACAATAGTGTCAATTCGATGTCAGATGAGACGCATCCCAGGGTTCGCATTATTCAAGCTGACGGCCTACAGGACCTAGAGGCAGGACGACGTACCGGAGACGATGGCGATCCATTCCCGGGAATTAGCATGGTGTTCTCTGTCCCCGACCAAGGCCCCCAACCTTCTCTACAGACTTACAGCGGTGAACCTAGCGGTTTCTCGATTTCTGACATCCGCCTGTTCCCGGATCACCTCGTGTTGTCGATTGGTGTTGATGAAGTTCTTCCCGATCGCGAGAAATACCTCGACCCAGAACAGGATCTGGTCATCTATCCAACTGTGGTAAACCTCTCATCCCCGGGAGCCATGTTCAGTTTTGTCAATCAAAGTGACCAGTCCATGGACATCGACATCATCGACCGGGGTGGTCGTATCCTGACCCAGATACGTCTGTTGAGTCGTCAGACGTATGACTGGCTGCGTCAGGACTGGGACGAGATATATCCCCTACCTACAATCCTTCTAGTGCGAGTCACAATACCTGGCAAGCAGGAACAGACCCGAAAACTGATGATAATGCCATGAGACGCTCGATCATTGTACTCATAGCCGGCCTTATCAGTGGCAGTGTGTCACTCGCTCTGCCGGAAACCTGCTATGCATGC
>JALGVQ010000216.1 GCA_025774615.1 bacterium
AAACGCTGGGTGAACTTCCTGACCGGACTGGCCATGCGGCACTCCCGATGGACCCTCATCGGCGTCGGTATAGTGACCCTCATCTCGCTGGTTCTGGTCGAACATCTGACGATCCGGATGAACTGGACCGACCTCCTGCCTGAACATAACCAGCCGGCGATGCGATATCGGGAGATAGGTGAGCGGTTCGGTGAGACGACGATCGCCGTGGTGCTTGAAGGTGACCGTGACGCGATCGTGGCGATGGCTGAGGAGCTCGAACCCCGTCTGGCGGGGATGGATGAACTACGGAACGTCTTCGGAAAGATGCCGGTAGAGTTCATCCGCGACCACGGATTTGTTCTCACCAGACCGGAGCAGTTCGACCGGATGCTCGACATGTTCTCCGACTGGAGCCTGACCGGCGCCATCCGGGGCATCAACGACGACTACGAACGCGAGTACACCTCGAGTGAAGCGAACATGTCACGCGACGAGATCGAGATCGCCCGCAGCATGCTGGGTATCACCCGGTCGCTCGAACTGATTTCCCGCTGTCTTTCGGGAGAAGGAACACCCGAGATGATGGCCGAGGCGGCCGATGCCTTCAGCATCGGAGAGCCATGGCTGCTGTCGCTTGACCGGCAGATGCTGATCATCACCTGTACTCCGGTCGTCAGTTTCAACGAGATCGAGCTCACGATCGAGACGGTAGCTGATGTAGAGGAGATCGTTGAAGAGGTTACGGCCGGTCATCCAGACGTCTACGCCAGCCTTACCGGGATGGCCAAGATCGGACAGGATGAGATGCACAGCGTGGGGATCTACACTCAGCTTCTCTCCCTCATCGCCCTCATCATCATCTATCTCCTGCTGGCGAAATCGTTCTCCGGCAAGGGACTTCCACTGCTGGCACTCGCTCCCCTGTTGATCGGCATCTTCTGGGCTCTCGGGGCGCTCAAGATCATCTACGGCAGTCTCAACATCATGACCGCCATGATGATGCTGGTACTGATCGGTCTGGGCATCGACTTCTCGATCCACCTGGTGACGCGGTTCCGCGAAGAGATGGCCAGCGGAGGCGGCATTGAGGAGTCCCTGAAGGTGATGCTCGGCAGGAGCGGAGTCGGTGTGATCACTGGCGCCACCACAACCGCTCTGGCCTTCTTCACCCTGATGGTGGGTGACACCAGGGGGGTGAAGGAATTCGGAGTGGGAGCCGGGCTCGGGGTACTCCTCACCCTGGTGGCGGTCTTCCTCATGCTGCCCTCACTGCTGGTCATGCGGGAGCGACGGCTGGCCAGAAAGTCTGCCGCGTCAGCGATTGAAAGCAGCAATAAAGAGGAGTTGTCCGGGGGCTCGCCGGTGAAGCTCTCGGGACCTGCCAGTGATGGATACCTCTGGATCGGCCGGATTGCAGCCACAGGGTACCGGCATCCCGGTATCTTCCTCGCCGTAATAGCCGTGGTCATGGCAGCCTCTGTCTGGGCGTCGAAGCACACCGCCTTTGAATACGACTTCATGGAACTGGAGGCCAAAGGGCTTCGTTCTGTGGAACTGCAGCGGGAGATCCCCGACCGGTTCGGGATGTCGGAGCACGCGGCCTGGCTGATCACTGATTCCGTGGAGGAGAGTCGAACCCTGAAAGAGGAATTCCGTAACCTGCCCGATGTGGGCGGCGTCGATGCCATCAGTGATTACCTGGTCCCGGAGGAACGGTTGGCAGACTATGCCCCGAAACTCATAGCCTTCCGTGAGCAGGTGCTGAATCGCGAGATAACGGCCTGGCGAAGAGGAGATGGAGCTGTGCTCGCGACCGAGATCGACCGGTTATGGGACAATCTTGACCTGATGTCGAATCTGGCATTCACGGCTGGCCTCGACCGGATCGTGAAGGTGATCGACCAGGTGACCGGAGTCGATTCGGAGACGGGAGAAACCGACCAGAGCGCCCTGCTCCCCACGATCTCGCGACAGCTGGGTTCAGGGATCAGCGACCTGTTCGCCCGCCCCTATTCAGAAGTCTGGGCGGATCGGCTCCATGAGAACCTGACAGGGATGTCGAATCCCTCCTTCATCGAGATCGATGAGCTGCCGGAGAGTGTCAGGCGTACGTTCATCCCGTTTGCCGGTGACGGTTATCTGCTGAACATCATTCCTCGCGGCTACCTCTTCGAGAAATCGAGCATGGAACGTTTCTCGGCCCAGACCGAAGCGGTGGATCCGGACGTCATCAGTACGGAGACACTCTTCCTGGTGATGATGGAGAAAACCCTTGCCGACGGCCGAAAAGCCGCCATCCTGGCACTGGTCGTTATCGCTCTCCTTCTCATGGTCCACTTCAGGGGTCCGGTAGGATTGCTGGCAATGGTGCCTCTGGTGGTGGGAGCCGCATCGATGCTCGGTCTCATGTATGTACTGGGAATGGAATACAACTACATCAACCTGATCGCGGTACCGATCATCCTCGGGATCGGGATCGATGACGGTGTGCACGCACTGCATCGATACCATAAGGATCCGGGCAAAGGACTGGAACGGACGAGCAGGAGTTTCCGTATGGTCGGGAAGGCGATCCTGTTGACGTCGATCACCACGATGATCGGTTTCGGAAGCGTAGGATTCTACGAGATGCGGGGAATGGCAAGCTTCGGCCAGGTCCTGGCCCTGGGGGTCGGCACCTGTTTCCTCGCAACGATCTTCGTCCTGCCGCCTCTGCTCAGGATCTTTCACCCCGATCGACGGAATTGAGCGTGGATACAGGTTCCGACCCGCATACCGAGTATCGCCGGCGACTGGAGAATGCCGGAAGCAGGGTCGATCTGCTGAGACGCCGGTCTGAACGTATTTCCGACCTGCGCGTCACTGCGGCCCTGACCGGGATCGCTCTGGCCCTCTTCGCCCTGGCAACCAGCCTGATCTCAGCCAATTGGACGATCGTGCCTCTGGGTGTATTCATCTTCCTGGTCGCGATACATGCCCGGACCGAGCGGGAGATCAGGCAGGTCGGTCTGATCGTCACATGGTATGAAGAGGGCTTATCCCGCCTCGAACACACCTGGCACGGGAACGGGATCCAGCGAAGCGATCTCGCTTCCGATGATCACCCCTATGCTGCCGATCTCGACCTCTTCGGCTCCGGCTCACTCTTCGAAATGCTCTGTACGGCGCGCACGCAGGCCGGAGAAGAGGCGCTCGCTTCATGGTTGCTCTCTCCGGCTTCGACCGGGGAGATCAGGGTTCGCCAGGAAGCAGTGGAGGAACTCAAACCGCAGCTCGATTTCCGTGAGGAACTGGCGGTTCTCAGTGGCGGGCTCCGCTCCGCCGTCGACCCGGAGCGGTTGCGGTCATGGGCTGAATCCCCCTCCCTTTTCGATTCGGTGGCGGTGAACGCTTCCCGGATCACTGCCTTCATCCTCTCGGCCGGCCTCATAACCACCTTCATCCTCTGGGCCGCGGCGAGCGCGAACCCCCTTCCCTTCTGGCTGTTCGTTCTGGCCATCTGGGGCTTCTATTCCCTGCATGGAGGCAGGATCATCCGGATCTCTCTTGCACTCGAAGAACCACGCCGGGAACTGCAGGTGCTCGCTCGCGTACTCCGCCGACTCGAGAGTCAGCCGGCAGAGTGCGATCGCCTCAATCAATTACAGGTCTCCTTCACCGCAGGTGGCCTCACGGCATCGAAGTGCATCAAACGTCTCGACCGCCTGATCACCTGGCTCGATGCCGGTCGGAACGTCATCTTCGCGCCATTGGCCTATGGCCTTCTCTGGCATTTTCATCTCGCTCTCGCGATCGAAGCATGGAGGAGAAGAACCGGCAGTCAAGTTGGTCAGTGGCTCGAATCAGCGGGAGAATATGAGGCCTTCTGCTCACTCGCCTCATACGCCTGGGAACATCCGGATGCCTCCTGGCCTGAGATCGTTGACGAGGGACCGCTCTTCGAGGGAGATGATCTTGGACATCCGCTCCTCCCGGCTGATGAGTGTGCTGTCAACTCCGTGCACCTGGGGCGGGAAGTGACCGGATGGGTGGTGAGCGGCTCGAACATGTCGGGCAAAAGCACCCTCCTGCGCACCGTCGGGGTGAATGCCGTACTTGCCTTCTGCGGCGCTCCGGTGAGGGCGGCACGGCTCACGATATCCCCTCTCACCATCGGCGCTACCATACGGATCGAAGATTCGCTGCAGGCCGGCACATCACGCTTCTACGCGGAGATCAGCCGGTTGAAGGATCTGATGGATCTCACGCGGGGTGAGCGTCCCCTGCTCTTCCTTCTCGATGAGATCCTGCACGGCACCAACTCGCACGATCGGCAGGTGGGGGCATCAGCAGTCGTGAAGAGCCTTATCGCTGCCGGCGCGATCGGGCTCGTGACGACCCACGACCTGGCGCTCTCACAAGTCGCTGACGATCTTGGTGATCTGGCGGTGAACATGCATTTCGAGGATCGCCTGGAGGATGGAAAACTGATATTCGATTACCAGATCAAACCAGGCGTCGTGCAGAGGGGCAACGCTCTCGATCTGATGC
>JALGVQ010000217.1 GCA_025774615.1 bacterium
TATATGATGCCTCATGGTAGTATTGTTGATGCTATCTGTTCCAATTGAGGCGGCATTTTACCCTCATTGATCATTACCAGCCAATTTCTTGCCTCAGTATCATCCGGTGATATCTCCAGCCACTTATTAACTATTCTTGCAGCATCTTCAAACTTATATGTGGCTGTATAGGAGTATATCAGTCCCAGATACGACCTGATCATGTTCCCTCGAAGTGCAAACGGCTTATCAAGCACACTCTCCAACATCTGCTGAGCCCGGGTGCTATCCCCATGCGACTGTACCACAATGGCATGGAATGTCCGTGAATCGGGTGATGAGAGATCCACGATCTCATCCCCCCACTCGAGGAGATCGTATGCTCCCTGGACATCACCTCGACTCAGGAGACCATCGGCAGTCTGGGTGAACACCACCCGGTAGTTGTGAATGAGGATCGTCGTGTTCTCATCTTTGTAGATATCCGGATCGGTAATGCCCCGATACTGGAATACCTCCCGCAGGTTATGTTCCGCAACGTCAGTGTCCACTCCCTGAGCCCCCGGTCTGATCCGCCAGGCGAAGCCGACCATCTCACGGTACGGCCTGAAGAACGCCTGATTCTCATCAGGCACAGTGATCGCGAAGTAGATCGGGCGCTGCCAGTCATTCGCCGCAATGACATAGGCGACCATCTGATCCTGTATCCGTACGACCTGATTGCCCGGCACCCTCCACTCTACCCCGGCAAAAGCAAGCGTGGTATCAGCGGGGAAGGCCATATGTCTGATCTGATCGATGTTGTCGTCAGTGAGCACCATCGGGACCCCGGGATCCCCGTTCTTGATCTGCTTGATGTACCATTTCAGGTTCAGGATGCTGAGGTTCACGACCTTCACGTCGGTCCGTATACCCTCCACGGTCTGCAGATACCAGAGCGGATAGGTATCGTTGTCCCCATTTGTGAAGAGAATGGCATTCTCTTCGCATGACTGGAGGATGTTGTAGCCGTAATCCCAGGCGATGTAGTCCTTCGCACGATCGTGGGAGTTGAAGTTGAGGAATAGCTGGATCGATACAAGCAGGACAGCGGTGGTCCCCACTATTGTTGTCACCATGCGCGGTACTGTCCCATCATTGCGCAGGTATTCCCGGATGAACGTCGCGATCCCGGCAGTACCGAGCCCTATCCAGATCGCCATGGCGAAATAGCATCCGACATAGATGTATTCGCGATCACGGGGCTGAGGATCGGGCATGTTCAGATAGACGACCAGGCCGATTCCCATGATCGTCCAGAGCGCCAGGTTGGCCAGAAACGTCTTCCGGTTCCGGTAGAATTCGAATACGGCACCTGTGATGGCAAGGAAGTAGAAGGGAAGGAAGAACTCTGCTTTCAGATACCTGAGGAAGTGATAATTGAGCTGGTATGACCAGAAATCAGCCTTCCGGTCAAAGATCCCGAGGACCATCGATTCTGAGCCGTACTGCCGCCGCTGGAGAACCTGCATGAAATTCTGCCAGTTCTCCGGATCGGTTACATCGATCGGCGGGTTCAGTCCCGAGCGGATGAAGATGATCGCGTAGATCGTATACCCGAGGGCAAAGAGGACTGCCACTCCGATCCACAGATCGATCCTGAAGAGGGTCTTTCTGTCGAAATACCAGAGAAGTATGAGAAGAGACGGGATCGTAAGGAGGATCAGCAGATGGTTCGCGGCTCCGATCCCGAAGAGATAGCCGATCAGGAGCAGCAGGGAGATGCTCTTCCGTGATTCCTTCCCCTTGATGTGCTTCAGCACCAGCCAGATACAGAGCGCCGAAGCCATCACCGAGAGTGAGTAGACTTCCGCTTCCACGGCGTTGAACCATGCGGAGTGACTGAAGGCGTAAGCGAGCGCCCCCGTACCTGCGGCGATAGCCTCAAGCATGGGTGAGAGGTCCGCCCCACTGCCTCCCAGGTCCTCTCCCGCTCCATTGACCCGCCAGAACCGGAGCAGTTCCAGGATGATCCCGTAGATCAGAAGCACCGTCAGCGCGGAAGCTATGACCGAGATGAGGTTGATCTGAACCGCAGCTCCGAACGGGGTCGGCACCATCGAGAAGAGTCGCCCCAGCAGAACGAAGGTGGGAGCAGCCGGCGGATGGGTGATCCCGAGACTGACAGAGGCAGCCAGAAACTCTCCGACATCCCAGAAGGCGACGGTCGGAGCAATGGTGATCGCATAGACGATCAATGATGTCAAACCGACGATCCAGGCGCCCATGACGCGGGGTTCAGACATTTTCAGTTTCATGCACGTTCTTTCAGAGCTACATGGTCATTTCAGAGTCTGTACAGCCTATAGACTCCCCGAACACGCTGCAAGTTCGAGAAGGTATCACGTTAGTGCCCTGTCACCTGGGTATCAGGCATCTTCCAGGTACGGCCGTAGACGAGTGAGTCGAGAGGAATAGCGAGACGTCTGATCCAGGGATTGAGACGGATCATTCTTCGAACAGTGTTATGGAACAGATTCGACCGATGCGAAAAAGGACATACCGACATGCATATTCCACAATCAGAACTCATCTGGCGCCAATACGCGTAACAGCGTTCCACCTCTGTCGGCCACTTCAAGACTCCCCTGACCTCCTGCCGTTCTCCGGCCTCGAGGGACCTCGATGGACAGCTCACCGCGCACTTCCGGCAATGGAGACAGAAGTGCTCGACTCCGAGGCTGATCGGCCGGTTGTGGGAGAGGGGGAAATCGGTCGATACTGCTCCGATCCTGACCCGGGTCCCATACCGGTCAGCGATGAGGATGTTATGACGCCCCACTTCTCCAAGACCGGCTTCCACCGCAAGCGGCGGCAGTATGCAGTCATAGTGAGCATCATGATGCGACTTCGCCCGATAGCCGAGCGCCTCCAGAACCGCCGCCGCGGTTTTCGAGATGACCGCGGCCTGATAGTACTGACAGGCAGATTCCCGCATGACCTCGACCGAGGGAGCACGCTGCATGGCGTCGAAGTCCATCTCCACGAGGAAGAGTAGTACTGAAGGATGATCGAGCGAAACTTCATGCCCGTAATCGCCGGGGAATCTCCCCTTATGGGTATAGATGTATTCTGGCCGCAGCGCGGTGGCCCCCACCGCAACGGCGCCAAGCGACCGGAACATCTCCCTGACCGCTCCATCACGATCATCCGACCCATCGATCGTGTCGTGCCACCGCTCGACCACGGCGCCATCGGGCTCGATCGCGAAAATATCTTCAAAGAACCGTTCAGCTTCCACGCTCAACTCAGGATGGAACTTCGCAGCGCCGGGCCCCATGAGAGGCGGCATCGCCCTGATGTGATCGTCACCTCTCTGCTGATCGGGATGGCGTGAATAATACTCGTCATACTCAGGAGTGCCGCTCACACGGGCTGCCCTGGAAAACATCACGTCACGCTCATCCATCCGGGCAATCGGAACCGGGGTCTCCCGCTTCCTCCGCAGATTATCGAGCGGCAGGAAGAAGAGCAGGAGAAGCGCTGCTGCAATCACAACTGATATCAGGGCGATGGACATGATAGAATAAAGGCCAGAAGATCGGAGAAAACCAGACACCTATGGATATCAGAAAACTCGAAGAGGAATGTGATATCGAGTTCACCCGGACGGGTGGACCGGGCGGACAGCACCGGAACAAGGCTGAAACCGCTGTCAGGGTGACTCACCGCGAGAGCGGCATCGTGGTCGTCGCCTCCGATCACCGCTCCCAGCACCAGAACCGTATCGCCGCGCTCGAACGGATCGGTAAGCGCCTCGAAGAACTCGACAGAAAGAAAGCCGCAGAGGAGAAGCGGAAGAGACGGCGTCCTACCTCCCCTTCCCGCGCTGCGCGCGAACGTCGACTGTCAGAAAAACAACGTCGCGGGAGGCGTAAAATACTCCGCAAACGGATCAGGTCCGATCCGGATGACTAGTGCCCTGTCACGCAGCAACTGTGGCAGAACAGCTCATCGTGATGAAGCGATCTCCCTGACCGCTTCGATCGCGGTATCGATGTGTGCTTCAGTGTTGAACGGTCCGATCCCGAACCGTGCTGTTCCGTGAATATCAAAGGTCCCGATCCCCACGTGTACGAGCGGGGCGCACTGCAGACCGGTCCGCACGGCGATCTCGTGGTCCACATCGAGCATCGTGCCGACATCTCCGGCCTCGAGTCCATCGACGTTGAAACTGAGGATGCCGATCTGATTATCAGGTGAATCGGCGCCGTAGGTGGTGACGCCTTCGATCTCCTGGAGGCCGAGCCGCAACCTGTCCCAGAGGGCGAGCTCCTGATTGTGAATCTTCTTGATCCCCTCTTCCCGCAGCCACTTCTGTCCTGCATAGAGCCCCGCGACTCCGACCACGTTCAAGGTCCCGCACTCCAGTCGGAAGGGATACTCCTCCAGATGTGTCTTTACAGCGGATCTCACCCCGGTCCCCCCCTGCCTGATCGCCGTGACCTCCACCCCTTCAGCGGAATACATCCCGCCTATCCCGGTAGGTCC
>JALGVQ010000036.1 GCA_025774615.1 bacterium
TGCTCGATAACGTCAGGAGTGCCGGAAAGTCGGCCACGATCCAGAACATCGCCGAAACCCTCGGCGGCGCCGGCCGTGAGATACGCATCGTATACACCGACTGGTTCTGAGAGGGAGTTTCTGCCCTTCCACCGCGATTCCGCTGAACGGCGCGGGAAGTGTGTACATACCGCGTCGTACCCACTAATCTGACCTGAGGAGTGTTTCTCCGACAGACTCCTCCAAGTATTGTCACAACCGCCTGATCACACGGGAGGGTTCCATGCGTCTGGCCATGGTGGGCCCGCCTCTTTCGGGAAAAACAACACTCTTCAGTGTGCTGACCGGACTCGATGTCGCCGGCGGGATCAGCAGTGATGGCGGTGTCCACCTCGGAATGTTCAGACCCGACTCGACCGGCTGGCAACGGCGATCCCCCATCCGAGGGTCACACCGGTCTCGATCGAGGTGGCCGACATCCCCGGTCTCTCCAGGACCAGATCGCGGGGACTTGATGAGAAGATACTGGGACCGGCCCGCATCGCTGACGCGCTGATCGTGGTGATCCGTTCCTTCGAGGACCCGGGCGTTCCTCACCCATCCGGTGAGGTGGATCCGATGGCTGATCTGGAATCTTCCTGGACCGATCTGGTGGTCGCCGATCTCTCGAGCGCCGAGAAACGTCTGGAGAGCCTGAAAGGACTGATCAGCAAGGCCGGAGCCGATCACGATGAGATCGTCGAGGCCGGGGCGCTCACGCGCGTGGTGGAAGTCCTCGAGCGTGGCGCGGGAGCCGCGGAAGCGGGATTTTCAGCAGAAGAGGAAAGACTTCTGCGCGGGTTCGGATTCCTCTCGGCAAAACCCCTGGTCGTGGTGATCAATATCGGAGATGAGCAGGTTCAGGCTGGTCCGGATAGTCGGTGGATCGAGTGGGGTGATGCCAGGGGAGCAGGGGTAGTTGCGATTCCCGGTGATCTGCTTGCGGAACTGGGCCGACTGTCGGATGATGAGGCGGCCCTCTTTGCCGGGGAGTACGGGATAGAGCAGAATGAAGCCCTCCGGGTCATAGAAGGGGCTTACCGGGCCCTCGATGTAGTAACCTTTTACACTGCAACGGGGGGAGAGGAATTGAGAGCCTGGACTCTGAAGCTGGGAGGCACCGCCCTTGAAGCGGCGGGAGCTATACATTCGGATTTCGCGAAAGGGTTCATCAGGGCAGAGGTTATCGGAGTGGACCTGCTCATCGAATCGGGGTCATGGGCAGAAGCAAGAAAAGCCGGACTGGTACGCCAGGAAGGAAAGACGTACCGTGTTGAGGACGGTGATGTCATGAACATCAAATTCGCAGTCTGAACTCAGGGAGTGGATGGCAGCGTGGAATCAGGTATGGACAGCATCTACCGCACGATCAACAAGCTTGCGGTGAAGCGCGGCAGGTATTCACCCGAGGCGTACTACTTCACCCTGGAAGCGTTGAATGCAACGGTCGAATTTCTGCCAGTGCGGCGTCATCTTTCCGGACCTGAACTGCTGCAGGGAATCGTATGCCTGGCTCGTGAACGGTACGAATCGAACGCCATGAACATCCTCGATGGCTGGGGGATATCGGCAACGGTGGATTTCGGGAATATCGTGGAGGATCTGATCGAGATCGGCATCCTCAGTAAAACCGATGATGAGAAACTCGAGGACTTCGAAGACGTGTTCGATCTCGACAAGGCGATTTCAGAGGAGGGATGGCGCCAGCAGTGGCGTATCAATGGTACCGGTCGTCTCATCGGGCCTGTGGAGGATCTCCTGACATGATCGAACTCTCACCCGACCGGATCCGGCAGTTGCTCGGCACGTTGCACGATCGGACGATCCTCATCATCGGGGATGTGATGCTCGACAAATATGTCTGGGGTCACGTGCGCAGGATGTCACCTGAAGCGCCGGTCCCGGTGGTGGAGGTGGAGCGGGAGGCATACCACCTGGGAGGAGCGGCCAATGTCGCTTCCAACGTCCAGTCACTGGGAGCTGTGCCACTTCTGGTCGGACTGGTGGGATCGCACGACCCTGCGACGCGTGAACTGACGGGATTGATGGAGTCGAAAGGTCTGCAGACGACGGGACTGCTTGCTGACCCCGATCGCCAGACGACCGTTAAAACAAGGATCATCGCTCATCAGCAGCATGTGGTACGCGCCGACAGAGAAGATAGAGATCCAGCAGAAAAGGAGATCGCGATCCGCCTCTGCGAGTTCGTTCAGGGGGTACTGGAAAATACGGATGCGGTGATCCTCCAGGACTACAACAAGGGTGTTCTCTCCAGTGAGGTGCTTGAGCGTCTTCTCCCGATCCTCAGGGATTCGGGGGTTCCGGTCACCGTAGACCCCAAATTCGAGCGGTTCTTTGATTTCAGGGGCGTCACCCTCTTCAAACCCAATCTCAGCGAAGTTGAAATGGCGCTCGGTACGAGCCTGGTTGATGACGGCAGTGTCATCCAGGCCGCGAAGCTCATCAGGGAGAGACTGGATGTCGCAAACGTGCTCATTACGCGGGGCGCGCAGGGGATGACACTTCTGGAAGAAGACGGTACCACCACCCATGTCGGTGCCCGGGCCCGCAAGGTATTCGATGTTTCAGGAGCGGGCGATACTGTCATAGCAACCATCACGTCGATGCTTGCGGCAGGAAGCAGCATGCGGGAAGCTGCCGCAATCGCCGGATTCGCGGCCGGAGTCGTTGTGGGTGAGGTCGGCGCGGTGCCGATACATGCTGAGACGCTTCTCACTGCGGTGGTTGAAGAGTATGAATGATCGGTTTCTGAAACTGGTAACCCGCGAAGAAGCTGCTGACCGATGCGCCGGATGGCGGGAGCAGGATCTTACGGTCGTTTTCACCAATGGTGTGTTCGATATCCTTCATCGGGGCCATGTCGAATATCTCACGGAGGCCAGATCGCTGGGAGACCGACTCGTTGTAGGGGTCAATGATGATGATTCGGCTCATCGACTCGACAAGGGGCCCGACAGACCACTCAATTCGTTCGATGACCGACTGGCGGTGCTGGCAGGGCTCGAATCGGTCGATCTGCTGGTGCCGTTCCATGAAGACACGCCGCTGGATATCATAACACTCCTGCGGCCCGGGATACTGGTGAAGGGTGGAGACTATACTGAAGATGAGGTAGTAGGGGCATCCGAGGTACGTGCCGATGGAGGTGAAGTAGTGCTGGTCAGACTCAGAGAGGGGTTGTCGACCACCGCGCTTCTGCAGAAGATCCGGAATGGCGGATGAATGAATCGGGGGACGATCTCCTCTTCGCGTCTGATGCCCAGGCGCTGTTGAGGGAAGGACGCCTCGAAGAGGCTGTTCAACTGGGGCGGGAAGGCGTTGAGGCTCATCCGCAATACGCGACAGGCCACCTCATCCTCGGGATCGCGCACCTTGATGCCGGGCAGTATGAGGAAGCGCGCCTCGAACTGGAGGAGGCTCGCAGGCTGGATGGGCCCGGCCCGGCCCTTCTTAATGCGCTGACAGTATGTTACGATAGTATGGGACTGACCGACCTTGCGAAAGAATGCAGAATCCTCGGCGAAGGACATGGTCTGGAGCCGTCGAAGGATGAATACGAGGGAGGACCGGAGATGGTTGAGGAGAGAGATGACAGCCTGGACCCGGGAGACGGGGAAAATGAGCAGAATGAGGGGTTCGGTTCATCTTTTGAGATCGGAGATGATGCCGGATCTCCGGAGGATGCCCTGAAGGAACTGGAGGCCCTTCTCGAAGGAGCCGGATCTTCGCTCGAAGGTGAGACGATCGAAGAGGAAGCGCCTGTCGGGGATGACCTGCAGATGGTGGAGGAACCTCCCGCTGAAGATGACGCATCCTCCGAGGCGGAAGCACCGGCCGGAGATGACAAGTCCGACCTCTGGAAACAGATACTGGAACAGGCCGAGGCGGACGCGGGGCTCGATGATGACGTCCCCGTGGTCGAAGGTGCCGGAGTGATCGATCTGGACGCGGGGCTCGATGATGATGTCCCCGTGGTCGAAGGTGCCGGAGTGATCGATCTGGACAGTTCGCTCTCTCTTGATGACGTTCCGGACCTGGATACATCGGTGGATATGGTCGAGGGACTGGAGGTCGCCACTCCCGGGGGTGAGTCGATCGATGTCGGGCAGATTGAAGGCCTGGATGGAACGGAAGATTTCTCGACCGACCAGGATGATACCATCTCTGTCGGGGGAGGTGAAGATCTGGTCACGGGGCCACTTGAACTTTCCGATGAGATGATGGACGAGGCCTCTGAAGGGATCGAACTCGACAGCTCATTCGAGGTGCAGCCTGCAGGTGATGAGACGGCTTCTGATGAGGATCTGGCAGGCGATCTCGATCTCTCAGCCGAGGATGCCGGGGAGCTCGATGTCGATGAGGCTCTGAAGGCCCTCGAAGCAGAGCTCGATACGGGGTCCGATACGGATGCAGGCATTGGATCACTGCTGGAGGACGATCAGCCGCTCACCGTTGAGGCACCTGAGGAGATCGGTCTGGATGATGACGACACAGTAAGCCTCGATCTGGACCAGGCGCTTGCTGACCTCGGGGATGATGATGACATCGATTCGGTTGCCACCGATGAAGCCGTATCTGAAGAGGAAGCGGACGAGTCTCTGCCTGAAGAGACTGCCGTCGCCGAGTTTGGTGTCTCCGCGGCCATAACGAATGCCGACGATTCGGTCATGGTTGCCATTCAGGCTGAGATTCTTGCCGGGAAAGGGCAGTTCAATGAAGCGGTACGGCTGTTCGAGGCTTTACAGATCTGGGAGCCGGATCGGAAGTCTTACCAGATCCGCCTTGAAGAGTTGCGGCGTATGACGCAGCAGCCTGAACAGCCTGAACTGCCGGAATAACCGGCTGCTGCCTGCACAAGTGCCCTGTCACGCAACAACCGTCGCATTCGACCGGTGCCGACGTTTGTCACCTGACATGACACCAGGGTATTGATGAGTCACGATTCACCCGCCGCCTTCCTCCCCGATGGGGATGTCTATCTGAGGCGGAGAGCCGACCTCTGGTCGAGTCCGGAACTGGAAGGTCTCGACGCATTCCTTGTGACAGCCTCCATACACCATCGATATCTCTGCGGATTCTCCGGATCGAGTGCGCACCTTGTACTCACCAGAGATGGATCACGATTCCTGACCGACGGGCGTTATACGGAGCAGAGCGCTCACGAGGTTCGGGAAACGGATATTGTGATCGTCGATGGCCCCCTCAGAAATTTCCTGGGAGATCATCTGAAAAGCTGGTGGAAGGTCGGATTCGAAGCCGGGCGGATGACGATAGCCGAGCTGAAGCTGCTGGAGGAATCGTGCCCGGGTATAACCTGGATTCCGGTGACCGATTGCATGGAGAGGCTCCGGGCGGTGAAGGATGAGCATGAGATCGCTTCCCTGCGCGGGGCAGCGACTATCGCCTGTCAGGTGCTGGGCCACGTGGCCTCCGGAGTCGAACCGGGTCAGAGTGAGCGTGAGATAGTCGGCGAGCTGGAGGGAAATCTCAGGAAGGCCGGCAGTGAGGGGAGTGCCTTTGAACCGATCGTGGTGTCGGGGCCGGGTGGTTCGAGACCGCATGGGAAAGCCTCAGACCGGGTCGTCAGAGAGGGAGAGTGCCTGACTATCGATTTCGGAGCGATCCTCAACGGGTACCATAGTGACCTGACACGTACGTTCGTGCCTGGCGCGCCGGTTGATGAATTTCTGGAGTGGCAGGGGGTGCTCGACAGGGCGATCGAGGCAGCACTCGCCTTCATTGAGCCGGGAATCCCCTGTCAGGAACTTGACCGGGTGGCCCGGGCTGTTATCGACGCAGCCGGATTCGGTGAGTATTTTGTGCACAACCTCGGTCATGGGATCGGTCTGGAAGTGCATGAAGCGCCTCACCTCTCACGCACGTCAGCGGGAAGCCTTGCCGTGGGGATGGTTTTTACGATAGAACCGGGGATCTATGTTCCGGGGCACGGAGGTATGCGCATCGAGGAGGATGTGCTGATGACCGAGAATGGCCCGGAGCTGTTGACCAGGTTCACACGATCACTCGCATTACCTGAGCCGGAGTCTATCTCCAACAGGCTCCTGGGAGCTGAATAGAAGAGCGATGGCGACAACTGCTGATTTTCGTAATGGTATGACTTTCCGCATGGATAACGAACTGTGGAAGATCCTGGAATTCCAACACGTGAAGCCCGGAAAAGGTGGAGCATTCGTGCGCACCAAACTCCGTCGCCTCTCCGATGGAGCGGTGATCGAGAAAACCTTCAGGGCCGGTGAGAAGATCGATGAGATACGCATCGTGGCTCGACAAATGCAGTATCTCTATAAAAGCAACGACCTCTATTATTTTATGGATGAAGAGACGTTCGAACAGCAACCTCTGAACCGCGAGTTGCTCAAGGATGCCATTCCATATCTCAAGGAGAACATTGTGGTGAAGGTCCTCTGGCATGAGGAACAGCCGCTCTGGATAGAGGTGCCGCAGTTCATTGAGCTTGAAGTCGTGAAGACCGATCCGGGCGTGAGGGGAGATACTGCCACCGGCGGTTCGAAACCCGCTGAACTGGAAACGGGACTGAGCGTCCAGGTCCCTCTCTTCGTCAACGTGGGAGAGGTGATCAAGATCGATACAACGACCGGAGAATATCTGACACGGGTGTAACCGGGAGAGAGTGGTATGAACGAACGGGAGATCCGAAGTTTGATCGCGATCCTGGAGGAGACGGGGATCGAGGAGATAGAGATCCGTAAATGGTGGGGAGCGAAGATCCGCGTTTCCCGAAGATCATCGGCCGGCGGGACAATTATCCAGGCGACTCCTTCCATAGCCGCGGCTTCACCCGCGGAGGTAGTCTCCACAGCGGGTGCCGTGTCTCCCGCTCCCGTTGAGGATGAGGCCAGCCAGTTCTCCGAAGCGACCCACTACATCATCCACTCCCCGATCGTTGGTACCTTTTACCGGGCACCCGCTCCCGATACTCCCCCCTATGTAGAGGTGGGAGACACGATCAAGGCGGGGCAGGTGGTCTGTATCGTTGAAGCGATGAAGCTGATGAACGAGATCCAGGCCGAAAAGGGCGGAAAGATCGTAAAGATACTCGTGGAGAACGCCATGCCGGTCGAGTACAACCAAGTGATGATCGTCCTGGAGCCGGAGGGTTAGGATGGATATCGATCGCATACTGGAACAGATGGTCAAATTCGGCGCATCCGATCTGCATATGCAGGAGAGCTTCAAACCCGCGCTCCGGATCGATGGCGCCCTGCGCCGTCTTGATGTCGAAGTCTCCTCGCAGGAGGATATGGCAACAGCGATCAAGAAGATCCTTACCGAAAAACAGCACATGCGGTTCCTGGACCAGAATGAGGGGGACGGCAGTTATCAGATCGAGGGACTCGGTCGTTTCAGGATCAATGCCTACCGCGCGCTCGACCTGCAGAATCTCGCGATCCGCTATATTCCGCTCGAGATACCGAAGCTGGATACACTCGAGCTGCCGGCCAAGATCAACGAGATAGCACTCTCGAAACGCGGGCTGGTTCTGGTGACCGGCGTGACCGGAAGCGGGAAATCGACTTCCCTGGCCGCCATGCTTCGCCACATCAACGAGAATGTCAGGTCGAAGATCATCACGCTCGAGGATCCGGTGGAGTTCCTCCATGAAGAACAGCTCTGCAGCATCAGCCAGCGGGAGGTGGGGATCGATTCAGATTCGTACTCGATCGGTCTGAAACAGGTGTTCCGGCAGAATCCCGATGTGATCCTGCTCGGTGAGGTTCGCGACAACGAGGTGATGTCGGAAGCGCTCGCCGGGGCAGAGACCGGGCACATGGTGTTCACCACTCTGCACACCGCCGATGCCCGGCACACAATCACGCGGGTGCTCTCCTTCTATCCGCCACACGATCACGCGGCGGTGCGCGAGATCCTCTCGGGTGTTCTCGTCGCGACGATCAGCATGAGACTTCTGCCGAAGAAGGGGGGCGGGAGGATCCCCGCGGTGGAATTGATGGTCAACACCGCTCTGATCGCCGACATCATAGCCGAAGAGGGGCGATTGCATGAGTTGCCCCAGCTGATCGCCGACGGCAGGAGCCAGTACGGGATGCAGACCTTCGATCAGTGTATCCTGCAGCAGTACCAGGATGGTCTCATCGAATACGAGGTCGCCAAGATCAATTCGAGCAATCCTTCAGAATTCGACCTGGCGATCCAGGGGATCACCGGGGGGGGAGCCGACGACGGCAAATGAGGTTGCGGATGATGTGTCATACCAGGGATGGGGTTCCCCGTGTTCCGTAAGGTCCTGATCGCCAATCGCGGTGAGATCGCTCTCCGGATCATCAGGGCCTGCAGGGAGCTGGGTGTTCGCACGGTGGCAGTGTTCAGCGAGGCCGACAGCGAATCGCTCCACGTTCGGTTCGCTGATGAAGAGGTCTGCATCGGACCGCCTCAGAGTTCAGGTTCCTACCTGCATATCCCCCATATCATCGCCGCGGCGGAGATCACCAACGCCGAGGCGATCCATCCCGGCTACGGGTTCCTGGCAGAGAATGCGGGATTCGCCGACGTCTGTGAGGAGCACGGCATCACCTTCATCGGCCCGACCTCAGAACAGATCAGACTGATGGGTGACAAAGCGCAGGCGAAAACGCTGATGAGCGAGGCCGGAGTTCCGGTCACACCCGGGTCGGACGGTATCGTGCCCGACCTCGATGCGGCCCGTGTGGCTGCCTCTGAGATCGGCTATCCGGTCATGATCAAAGCCACTGCCGGCGGTGGCGGGAAGGGAATGAAACTCGCCGAGAGTGAAGATGAACTCGAACTGAGCCTGGCGCTTGCCCAGTCGGAAGGCAAGGCAGGGTTCGGCAATCCTGACTGCTACATCGAGAAAGCGATAATCGAGCCCCGGCACGTTGAAGTCCAGCTCCTGGGGGATGAGTTCGGGAATGCCGTCCACCTCGGTGAGAGGGACTGCAGTCTGCAGAGACGCCACCAGAAGCTGGTGGAGGAGAGCCCCTCTCCGGCGGTTACTCCCGAGATGCGCGCCCACATAGGCGCAGCCGCGGTGGAGGGGGCGAAGCGGGTCAGATACCGAGGTGCCGGCACGATCGAGTTTCTTCTTGATAGGGATGGGCACTTCTATTTCATGGAGATGAACACGAGGATCCAGGTGGAACATCCCGTCACCGAAGAGGTGACCGGTCTCGATCTGGTCAAGGAACAGATCCGTATCGCTGCCGGTGAAGAGCTCTCGGTCACCCAGGATGATATCGTCATCAGCGGTCACGCGATCGAGTGCCGGATCAATGCCGAGGATCCTGACAACAATTTTGCCCCTTCTCCCGGCCTGATCGAATCACTGCATCTCCCGGGGGGGAAAGGGATCAGGGTAGATACCCATATCTACGCCGGATACACGGTTCCGCCCTATTACGATTCACTGCTGGGTAAACTGATCTGCAAGGGCGCCACGCGTGCCGAGGCCATCGCGCGCATGAAGGGTGCCCTTGAGGAATTTGTGATCGAAGGGGTGAAGACGACGATCCCCCTTCACCTGAAGATCATGAGCGACCCTCTCTTCATCGAGGGTCTTGATGTGAATACGTCGTATATACCGCGACTTCTGTCTGAGAGCTGAATACCATCACAAGGCCGCCAGGCCGACACGCGAGGGAACGCACATGAACATCCCCCAGGATCTCGTCTACAGCAAGGAACATGAGTGGTGCCGCGTCGACGGAGACGTTGTCGTCATCGGAATCACCGATTTCGCCCAGGGTGAGCTGGGTGATGTCGTTTTTCTGGAACTTCCCGAAGTCGGGGACACCGCAACCACCGGTGAGGAATTCGGCACGATCGAAGCGGTCAAGGCGGTGGCGGAACTCTTCGCCCCGGTGAACGGTGAGGTCACCGAAGTCAACGCAGATGTCATCGACAGCCCCGAAACGGTGAATGAGGACCCCTATGGTAACGGCTGGATGATCAAGATCAGCATGAGCGATCCTGCTGAACTGGATGATCTCATGGACGCCTCCGGTTACGAGGCAATGATCGGAGAGGGTGAGTAGCAGGAGTGCGATACACACCATCCGGTCCAGACGAACAGAGCGAGCTTCTCAGGGAGATCGGTGTCGAGAATTTCGGGGATCTGCTCCAGGGTATTCCTGCGCACCTGCGCATGGATGATCCGATAGCGATTCCTGAAGGGATCTCGGAGATGGAAGTCAGAGCCGAGATCGAGGGGCTGGCGGCGAAGAACAGAGGTCCCTCCGACCTCATCGGGTTTGCCGGCGGAGGGGCATATGACCACTTCATCCCGTCGGCCATCGACAGTGTCATCTCCCGTTCCGAGTTCACCACCGCATATACGCCTTACCAGAGTGAAGTGAGTCAGGGAACTCTGCAGGTCATATATGAATTCCAGTCGCTCGTGGCGGAGCTGATGGGGATGGATGTGGCCAATGCGAGCCTCTATGACGGGGCTCATGCCGTGGCTGAAGCGATGCTGCTCGCGTATGCCTCCAGAGAGTCGAATACGATCCTGGTGAGCGACGGTCTCAATCCCCATTTCAGGAAGGTGATCGAGACCTACGCTGCCGGACTCTCCATCGAACTCAGAAGCATTCCGCTGGCATCCGACGGTCGGACCGACGCGACCGTGCTCCGGGAAGCTCTCACAGATCCGGCAGCCGGATTCATCCTTTCCCAACCCAATTTCTTCGGATGTCTCGAGGATGCGGCCGGCCTCACGGAGATCGTGAAGTCGACTGGAGGGAAGAAAGCACCACTGGTCATCGCTTCGGTCTATCCGATCAGTCTTGGCGTGATCGCTCCTCCCGGTGAGTGGGGGGCCGATGTCGCCACGGCCGAGGGGCAGTCTCTCGGACTTCCCTTGAGTCTCGGCGGTCCCTACCTGGGTCTCTTCACCTGCAGTGAGGAGTTCATCAGGCGTCAACCGGGACGGATCATCGGACGTACACTCGACCGGGATGGCAGGGAATCGTACGTGCTGACCCTGCAGACGAGGGAACAGCATATCCGGCGCCAGAGGGCGACGAGCAACATCTGCACCAACCAGGGCCTCTGCGCCGCCTGGGCCACGGTCTGGATGACGCTTCTGGGACCGGATGGTCTGAGGGAGGTCGCGCGGCAATGCACTCAGAAGGCGCACTATCTGGCCGGACTCCTGAACTCGGTTCCGGGAGTGGGGCTTTCATTCCCTGATACTCCCTTCTTCAACGAGTTCACCCTGTCGCTTCCCCTGGAGGCGGGCGGAGTTCTGCGGCGACTGGCCGACAACGGCTGGCTGGGAGGGATCGATCTCAACCGATTCGGAGAGGGAGCGCCGGGAGACCTGCTCATCAGTGTGACCGAAAGCCGGACCCGGGAAGAGATCGATGCTTTTGCCTCGGTTTTTACAGATATCGTGACGGGGGGAGAGTGATCATGGCCGAGAACACCACGTCACCGGAATGCCGGGAACCTGAAGTCGGTGGAGCAGGCGGGATCAGTGAGGAGATCGTTGCGCGTGCGGCCGCGATCGTCGGGAGCGGCTGGTCGTGTGCACCTGAACCCCTTTCGATAGAATTGAGCAGGAGCGGGCGAACGGGATATTCCCTTCCCGCACTCGATGTACCTGACGGAGGCGATCACTTCCCCGAAGAGATGCTCCGCTCGAAGGCTCCTGCCTGGCCGGAGATGAGCGAAAATGAGGTGGTGCGTCATTTCGTGCGGTTGAGTGCAAAGAACCACCACGTCGACAAGGATCTCTATCCTCTCGGGTCATGCACGATGAAGTACAACCCGAAGGTGAACGAGGTTGCGGCAAGACTGCCGGGCATGGCAGGCCTCCATCCCATGCAGCATGAGAGCACCATCCAGGGCGCGCTGGAGTTGATGTGGGAGCTGGAACGCCAGCTTGCAGCGGTCTCGGGATTCGATGCAGTCAGTCTCCAGCCGGCGGCGGGCGCCCAGGGTGAACTCACCGGCCTCATGGTCATCAGGGCCTGGCATGCGTCACGTGGTGAGGGGGGGACCCGCAGGAGGGTCCTGCTCCCCGATTCAGCACATGGCACGAACCCGGCAAGTGTAACCCTCAACGGATACGTCACCCAGGAATTGAAGAGTGATTCTGGCGGCAGTGTCGACCTCGATTCGCTCGAAGAGGCGCTGGGTGATGATGTGGCCTGCCTGATGATCACCAATCCCAACACGCTTGGACTCTTCGAGTCGAACATCGACCGTATCTGTGAGCTGGTCCATGGATCGGGAGGGCTCATCTACATGGATGGGGCCAACCTGAACGCGCTCATGGGGATCGTCCGTCCGGCCGATGTGGGCGTTGATGTCATGCATTTCAACCTGCACAAGACATTCGGCACGCCGCACGGCGGGGGAGGGCCGGGCGCGGGACCGATCGGGGTGACCGCCGACCTGGAACCATTCCTGCCCGTTCCGCGCATCCGTCGCCAGGAGGAGGGTGGAGAAGATGAGCAGTTCCATCTCGACTGGGACCGCCCGTCGAGCATAGGAAAGGTGCACGCCTCCTTCGGGAATTTCGGTGTACTCGTCAAGGCGTGGACCTATATCCGGTCACTCGGGTCGGATGGACTGGCCGATGCCAGCCGGGCCGCGGTCATCAATGCCAACTACCTGCTGGGCAAACTCACCGACCACTATCACCTGCCGTACCCGGGTCGATGCATGCACGAGTTTGTACTGTCGGGCTGTCTGCAGAAATCACAGCATGGGGTCACAACCACCGATATCGCAAAGCGTCTGCTCGATTACGGGTTCTACGCACCGACGGTGTATTTTCCCCTGATCGTGTCGGAGGCGATCATGATCGAACCGACCGAGACCGAAACACGGGAGACCCTCGATCTCTACGCACAGGCACTCATCGAGATAGCCCGCGCGGCTCAGACCGATCCTGATATGATCAGGGAGGCACCTCATAATACTCCTGTCCGCCGGCCTGATGAGGCCCAGGCGGCCAAGTTCCCGGACCTGCGGTGGCGTATATAACCGGTAAACCCATGGTACAGTTGATATACGCTCTCTCTTTCGGAGTGATCGTCGCCGGTTGTGCCAAGGAGGGGATGCCCCCCGGGGGAGCGGTGGATGTCGAAGTTCCATCGATCGTTTCGATCAGCCCCGAACCTCGCGCCATCAATGTTCATACCGCCACGCCGATCGTCTTCCGATTCTCCGAGGCGATGGACCATGCATCGGTGGAGCGGGCGATCTTTTTCACCCCCGATATCGGATCGACCTTCCGCTACTACTGGCGCGGCCGTGAATTCCACCTCGATCCGATGGTGGCGTACCGGGAGAACACAACGATCGTGGTCACCGTCGGCGCTGACGCGGCCGACCAGAGAAGGAACCGCCTCGGCACCAGCGTCACGCTGGCTTTCTCGACCGGAGCGGGGCTTGATGATGCCGTCGTCACAGGCGCGGTCCTGAAACAGGGTGAGTTCGTTCCCGGCGCCTGGATATGGGTGTATCCGATCCCGGCTGATCCTCTGTCGGCCATGAACGTCGATCCCTCTCCCTTCCTCCCTCTGGAGGAGGTACAGCCGCTCTACATCACCCAGACCGATGACTCCGGGAGGTTCCGCCAGGGGTATATCG
This sequence comes from bacterium, assembly GCA_025774615.1. Lineage (GTDB taxonomy): Bacteria > Blakebacterota > Blakebacteria > Blakebacterales > Blakebacteraceae > Blakebacterum. The sequence continues at coordinate 13,660 of JALGVQ010000036.1, forward strand.
CCGGTGGGATGTACCGGGTCTTCGCATTCGAGGACAGTGACGGGAATCACCGCTGGGATAGGGATTCCGACCCCCTTGCGGTCCCGCCGACAACTGTCGGATTCTCCGAACCGGGCGAGATCGTGGGAGGTCTCATGCTGAACCTGGCTCCCCGGGATACAACGGGACCGTCACTGCGCAGTGCTGCCGCGCCGAACCGCGACTACGTTCGCCTCCGCTTCACCAAACCGCCTGCTCCCGGGAGTGTCCCCGTGATCGCGTTCGAGGCCAGTATCGAGGAGGGTATGGAATCCCGATCGGACCCGGCGATCACGATCCTCAGGTCGTGGATTCCATGGGATGCGCCAGCATCGATGACCGTTCAGGTGGATGGGATGGCAGCTGAACAGCGGTACCAGGTGACCCTGCTCGAAATGGTCGACGCGCAGGGCAATCCCGGTCGGGCCTCGACACGTCCGGTAACATTCACGGCGCCGTCACAGTCCGACACGACACATCCCCTGGTCACGGCGGTAGTCCCGGGAGATTCAACCCGCACACTCAACCGTGACCAGACCATAAGGCTCACCTTCACCACAGGGATCGAAACCGGGTCAGTGACCGGCTGGTCCCTGACGGGTCCAGATTCAACCGGACCGGTAGAACTCGAGATGAACTGGCTCGATCCCGGCACACTCGATCTCAAACCTGTAGGAGCGATTCTGCCGGATGTGTTCTATCAGTTGATCGTACCGGCCGGGTCGCTCACTTCGTGGACCGGGATCAGTGGTCCGGTGGAGGAGCAGATATTCGCCTGGCAGGGGATCCGCGAACGGGGTCGAGGTACACTGCATCTCAATATTGAAGGGGACGCTCTGCCCGCCGGCGGCGTCTATCGGATCTTCATCGAGGGATTGGGCAGCGGAACCACGCCACTGACGAGGCTCGACCTCACCACGCAGGAAGCATTCATCACCCCGGAACTCCTCGAGGGTCCGTACCGGGTCTGGGGATATGCTGATGTGAATGGAGATGGCATCCTTGATCCGGGCCACGCGACACCCTGGCGTCCGGCCGAGACGGTCGGTGCCATCAGTGACACACTCCATGTCATGGATTCCTTCGAAAGCGTGTATGACAATCCGCTTATTCTCCGCACCGCGATAGTGGTGACAGAGGAAGACATTCCCCCCCGATGAGCAGACCCTTTCTGAAGATGACCGGTACCGGCAATGACTTCATCGTATTCGACGACAGAGATGAAACTCTCATCAGGGTCACGCCGGAACGGTGGGCCGGCATCTGCGAGCGCAGGACCGGGGTGGGCGCCGATGGCGTACTCATGATGAGGAACACAGATGGTGCCGATTTCCGAATGGTGTATCTGAACTCCGATGGGATCGAGGCCGATATGTGCGGTAACGGTGCCCGCTGCCTGGCGATGGCCGCCACGGTGGAGTTCGGTCTGGGACAGGAGTTCTCCATCGAATCTCCCGCACCGGGTGGATGGAGCCTTCCTCCGGGGACCGGATCCCGACAGATCTGGGCGGTCGAGTTCGAAGCCGGAGATGGACGGCATCACGCTATCGGCTGGGGAGGCCACGTCATGACCACGATCGGTGACCCCACAGAGCTCACCCGACTCGACCTCAGAACCAGCGTGGGAACGTTCGAGGGATTTCTCCTCGGTACCGGTGTACCTCACTTCGTCACACTCGTTGATGATGTGGAGGAAGTGGACGTTGACGGAGCAGGGTCTGAGATCAGGCATCACCCGCAGGTGGGTCCAGATGGCGCCAATGCTGATTTCCTCGGCCGTGAACCAGACGCAGATGGCTGCTACCCGATCCGCACCTGGGAGCGGGGAGTGGAGGCAGAGACACTGGCCTGCGGCACGGGATGCGCGGCGGCAGGGGTGGTGCTGGCTCTCAACGGAGTCCCGTCACCTGTTCAACTGCGGACCAGAGGAGGTCTTCTGAAGGTCCACCTGGAACAGGACGGGGATTCAGTGCGCAACCTCTGGCTTGAAGGCCCGGTGAACATCATCTACAGGGGAACGCTGTCAGATATCTGAAACAGTTACTGAATACTTCTATCATGGAAGGTAACTGAGGTCAGGTGAACACAAGGCGTGCAATCAGACCGATAATCTATGTTTTCAGATGCTACGGGTATTTCAGCCCATCCACCACTGGCGCAATTATATATACAACGACATTGATGGCACCTGTCGATTCATCTTCCTCTGTTGCAACAACATATGGTGAGGCAATACTAAGCACCCTACCGGGCAGTCTTGTATTCCCTAAGTACTCACCTTCTGTACTGAACAGCATGGTGGGAAGTAGTCCACTGTTTTTGGTATCAGTTGGAACACCTGTTTGCGGTGCACTAGCCCAGAGGTAACCAGACGGGTCAATATTCTTTATTGTGAAGAAAGCCTTGAACTCTTGAAATTCAATACGTTCTAGAATCCGTTCATTAATGGTTCGAGTGGCAACATTTTCCGCTTTCAGGATTCGATTTCGTAGATATGATCGAACCCTCCGCCTGTCTTCACTCGTGACCGGCACTGGTGGTGTATCCAAGCGGATCTCTTTCTGCAACTCTCCAGTAAGACTATAACACTGCACAACTGGCTTTTTTCCTTCGGATAGAACTATGCCATGGGCCGGATGGTAGAGCACTCTAGGATCAGTACTGAAATATATCTGAGCGTAACTAGGCTGCCTGAATTCCTCATTTGTGAAAGAGTATCCGACTGCTGTGCTGTCTGAGACCACTGTAGTGATAGAATCACCATCAGCTGAAAAGACTGCTGCGACAGCAGTGTGATAACGATATGCGTTCCGGGGTAGATACTGAATATCCCCCAGCAAGATAACCTCACCCCCAGGACCAATACGCACTTGTTGAACAGTCATTCTGGGATGTGTTGGAAGCGGTGATGAGTCTATGTACGTTCCATCGGTTCTAAACCATGACATACGCTGAAGTCTGAAGTCGCGTACGATTATCTGTCCACTATACAAACACTCAAGCACTGGCCACCTGAACTCTCCAGGCCCTTCGCCCAGATTGCCAATGGTATGAGTGAAGTTACCGGTACGATCATAGCAGACGATACGATTGGTCTGTACATCCAGTACATAGAATGATCCCGATCCATCTATCAATACGTTGCCAGGTCTGGCCAGCAGACTCTCAGCAATAGTCTCATCCTGGTTAAGCCGGA
>JALGVQ010000218.1 GCA_025774615.1 bacterium
CCAGTGTCATGCCACGGTTGTTGCGTGACAAGGCACGAGAACCTTCCTGCCGACAGATAACGTGGAGAACGATGATGAGAAGAAATAACGTCCTCGGTATATCCCTGATCACCTGTGTGCTGCTCCTTGTTTCAGGCCTGCTCATGGCACAGGCCGACAGACTGCCGGCAATGGAGGTGATGCCGGAGCCTGATGGCTGTACCAGTATCCTGGTCGGTCGGCTTGCCTCGGTCGATGGTTCCACGATGACATCGCATTCCTGTGACAGCGGAACCGACCGGACCTGGATCAACCTCGAACCACGCCGGAGTCACGCTGAGGGATCGATGGCTCCCATCTATCTGCAGCCGAAGCGTACAACGATGCCCGATGATCCCGACCGCCTGGCTATCGGGGAAATTCCGCAGGTAGCGGAGACTTTCAAGTTCATGAATGCCGCCTATCCGATCATGAACGAACACCAGCTGGCGATAGGGGAGACCACGACCGGCGGGAAGTACGAATTGAGAAGCAGTGAGGGAATGATCGATGCTCCCGAACTCTACCGGCTGGTCCTTGAGCGGGCCCGGACGGCCAGAGAGGCGATCACGATCGCTGACGAACTCACCAGTGCCTGGGGGTACAACGACTACGGGGAGTGCTTCACCTTCGCCGACCCGAAGGAAGTCTGGCATTTCGAGATCCTCGGGCCGGGGCGGGGCAAGGTCGGCGCGGTATGGGCAGCGGTCCGCATCCCCGATGACGAGATCGGGGTCTCTGCCAATGCCCACCGGATACGTGAGATCGACCTCGACGATCCCGATTACTTCATGGCATCAGAGAATGTTTTCACACTCGCCGAGGAGATGGGCTGGTGGGCCCCGGAGAGTGGTGAGGCGTTCGAGTTCTGTTACGCGTATGCCAATCGCAACAGCCTCTACAGCCGCCGTCGTGAATGGCGGGTGCTGAGCCTGTTGGCTCCCTCCCTGAATTTGGATCCCAACGCTGAGAACTATCCCTTCTCCGTCAAACCGGAAAAGAAGGTCTCCGTTGCCGATGTCCTGGCAATCTTCCGCGACTCATACGAGGGAACCTCCTTCGATATGACGCGACATCTCAACACCGTGAACCGGGCAGGGGAGACGGTGAAGAGTCCGGTCGCGAATCCCTTTATGAGTTCCGACCTGCGTGACCTCTTCCACATCGACAGGGAACGGACCATCTGCAGTCCCGCGGCCACTTACCTCACGGTGACCCAGTCACGTGACTGGCTGCCCGACGGAATCGGTGGAGTGGTCTGGCTCGGATATGACAACCCGGCTACCACTCCCCACATCCCCTTCTACATCGGTATCGAGGATATGCCCGACTCGTATCAGGTCGATGGTCGAGCCGAGTACCGGCGCGACTGTGCCTGGTGGGCTTTCCGGCGGGCGAGCAGACTCTCCTATTTCCGGTACCAGCAGATGAAAGAAGATCTGCAGGCAGTATGGGAGCCGATTGAGACGGAAGCCTTCGCCAGGCAGGCCGAGATTGAAGCGGAGGCCCATCGGCTCTATCAGACAGACCCGGCCCGGGCAGCGAGATATCTCACTGAGTACACCCATGATCTCGCCCAACGGACGGTCGAGCGGTACTGGCTGCTCGGTGATGAACTCTGGACGAAGTACAACCGGAGCTTTTAACTGGCAGGAACCGACCGGTCTGATTTTCCCGGTATCCCGCTTAACGCTCCTTCCGCGCCGACGTATCAGGGTCGGGACACAGACAACCACCCCGTGGTCGGAAGGAGCAGGGGATCGGAAGCGTGATGAATCCTCCCCTTGACACACATGATCTGCTGCTGCGAAGTCGCGGTGGCGACATGGAAGCCTTCCGACAGCTGGTGGAGCACTACCAGGGTTACGCCTCGGCGCTCGCGATCAGGCTGCTGGGCGACGCGGACGAGGCCGATGAGGCGGTGCAGGATGCGTTCATCCGCGTCTGGAGACATCTCCCGAAATACGATCCCGGATCGAAGTTCACCACCTGGCTCTACACGATTGTGACCAATCTCTGTTACGACCGGTTGAGGGTGCGGAAGCGGAATCGAAGGGTGTTCGTGCCGGCGGGCGAGGAGGTGCTCGCTTCGATACCGTCCACCGGTAGGGAGCCCGGCCTGGAGATGGATGAAAAGGAAGTCATCCGCGAGATCGAGCGACTGACCGATGAACTGCCTCCCAGACAGCGGATCGTATTCGTGCTCCGTGATCTCCAGGACCTGGAGATACGCGAGATCGCGGAGATCATCGGTCTCCAGAAAGGCGCGGTGAGAACCAATCTCTTCCTGGCCCGACGGAAGATCAGGGAAAGACTCGAGATGATGAATGAGAGCCATAAGACCGTACCGGTCGGGAAGGAGACGTTCGATGAGATGCCGGACCGCTGAACGACTCATCTACCTCCACCGGGAAGGTGAACGATCACCGGCCCGGGAGAGACGGCTCGACCGTCACCTGCAGAACTGCCCTTCCTGCGGCGCTGAAGCGCGGAGGATCCGGGACACCCTTGATCGGGTCGAAGGATTGAAGGATCCGGAACACGGGACATCCGATCCCATGGCCCTCACCGAGAGTATCCTGACCAGGATCCGGTACCTTGAAGGGGGAGTGCGGGCACGGAGCGGAGCACGCCTCGCGTCCCCGTTCGGCCGGAGAACATTCGGGAGCAGAATACAGCCAATCGTGGCCGCGGCCGTGCTCCTGCTCGTGGTCGGGATCCTCACCGAGGGATTCCTGATCCTTGACCGGATCACGCTTCTCGAGAAGCGTCTTGAGGGATATCGGACATCACCTATCACAACAGCATCGATCGTTTCGACTGAAGTTCTGAATCGGGGACTGCAGCAGCTGCGGGAGCTTGAAGCGCGTATCGAGGCCCGGATCGGGATCGATCCGTCACTGGCCGCATCCCCGGATGAGTGGATCGTGATCCGTCGATCTGATCTCGATCAGCTCCTGGCCCGATATATGAGAACTGACGCTTCACCGGAAACGCTCCTGAGGGTACTTGTCCGGCAGCTGCCAGAACTGCGGGAGATCACCCTTATGGATGGACTGAACCGGACCGAACTCCAGGTCCTGATCGACCATAGCCCGGAGATCATCAGGGCGGTACGCAGACTGTGACCGACCGGAGGGAGAGATAATGGAATATTCAAAGAGATACGGAACGATTCTGTTGATCATGACGGTGCTGTTCGCGCTCTCCGGGTGCAAGATGTACTACATCACGACCGATATCGATCGCAGTGGCGCCTGCGAACGCACGGTCGTGATCGAGACGGAAACCGGGGACATTACCGATACCGCCTATCCGGTTCCTGACAGCACCACCTGGGACATGGAGGTCACTCCCAATGAGGAGACTGATGAGGAGGATGACCTCATCTACACCTTTCGGAAACGATTCCGGAGTGTACGGGCAATGGAACGGGAATTCGCGAATATCCGCTATCCCGATCTCAGGGTGACGCATCATACGGAACTGGAGAAGCGGCACCGCTGGTTCGTCACTTTTCTGACCTTCCGGGAGTCATACGAACCAATCTCGATCTATCGGATCCTTCCGATCACAGATTGGTTCACTATCGAAGAAATAGAGCTTCTCATCACCGATGACGCCGATTCCACGCTCGATGCCAGAGCTGAAGAATGGCAGATCCGAAACGCCTACGAAGAATTCTACCTGTATCTCAAAGAGGGAGTCACGGAACTCCACTCCTCTGAATTGACCCTGGAGATTCTGGAAGAGGGCAAGGAGCGCCTCTATGCCGGGCTGGTACCGGCCGTCGAAGAGATCGATGAAGAGGATCTGGTCGATTTCATCCTTGAGATCGCACAAGAGGTGTTCGGGACCGCAGAGGTGTCCCGTTTAAGGCCGAAGGTGGAAGAGTTCGAACGATCGCTTGAAGCGTATATGGAGTTCATGGAGGATCTCACTGAAGAGTCGTATGAACATGTCGTCAGCATGCCGGGTCTGATCACCAGGTCCAACGCTGAGGATGAAGAACTGAACAGCGTCTCTTGGGAGATCTCACCCTATACGCTTCAGTATACCGGAGTCGAGATGTGGGTCGAGGCTCGGGTATCGAACCGGTTGGCGGTATGGGTCTCGATCATTCTGGCAGTCGCGCTTCTGACGGTCGCGGTGATGATTTTCCTGCGGCGTACCTGAGAGGAGTTTTATCTGCGGAGATTCAGATACCGGTCAGGAATCAGACGGTGAGGAGGTCGTAGAGCGCCAGTTCCCGGGTCCGGATCCGATCGAGGATGGCCGGGATGATCATCCGCTCCATCGTACCCACTATGGGGGGACGTCTCCTGCGTCCGGCCTCCAGTGAACAGGTGGTCACTACGATCAGATCGAGTGAGGGTACCATGAAAATGTACTGTCCTCCATAACCGGAGGCATACCAGACATCATGCCCCCTCATTTTTCTGAACCACCAGCCGTACCCATACCCACGGGCATTTCCCGCGGTGAGAGGTGCATGTTGTTGCCGCCCATGTAGTACCCGCTGGGATCCCGAACCCAGGCGTGCATCCTGATCCCGAGCGGTTCGAAGAGATACCGTCGGCTGAATGCCAGGGTGTTCATCCCGGCCGCCTCGGTGAGAATCACCGACAGCAGGTGGGTGTTCCCGGTACTGTATTCGATCCGTGTCCCGGGATCGGCGATAAGCGGACGGTCGAGGGCGTACCGGATCCAGTCGGAACTCAAGATCCAGGCGTCATAGTTCCCGAAGCTCGTTCCTTCCAGGCCCGACGACATCGAGAGAAGGTGCCCGATCGTGATCTCCCGCTTCCGGGGATCGGAACCTCCGTTGAAATATGAGGGAAGAAATTCGATAACGTTCTGATCGACACTCTGCAGATACCCCTCCTCGAGGGCGATGCCGATAAGCGCTGACATGATGCTCTTCGAGACAGACTTGATGTTCACCTGCCGATCGGCCCTCATGCCCCGGAAATACTGTTCGGTGATGACAGAGTCCTCATGCGCGATGATGAGGCTGTTCAGGGGGTCGGCCGTCTCGGCCCACTCCTCGATCCGGACTGTCCAGGCACTATCAGGCAGGGGAGGGCGCGGGGGCAGAGGAGGAAGATCCGAAGAACGGTCCCCGATCCCACGGATGATCAGGATGAGAAGGAGAATGATCACGAT
>JALGVQ010000037.1 GCA_025774615.1 bacterium
CGTGTAGAGCGCGACGGAAAGCGCCTGCGCGAAGAAGAGGGGTACACCCACCGCGCCCCCGGTCTCGACACCAAGGGAGTGACTGATCATGTAATATGCGCCGCCGATCTTCACGCGCTGATCGGTGGCGATCGATGCTATCGAGAGGGCTGTCAGGAATGTGATCGCGCTTGAAATGGTCACGATCAGAAGAGTGGCGGGCAGGCCGACACTGCCGACGACCCAGCCGAGCCGCAGGTACATGATGACCCCCAGGATCGTAAGGATCGAGGGAGTGAAGACTCCGGCAAAGGTCCCCAGGCCCTGCCTGCCGTTATCCTCCTTGACCCTGTCAGGCATCAATCACTCTTACCTGATGATATGGTAGGTGGACTGCCTGCGATCAGCGAAACGACACCCCCCCTTCGTGTAGATGCCCTGCTGCTCGAGCCCGATGGTGACCGACTCACCACCCCATTCGGGGACAGATGTAGAGCAGTTCAGCTCGATCGCGTATACGGTATCCTCGAAGAGCGGGTAGTCACCTGCGCCCGGCACACCATCCTGTCTGTCCCACAGACCGATCGTCGGTCCGGCCGCGTGTCCGTGGAATCCAACGGGATGGGTGTAGATGGATGCACGCAGGCCTTCCCCCTGACAGCCCGCGAGCGCGTTGGCAAGGATCGTGTTCCCTGTGCGGCCGGTCACGAATTCACCCATGAATATGTCCTGCACCCGGTTGGCGTTGGCCAGGGCCATTTTCAGTCCATCGGGTGCGTCTGTCTCACCTGGTCGCAGAACGTACGCCATCTGCTGGGTGTCGGTGCAGAGGCCGAGGTAGACGATCCCGATATCACAGTGCAGAACATCTCCCTGCCTGATGATGTTCGCGTCACGATCTGATCTGTCAAGACCTCCCTGACGGATGATATCGACCGACGGCTGGAACCAGGTCTCCACATCCAGGTCTGCAAAGGCCTGCCTGAACCACCAGACAACATCAGTTGTACGGGTCACTCCGGGATGGATCACCGAGCTTGAAAAGGCGCGCGCAATCAGGCTGTGCGCTATCCGGCAGATACCGTCATACGTTTCGATCTCCTCTGGTGATCTTCTCTCAAGCCAGCCGACAGCCAGTCGTTCGGCACCCATCAACCTGCTGTGGAACCTGCGGGGCAGGGCATTGGTGATATTCTCCAGGCTCGACGCGGTCAGACCGTCCCCGAAGGCAAATGTGTCCGACATATTGATGCCGATCGTTTCAGGATCACGTTCCTCGATGATCCGTGCCAGCGCCTGGTACTGATCGGACTCTTCTTCGGGATTCCACATGCCGCGGTAGAAATCGCCGATCCCATATCGACTGACGGCAAGTCGTTCTATCGGTTGACCGGGACCAGGGTCGTGAAAAACCAGGATCGTGCGCCGCCTCGCTGCCATGGTGTTCGCGGGCATGAGGGAGAAGAAAACCGGATCCTCGTTGTACTCGCGGTTATCCACGATCCACATGTCGAATCCTTCCCGGCGCATGATCTCGGGCAGGATGGTATCGAGACGTTCCACCAGCCAGCGGTTCACGACCTCGCCCCGATCACGCAGGGGGAGGATTTTCGGAATGCCCATCCGGAGGATTGCCACTTCGTCACTGTTCGTCTGCGTCTGTGTGCCGACAGCAGGCAGGAGCAACAGACCGGTCACCAGCAGGAGTACTCTGTTCCTGGTCATCGTAATATCCTTGCAGATCAACGTGATGTCGGGTCGGTAAGAATGTGGGTCCATCCTACTGGCAGTGATACGGCATGGCAATATCAGCGGCTGCGCTTACGGTGACGCATAGGGTGAGGTCAGACGACACCCTATATTAATTATCTATGCTAAAGCAGAGGATCATCAGACATCTGAAAGAGGCGGGGCGACCGAAGCGCGCCCGCGATATCCGTCACGAGCTGAAGATCAGGGGCCGGGAACACGGCATCTTCACGTCTCTGATAAAGGAGCTCACCCGCGAAGGGAAGATCCGGAGGATCGAGGGGAACTGGTATGTACACCCCTCATGGGCGAAGGACGCCCCTGATTCCGATGAACCCGGGTTCGATGTGACGATGATCGTCCGCGACGCGGGGCTTCCTGAATCATTCCCTGAAGCAGTCGAGGCTGAAGCGCGTGAGGTCTCGCGGGGTGATTTCATCGAGACGGGAGCAGGGCGGATCGATCTGCGCGACCGTGTCGTGTTCACCATCGATCCTGCTGAGGCAAGAGACTTCGATGATGCCGTCTCCATCGAGGTGCATGATGACGGCTGGACACTCGGTGTCCATATCGCCGATGTCTCCCACTTCGTCAGACCGGGCAGCAGGCTGGACGCTGAAGCGTGGACGCGGGGCACGAGCGTCTACCTGGTGGACCGGGTCCTTCCCATGCTTCCCGAGGAGCTCTCCAACAACATCTGCAGTCTCCGCCCCGGAGAGGAGAGACTCACTTTCTCCTGCTTCGTCAGGCTTGACGGCAGAGGTAAACCGATCGGCACGGAACTCACCGACAGCGTGATCAGATCCCGGGCCCGCCTTACCTATGAACAGGCCCAGCAGTCACTCGACGGGAAGGGCGACCTGGATCGTGAGGTCGCCGAAGATCTTGCGGAGATGGGCAAACTGGCCCGTATCCTCATGCGGAACCGCGAGGAACGCGGATCTCTCGATCTCGACCTGCCTGAACCTTCGATACAGCTGGATGACGAGGGCAATATCACCGAACTGAAGCCGTATCCGAGGCACCTGAGCCATCGCCTGGTTGAAGAATTCATGATCCTGGCCAATGAAGCTGTCGCAACCTGGGCAGTCAATCTGGGCCTGCCGTTCATCTACCGGGTCCATGATGAACCGGACCGGGAACAGCTCGAGGAGTTCAGGCACTTCCTGGTCGCGCTCTCTCTGCCGCTCCCGAAGGGCTCCCGGATGACACCCGCTGCTCTGAATGAGACCCTTCATCGGGTCAAGGGTTCAGCGGTGGAACCTCTGGTCAGCCGGGTCCTGCTCCGACACTTGAAGCAGGCTGAGTACCGGATCGAGAACTCAGGGCATTTCGGACTGGCAAGCAGGGCTTATTCACATTTCACCTCTCCCATCCGCCGCTACCCCGATCTGATCGCTCACCGTCTTCTCAGGCAATACCGTGATGATGTCCCGACCGGCAAAGATATGGAAGAACTTGAGGAATGGCTCACGGACGCGGCCAAACGATCGGGCGAGCGTGAAAGGATAGCGCTGGATGCCGAGCGGGATTCGATCCGCCTGAAGCAGGTGGCATACCTTGAATCATTCGTCGGAGACACATTCGACGGTCTCATCACCGCGGTCACCGAATTCGGACTCTTTGTGGAACTCCAGGGACTGTTCGTGGATGGCCTGATCCATGTATCTGAACTCGCCGATGATTATTTTAAATTCGAGCCTGACCGGTACCGTCTCACCGGGCAACGCACCGGCCGGCAATTCAGGCTCGGGGAGGAGATACAGGTGCAGCTGGTGAGAGCAGACAGAGTGAAAAGGCATGTGGATCTCATCCCGTTCGTGGAGGAACCGGAAGAGAATGGAAGATCCCGTCATGGATCTCAATAGCAATGGCCGCTGAAACCATCAGACATTTCTGTGCCCTGACTGGTGTTGCGGGCCATCCGAATGCCGCTTATCTGACGTATCTCGGTCTCTATTCACTGCAGCACCGCGGCCAGGAGGCTGCCGGTATTGTTTCAGCGGATGGAGAGCATAGTTTTATCCATAAAGCCCTTGGGCTCGTCAATGATGTGTTCAAGCCGGAGAAGCTGTCCGAGCTCCACGGCGACATCGCCATCGGACATACGCGATACTCCACCACCGGATCACCTGTCCTGCGGAACACACAGCCCATACGCGTCGATTACAAGGGCGGCACACTCTCACTGGCGCACAACGGCAACCTGACGAACACTCCGAAGCTCCGTTCACAGATGGAAGAGGATGGTTCGATCTTCCAGACAACCATGGACAGTGAGATATTCCTCCATCTGGTGGCACGTTCGCACAAGCCGACCCTGGAGGAAAAGATAGAGGAGGCGGTAGCGCAGGTGGATGGCGCCTACAGCCTTCTCTTCCTCTCCGAGGACACCCTGATCGCCCTGCGAGACCCCCACGGTATCAGACCCCTCTGTCTGGGTGAGTATGAAGGGGCGCATATCGTTGCGAGTGAATCGTGCGCCTTCGACATCATGGGCGGAAGATACGTGCGCGACATCGAACCGGGTGAGATGGTGGTCATCCGTGACGGCCACTTAGAGAGCCGACGATTCGCCGAAAGCCGACAGGCGACCCCCTGTGTGTTCGAGTTCGTCTACTTCTCGCGGCCCGACTCGAGGATATTCGGCGAAAAGGTCGACAAGGTTCGCCGGAAACTGGGGAAATATCTTGCCCGGGAACATCCGGTCGATGCCGATATCGTTATCAGCGTTCCCGATTCATCCAATACCGCCACTCTCGGGTACGCCCAGGAATCGGGCATCAGGTTCGAACTGGGGCTTATCAGAAACCATTATGTGGGCCGGACGTTCATCCAGCCGGGGCAGGAGCGCCGGGACCATGACGTCAGGGTTAAATTCAATCCGGTCGAGGGAGTGCTGCGCGACAGACGGGTCATAGTTGTCGATGATTCGATAGTCCGCGGTACAACCAGCATGAAACTGATCAGGATGATTCGTGACGCGGGAGCGAAGGAAGTGCACGTCAGGATCACCTGCCCGCCGGTAGCGTGGCCCTGTTTCTACGGGGTTGATATTCCCAGCCGTAACGAACTGATCGCCGCCCGGATGAGTGCCGGGGAGATCGGTAAACACATCGGTGCCGATACGATCGGATTCCTCAGCCTGGAAGGGATGCTTGCGGCAGTCGAGCGGGAAGGGCCTATGTGTCACGCGTGCTACAGCGGAGAGTACCCGATCGTCCCCGACAGTGAAATTTCAAAGGAATCTCTGGAGCTGTAACACGATAATCTGATATACTGCCGTATCCCCCTCGGGAAGATACCCCCCAAATCAGGAAAGCACCGTACCGCCCCCCGTAACCAGGGTGTGATCATTGACGGGAGGCGTGCGACGATGATGGCTGTTACCAGGACAGCGTCGATCATGGGTATCGACGGATTCATGGTGTGCATCGAGGTGGATATCACCCAGGGACTGCCGGCGTTCATCATGGTGGGGCTTGCCGAGGGTGCGGTCCGGGAAAGCCGGATCAGGGTCTCATCGGCAATCCGCAACGCCGGATACATTCTTCCGCTCCGCAAGATCGTGGCGAACCTCGCTCCAGCCGATATCCGGAAAGTGGGCAGCGCATTCGATCTGCCGCTTGCCATGGCGATCCTCGGCTCTCTCGGACACATCAGCCAGGAGCGGTTCGTGACCTGGGCGATGGCAGGAGAATTGAGTCTCGACGGAGACCTCAGGGGTGTTCCCGGCACCTTTCCCATGGCATTGGCGTGCCGGGAGGCGGGCATCAGCGGCATGATCGTTCCTCATGAGAACTCTGCGGAAGCCTCGCTCGTCGGGGGCCTGGATGTGCGTAGCGCCTCGACTCTGAGGCATGCCGCAGAATTCATGCATGGCACGGGCACTCTACCGAAATCGCCTTCGGGCAGCAGAGCAGGCAGGGTAGAAACTTGTGAAGATCTGCGGGATATTGCCGGTCAGCAGTCCGCCCGGCGAGCGCTCGAGATCGCTGCCGCTGGGGGGCACAGCTTCCTTCTTTCCGGGCCTCCGGGGGCCGGCAAGAGCATGCTGGTGCAACGACTCCCGTCGATATTGCCGCCACTCACCGAGCAGGAAAGTCTTGAAACCACAAAGATATGGAGCGTGGCGGGTCTGCTCGACAGTTCCTCTCCCCTGAAAGACCGACCACCGTTCAGGGCACCGCATCATACCATTACGCCTGCCGCGCTGGCAGGAGGCGGCGGTATTCCCCGGCCAGGCGAGATAAGTCTGGCTCATAACGGAGTACTCTTCCTGGATGAACTCCCCGAATTCCCGACCCGCGTGCTCGATGTTCTGAGACAACCGATCGAGGAGGGCCGGATCCTGCTCGTAAGAAGCGCCAGATCGTTTCTCTTCCCATCACGGTTCCTGCTCGCGGCAGCCATGAACCCGTGCCCCTGTGGCTTCAGAGGTCACCCGGGTCGATCGTGTACCTGCACGGACATTCAGGCAAAGAGGTACCGGAGCCGGATATCGGGTCCTCTGCTTGACCGGATCGATCTCCATGTAGAGGTTCCCCCGGTAGAGGTCGAAGCCCTTGAGGAGGGTGAGGGTGAGCCGTCTGCGCCGGTAGCTCTCCGGGTGGAACAGGCTCGCGAATGCGCCAGGAGGCGGTTCGAGAGATATGGTGTGGGATCTGATTCCGGGGCCACGGTCAACTCAGCGCTGACCTCCGCCCAGCTCAGGAAACTCCCATCTCTGGATGACCGGGCACGACATATCCTGGCAAGGGCAGTCAGAGGGTACAACCTGACGGCGAGGACCTGGCATCGGCTCCAGAAGGTAGCGTGGACCATAGCCGATCTTGACGGCGCAGACTCGGTCACCGCTCATCATGTCAGTGAGGCACTGCACTATCGAACAGGAGAACGTGAGGGCCTCTCTGTGCACGTACCGTGAAAAGGGATATATTGAAATACAATGCTTCACTCCCTGCATGTACATGAATTCGCCGTCATCGAGGACGCCGAGATGCTCCTTGCTCCCTCTCTCACGGTCCTGACCGGCGAGACAGGTGCCGGAAAATCGGTCCTGATCGGCGCGCTGCAGCTACTTCTGGGTGATCGCGCATCGAGTGATCAGGTCCGGAGTGGTGCGGCACGTGCCTCGATAGAGGCGACCCTCTCTATTCCTCCAGACCACCCGGCCCGAGCGATACTCGATGAACGGGGGATCCCGCTCGAGGAAGACATGCTCATCATCCGCCGGGAGGTGGGCAGGGAGGGGCGCAGCCGCGCATTCATGAATGACACCGCCGTTACGGTAGCGGTTCTCAGGGAGGTCGGACAGGAGCTGATCGACCTGCACGGCCAGCATGAGCACCAGTCACTGCTCCGCCCATCGAATCACCTGCTTCTGCTCGACGCGTTTGCCGGCCTCGATTCCGAGAGGGAGAGGTATGCGGTACTGCTTGGAGAATTCCATGCTGTACAGGGACAACTGGATGCACTCAGGCGGCGGGAGTCTGAACTGGAGGATCGGAGGGAACTCCATGAGTTCCAGCTGAACGAGATAGACGCGGTGGATCCGCAGGAGGATGAAGAAGAGGCTCTCGGACGGGAAGTACAGATCCTGGATGGTGCCGAGAAGATCATGGGAGATCTCTCCCATTTCGTGTCATCTCTCTCTGTCGGTGATGCTCCACTGGTCGATCAACTCCAGCAGCATCGGGAAAATCTCGAGGCTCTGTCGCGAATCGACGATTCTCTTGACGACACCACGAAACTGGTGGAGGAAGCGCTTCTCTCCCTCACGGAATCCATCCATACTGCTCAGAGGTATCTGGATGGTTTCGAATATGATCAGGAACGTCTCGCGACCGCGCGTGACCGGCTCACCGCGCTTATTCAACTGGCGAAAAAATATGGCGGTTCGTATCAGGCCATGCTTACCAGACGGGAGGAGCTGCGCGATGCACTGCGGGAACAATCCCGGCAGGGTGAAGAGACGGCGGCGCTGAACAAGAGAGCCGGTGAGCTGAGAGATCAGATCACAGAGAAAGCCCTGATACTCCATGAGCAGAGGATGTCTGTTGTGGAGGACCTCCAGAAAAAGGTGGAGGCGGAGCTGGAGCACCTGGCGATGCCGGGAGCCCTGTTCGAGATCGCTGTCGAGCTGCGTGAGGATCGTGAAGGATTGATAGAACTCCCTGATAGCATCCATTGTGAGGCAGGCCCGAATGGGATCGACCGGGTCGAATTCAGGTTGCGGACGAACCCGGGTAGTTCGGTCCTTCCCCTCCAGAAGGTCGCATCAGGTGGGGAGATGAGCAGAATTATGCTTGCGTTGAAGAGTGTCTTCGGCAAGGCTTCCCATATCCTTACGCTCGTGTTCGACGAGATCGACAGCGGGATCGGGGGCGCCACGGCCAACCGGGTAGGCGATCGCCTCGAGAGACTTGCGGCAGAACGGCAGGTGGTAGTGATCACTCATCTGCCTCAGATCGCCCGCCGCGGAGGTCATCATCTGCTGGTCGAGAAGTCGGTGGAGCAGGGTGTGACCCGCGCACGGATCCATCACCTGGAGGGTGAGGAGAGAACCCGCGCGCTCGCGGTGCTGATGAGCGGAGAAGCGGAGAGCGAGACGGTGCTCGAGCATGCCCGCAAGCTCCTGCGGGACTCAGAGAGAGTGGACAACAGCTCATGAAAGACGCGTTTGGAGAAACCCGTAACCTGCTGAAGGACACCGGGGAACGGAGACATCGGCGTCAGGAGATCCTTGAGAAGGAGCGGATCTATACTCTGGCGAACTTCCTCTCTTTCTCCCGCCTCCTTCTGATCCCCTTCGTGGTACTCTGCCTTGTGGCGAACACACCCGGATACAACCGGCTCGCCCTGGTGCTCCTGCTGCTGGCAGGATTAACCGACTACCTCGATGGCATCGCGGCCCGGCGCCGCAACGAGATCAGCCAGCTCGGAAAGATCCTTGATCCGGTAGCAGACAAACTCTTTATCGGTGTGCTCGGCCTTGCGCTTGTATTCCTGCGCGGGCTTCCGCTCTGGTTCGTCACCCTGTTCGTCATCAGAGATATCCTCATCCTGACGGCGGCATACCTGCTCTTCCTGAACCGGGATATCGTGCTGACCAGCAACTGGATGGGAAAGGTGACAACCTTTGTTCTGCTGATGACACTCGTGGTATACACCATCGACTGGAATCTGATGGAACTGCCGCTTGTGTACATCGCCGGAATTCTTGTGGTGACCAGCGGACTCATCTACTCGCAGAAATTCATACACATATTGAAGCAGATCAAACGCCGTTCCGACTCACAGGCCTCCCGGGAAGAGCCGACAGCGTGACGGATTGAATATGGATCCGGGGAGCATCCTGAAGACTATTCCCCGGCGCATGGGCGTCTACTTCCTCAAGGATTCCGGCGATCGGATAATCTATATCGGCAAGGCAGTCGATCTCCGTTCCCGGGTCAGGTCTCATCTGACACCCGGCCCCGGAAAATCCAAAGCCGCAAGGATGGCTGCCCGGACAGCGAGTGTGGACTACATCCCGTGCGAGACCGAGGTCGAAGCGCTCATCCTCGAGCAGAACCTGATCAAGGAGCACCGGCCCCGATACAACGTCGACCTGAAAGATGACAAGCGTTATCCATTCCTCAAACTCACCAGCGAACCCTACCCGCGACTATTCAAGACCAGGGATGTGGAGGATGACGGCGCCACCTGGTTCGGCCCGTATACGAGTGTCGCGGCAATGGAGGGCATGCTCGAATCGATTCTCTCCATATTCCCGCTCCGCACCTGTTCATACGACATTCCCTTCACCGACCCGGAAGCCAGGGAGTGCCTTGAGTATCATATCGGTCGTTGTGGAGCTCCCTGCATGCGACGCGTCGACAGTGAACAGTACAGCCGGATGGTCGAGGAGGCCGCCCTCTTCCTGCGTGGACATACCGGCTCCCTGCTCGATCAGATGGAACGGGAGATGCTTGCGGCCGCCGAAGCGAGACAGTACGAGCATGCCCGCGTTCTGAGGGATCGCATCAGGGCGATCAGGCGGGCAACCCAGCGCCAGCGTGTGGTCTCCGAAAAACGGGTGGATTTCGACGTGGTCACTGATGCTGTCGAGGGGAACGATGGTGTCGGAGTGGTTTTTCAGGTGCGCGAAGGCACGCTGCTGCGAAGAGAGACCTATTCGCTCTCCATTCCTGCCGAAGTGGAGGAGGATTCCATCCTCTCAGATCTCCTGATACGCCACTATCTCCGGGCAAGTCATATTCCCCCCGTCGTCTATGTCCCGTTCCAGCCAGCAGACCGGGAACTTGTGGAGCAGGTGTTGTCACAGAGCAGGGGGAAACGGGTGCATCTGCGACTCGGTCGTTCAGGTGCCTCCGCTGAAGTTCTGGAGATGGCAACCACCGATGCCAGGCTCAGGCTGAGAGAGATGCAGGCAAGAAAAGCCTCGAAGAGCGACTTCGTTCCAAAGGGTATAGAGCTTCTCCAGCGGGAACTCGACCTTCCCCGTCCGCCAGTCACGATCGAGGCGATTGACGTGAGTCATCTGCAGGGGTCAGATGCCGTTGCCGCCCTCGTCAGTTTCAGGCGAGGTGCCCCGGTCAAGAGCGGTTACCGGAAGTTCCGACTCAAGCGGGCCGCCGGGGGTGATGATCCTGCCGGTATCGCCGAGGTGGTGGATCGTCATTACCGGAAGCTCCTGGCAGAGAAGGGGCCGGACGCTCTCCCCGACCTGCTGTTGATAGACGGCGGCGCGACCCAGCTCGAAGCCGCGGTCCGGGAGCTCGATGCTCTCGGGCTGGACAGGCAGACCCTGCCGGTGATCGGGCTGGCGAAACGACTCGAAGAAGTGTACCTGCCCGATACCGATGGTCCCCAGAGCCTCTCACGCGGATCGCCTGCACTCCGCCTGCTCCAGAGGGTCAGAGATGAGGTGCACCGGTTCGCGGTCGGATATCACCGGCAACGTAGAGCAGGACGGGTCAAGGCCACACTGCTCACCGAGGTACATGGAGTGGGACAGGAGCGGGCACATCAGCTGCTTGAACACTTCGGCAGTGTTACGCGCATGCTGCAATCGGGAGAGGAAGCCATCGCCAGGCTGGATGGATTCGGACCGGTACTGGCACGGAGGATCGTGGACGCGATGGGGAGCGGGGGAGAGTGATGGAGCGCGATACGGACGGCCTCGTCGGCCAGTTCCTCGACCACCTGGCAGTGGAACGGGACCTCTCCCCGAATACGGTTGAGGCGTACCGGCGCGACCTCGGAAAATTCGCGACCTTCCTCACCGGGAAGGGGTTATCCGTTGATTCCGTCACGAGGAAAGATGTCGAGAAGTTCGTCGGGGCACTCAGGAAGGAGGGGCTGGGCTCACGAAGTGTCGTACGGGCACTCTCGGCACTGCGCACCTTCTACCGGTTCCTCTGCACGGAAGGATACTGCGATGCCGATCCTGCGGCCCGGATTGAGCGACCGGCGCTGTGGAAGAAACTCCCGGTTGTACTCGATTTCTTCGAGATCGAGGATCTTCTCGCTCAGCCTGATCTCACCTCCGATCTCGGCCTGCGCGACAGGGCCATGCTCGAACTCGCGTATGCCGCAGGACTGCGCGTTTCGGAACTGCTTGCGGTGAGAATGCAGGATATCGATCCACCGGAAGGTCTGATCAGGGTCCACGGCAAGGGTCGGAAAGATCGCCTGGTCCCGATCGGAGCCGTCGCTCTCGACTATATCGATCGGTACCGTGGCGCGCCTCGACGACGACTGCTGAAGGATGACGGTATCGTCGATGTGCTCTTCCTCAATTTCCGCGGCGCTCCGCTGACCAGGATGGGTTTCTGGAAGCTCTTCCAGAAACATGTCGCCGCGGCCGGGATCGCAAAGAAATGCACTCCCCACACGCTTCGCCACTCATTCGCGACCCACCTTCTAGAGGGAGGAGCCGACCTGCGCGCAGTCCAGGAGATGCTGGGTCATGCTGATATCTCAACCACCCAGATATACACACGTGTCGACCGGACCTATCTGAAGGACATTCACCGGTCGTTCCATCCGAGAGGCTGATCGGTGTCCGCAGACCCTTCAATCATCTGTCCTGATCACGGATCGGACCTGACATCTCTCCTGGAGGAGAGACTGCCTGCTGACGTAATCCGATGCATCAGAGCGGTATGTGAATGTTCAGAACTAACCGGGATACCGGCCTGCCTGGTGGGCGGATCGGTCCGGGACCTGCTTCTGGGCAGGAGGGTCGTCGATCTTGACGTGGTGGTCGAAGGGGACGGGATCGCGTTCGCGCAGGAACTGGCGGGAATCGGGGAGCGGGAGTTGGTGCCGTACTCTCGATTCGGCACCGCGTTCGTGATGCTCCCGCCCGGGATCAAGGTCGACATCGCCACTGCGAGGCGTGAGAGCTACCCGGAACCGGGGTTGTTGCCCGAGGTCGAACCGGCAAGCCTGCATGAAGACCTGTTGAGGCGCGATTTCACGATCAACTCGATGGCGATCCGTCTCGGACCAACAGGGTTCGGGACGTTTATCGATCAGCACGGTGGGTGCGGTGACCTCCGTGCCGGTATCATCCGCGTCCTCCACGAGGGATCATTCCGTGACGACCCCACCAGGATATTGCGCGCGATCCGGTTCAGAGCCCGATTACGGTACACACTCGATGTCTCGACGGTGGATCTGCTCGTTCAGTCGGTTGAATCGGGAATGCTCGATGAGGTCAGTCGCCAGAGGATACGGGAAGAGATTGTGGCTATCCTCACTGAGGATGACGCTGCCGACTCGCTGGATACTCTCTCAGACATGGGTGTTTGGGACTCACTCTTCAAGTATGACCTTACTTTACCAGAAGAGGTGAAGGCTCTGTTCAGGAGGGGGGATGGCGCCCTGCAATGGTACCGGAGCCTTGCGCAGGAGCACGATTTTAATGAAGTCGAGAGATGGGTGGTCCGGTGGCTGTTACTGGCCGGGGACAGTTCTGCGGACACATTCAGCCGGTTAAGCAATGATTTCCACATGGGGCAGGCAGTCTCACAGGCAGCCGGGGAGCGTGCCGAACGGTATCCGCGAGCTCATACGATTCTTTTCGATGACAGCCACGTGGACAGCCATGGGAGCAGCCGGAGAACCGACAGCACTCTCTACTGGACACTTACTCTCCTCGGACCCGTATCGATCGTTCTGCTCGCGGGGGAGGGGAGTCAGGAAGTACGTACACTGCTGGAAGATTATTTCACCCGGTTGAAGGATATTGAGCCGTTTGTGGACGGGAACGACCTCAAGTCGATGCATCTGCCGGAAGGACCACGCATCGGCGAGATACTCAGAGAGGTGTTTTCCGCCCAGATAGACGGTGAGGTACGGAACCGTACAGAGGCTCTTGATCTGGCCCGGCATCTTGCCCGACCATCAGGGAAAGGCCGTTGACGCCGCTCTTCGGTTTCTGCTGATTGAAAATATGATACGCGATCTCTCACAGATACCGATCATCCTGCCGCCCATTCTGCTGGCGCTCTCGTTTCACGAGATGGCACACGCCTGGGCAGCCAATCGGCTGGGAGATCCCACTGCCCGACTCCAGGGCAGGTTATCGATGAATCCCCTGGTGCACCTGGATCCGATGGGCACCCTTGCCATCATTTTCTTTTACATCGGCTGGGCAAAGCCGGTTCCGGTCGACACGCGATACCTCAGCAATCCCCGCAGGGACATGTTCTGGATCGCCAGCGCGGGCCCTCTTTCAAACCTTGCCCAGGCAGCGGTACTCGGCCTTCTGATCCGCCTGATCGGCAGAGAGATCGTGTACGGATCGCTGCTCACCTTCACCAGCGGAGCGCCCATGTCTCTGAACGAGAGCCTGCTGGCGATGCTCTGGTTCGGGTTTTTCATCAATATCGTTCTGGCATGGTTCAACCTGCTTCCCCTGCCGCCACTCGACGGCTCCAAGATCGTTCTGCGATTCCTCTCCCCTGAAGCAACAGTGGCCTATCTCCAGTTCGGAAGGTATGGGGTCTTCATCCTGCTCTTCATTGTTTTCGCCTTCCGTGACCTGTTCTGGGCCATTCTGGGTACACCGGTGAATCTGACGGCGATCCTTTTCGGGGGTATTCCCGTCCTCTGAATGCTGTTACAATTGTCTGGATACACCTTTACACTCATAGAGGGGTACTAAGCAGTGGTACGACTTCGTCAGAGAGAGCGTTTCCGCGCAACGCGCAAGGAGCCCGAACAGGAGCTCACGGATGAGGACTCGCCTGACTCTGTGCGAATAGCATTCAGGAAAACGACACCAGTAGGTGATAAACGGATACGCCCCAGATCTGTCACATTCATGGTCGTGCTTTTTCTCATCGTGCTCATGGCGATACTCTTTCTCGGATAGCGATTCGGAGAAGGGACAGGGGATGGCGATAAAACTCGGACAGATGCTCCTGAAGGGAGGTGCCATTTCAGAGGAGCAGCTGGAGGAAGCCCTGAAGACGCAAAAAAGCCAGGGGGGCACACTTGGCAATAATCTGGTCAAGATGGGCATTCTCACCGAGGATGAAATCCTCAACTATCTGGGGACGCAGTTGAACGTTCCAGTCATCCAGCTGGTTCCCGAACAGCTCAGCATGGAAGTGGTCTCTATCATCCCGGCCGATGTGGCACACAAATTCAATGTTATCGCGGTCGAAAGAAACGGCAATACACTGACGGTCGCGGCTGCGGATCCCACCAATATTTTCGTACTCGATTCGATCAAGTTCGTCACCGGCCTGAATGTGAAGCCCGCGATCGCCTCGGAAGGCCAGATCAAGGAGGCGATGGACAAATTTTACGCGCCTGCTGATAGTGCGGCCGAGAACATTGAAGATATTCTCCGTGATTTCGGGGATGAAGAACTGGAAGTTCTGGCGGAAGAGGATGAGATAGAGGAAGACGCCCTTGCGGCGGCGATCACCGACGCTCCCCTGGTCCGACTGGTCGACTCACTCATCATCGACGCCATCAAGCGGGGCGCCTCCGATATCCATATCGAGCCCTACGAACGGGCGGTACGTGTGCGTTACCGTATCGACGGCACATTGATCGAGATGTCACCGATCCCCTTCCGGTTGAAGGCAGCTGTGATATCCCGGATCAAGATCATGTCGGAGCTCGACATCTCCGAACGACGGATACCACAGGACGGCCGCATCAAGGTGAAGACCGGAGGAAAAGCCGTCGATCTGCGGGTATCGATCCTGCCGGTGATTTTCGGGGAGAAGGTCGTCATGCGTATCCTCGACGCGGGCAACCTCTCCCTCGATCTTGCAAAGCTCGGGTATACCGATAAGGCGCTGGCAGATTTCATGAACGGCATCCAGCAGCCGTACGGGATGGTGCTGGTGACCGGACCGACCGGTTCGGGAAAATCAACGACACTCTACTCAGCCATGAGCCTTCTCAACGAGCCCGACACCAACATCATGACCGCTGAGGACCCGGTGGAATACAACATGTCGGGGATCAACCAGGTCCACGTCCGAACCGAAATCGGTCTGACGTTCGCGGCCGCGCTCAGGTCGTTTCTTCGTCAGGATCCCAATATCATCATGGTGGGTGAGATCCGTGACCTTGAGACAGCCGAGATCGCCATCAAGGCCGCGCTCACCGGGCACCTCGTACTTTCGACCCTGCATACCAATGACGCCGCCAGCACCATCAACCGTATGCTCGATATGGGCGTTGCTCCGTTCCTGCTTGCATCTTCGCTCAACGTGATCCAGGCACAGCGGCTGTTGCGAAGGCTCTGCGGCGAGTGCAAGGAGCCTGATGTGCTCACGAAGGAACAGGCGGAAATGCTCGATATGCCCGAAGAGGCAGGAGCTGAGATCATGAAGCCGGTCGGTTGCGCGGTCTGCAATCGAACCGGATACAAGGGACGGACCGGTGCTTATGAAGTGCTCCCGATGATCTCGGAGATCAAGCAGATGATCCTCGACTCAGCAAACAGCATGCAGATCAAGGACAAGGCCGTGGAGCTGGGGATGCTCAGCCTGCGCGGTGACGCCGTCCAGAAGATGAAGGCAGGAATCACCTCCTTCGAAGAGGTGGTCCGCGAGACGATCGAGTAGCCCGCTACACCGGTCGCGGTAAGGAGAACATGGCTCAACTCAATCTGAAAACTCTCCTTGAGGATATGGTATCCCGAAAAGGGAGTGATCTCCATCTGACCGTCGGCACTCCGCCCCAGATGCGGATCGATGGAGATCTCCAACCGATGGCGTCAATAGACCGCCTCGGTCCCGAAGAGACCCAGGCCCTGGCATACAGCGTCCTGACTGAGAAGCAGAAGAAGACGTTCGAGGAGACGATGGAACTCGACTTCTCGTTCGGTATCAAGGGCCTGAGCCGTTTCAGGGGAAACCTCTTCATGCAGCGCGGCGCAGTCGCCGCGGTATTCAGGACCATCCCGTATGAGATCCTCTCGTTCGAAACACTCAAACTGCCGCCGATCGTCAAGGAACTCTCCGAGCGCCCGAACGGGCTGGTACTCATCACGGGTCCGACCGGATCGGGAAAGTCGACCACGCTGGCGGCCATGATCGACAGGATCAATGAAGAGGATCCGGTTCATATCCTAACCATCGAGGACCCGATCGAATTCGTGCACAATCACAAGTCCGCGATCGTCAATCAGCGACAGCTCGGCGCCGATACCCTCGGATTCAGTGCCGCCCTCCGCGCTGCTCTCCGTCAGGACCCCGACGTGGTTCTGATCGGTGAGATGCGTGATCTCGAGACGATCGAAGCCGCGCTCAGTATCGCCGAGACCGGTCACCTCGCCTTCGGTACGCTGCACACCAACTC
>JALGVQ010000038.1 GCA_025774615.1 bacterium
CTCCACTTCGTAATGCTTTTACAGCTAGTGCGCGGTACCTGTCAGGGAACTTATCAGGCTCCGATTCTTCCTTCCGATCCTCGCATTGGAATGAGTAAACCTTGACTTTTTCGATCTGAGTTTTGGTCTCGGCACTTCTTGCAGGACCCCAATTATACACATAATGCATTCGCCAGATCACAGACTCGATGGATACATCAAATTCACGAGCTACGTCATATAGCTTCAAAAAATCGATCTTACCGGTATCCGAACGACACTCGATGGCGGAGCGAAAGGTGTCGCCAGGCATCAAGAGATTTGCAGCGAAACAAGTCGCTAATCGTTCCTCTTGGGCAGACGGTTCCACTACTTCCGATGTAGGTGTTGTATGGAATACTGGCCAGGTCAGAAGATGAAAGAGCTCATGTGCCAGATCATGATTCCGTCGCCAACGTGGGTTCCCACTGTTCAGAAGGATCGCTCCTCCGAATGATTCAGATCGTGCACAAGCCGCGGTTCCGATTGGTTCAAAGGTGTCGTGGAATACTTTCACACCACATACTTCTTCGAGTATGGTTAACAAGGTTCTGCCTGGTCGCTCACCAAGTGCAAGCTGTCTTCCGACTTGAAGGGCCAGGTCCTCTGCCTCCCTATACTGGAACTCATCAGAATTACAGGTTACTGCAGGTAAATCGAGGTGCGCCTTCTCCCCGGTCCATATCTCCAGATTATAATACTGTTCGCACCACTGAAGGAATCGGGCCTCGAGTTCTTTTGGGTCCTCAGGACGCTCCCGCCACATAACAGCAGTTTGCTCGGGTATCGGATCATCCGAGAGAAAGAAGGAAAGTGGACGATGATAGACTTTTGCAAG
Source organism: bacterium (assembly GCA_025774615.1). Lineage (GTDB taxonomy): Bacteria > Blakebacterota > Blakebacteria > Blakebacterales > Blakebacteraceae > Blakebacterum. The sequence goes on from JALGVQ010000038.1 coordinate 857, forward strand.
CTTCTGGAGTTGAGAGAGACTGGGTTCCCGCTTAGCATTCTCAAAATCGGAGAGTGATGACTCCCCAATCTCTGTTCGTTCACGGACTTTGGAACCGGTTAAACCTGTTCGCTCACGAGCGTGACGAAGTCTATCGGCAACTGACATGATTTCTCCAGTAGAAGCAGGGTTTCTCTTTTACAGAATAGAAGTTTAAATATATGCGGTCAAACTAATAAACAATTCTATTAAACAGAATTATCGGCTTTCAGAGCAGGCATCGTCTGAAGAGATGAGTTTTAGTCAACGTAACCGATGCACTTGTACAATATGGAATTTACCCCATCGTGCCGGTGATCGTTCCACCATCCACTGCCAGGTGCTGACCGGTGATATAGGCCGCGCGGTCAGAGGCCAGGAACGCGACTGCTTCTCCGATCTCCTCGGGCTCACCGAGGCGCCTCAGCGGCGTGTTGGCGGTCCAGCCGTCGAATATCTCGTCCTTCGAGCGACCCTCACGCGCTGAGATCTCATCGGCGAGTTCGTCGAGCCGTTCGGTGCGGGTGTAACCGGGCGCTATGGTGTTGGCGCGGATACCCATCGGACCGTATTCGTTCGCGATCGATTTGATCAGACCGTTCAGACCGGCCCGCAGAGCGTTACTGGTCACGAGTCCCGGAATGGGCTGTTTCGATGCGATCGACGTGATCACGACGATAGAACCGCTCTTCTGCTTCTCCATGATCGGCAGGACTTCCCGACAGAGGTGCAGCGTGCTCTTGAATGTGAGGTTGTACGCCTGATCCCACTGCTCGGCGGTGATCGCCGAGAAAGGGCCTCCGGGAGGACCGCCGGCATTGGAGACAAGGATGTCGATAGTGTTGAATTCATCGACCGCCTTGCGGATCAGCAGTTCGATTCCGGCGACGTCCGTCAGGTCGCTTTCAAGGGGCAGGGGCTTCACACCGGTGTCCCTGCCTATCGTGAGAGCGGCATTGGTGATGCGCTGATAATCACGGCTGCAGATCATGACCGTCGCGCCTTCAGCGGCAAGAGCCCGGGCAGACGCATAGCCCAGACCGGCACTCGCTCCGGTTACGAGAGCGACCTTTCCTGAAAGACCGAGATCCATGAATTTTCTCCTCTAGTACTCCAGTGCCTCATCCACCTTCTGCGCGACTTCGGCGGCGATCCGGTCACTCTCCTCGACGAGTGACTGCAGTCCCCCGACCATCTCCTGCCTGAAGGCCTCATCGTCGATACTCGGCAGGTTGATACGTACGTTATAGGCTGCGGCGTGTACGCCGGCACGAGCCATCAGGGCGCCGGTACCAACATCGCTGATCATGTTCGGATCGGCATGTTCAACCATCTCCCGGCAGAGATCGAGAGCGGCCTTGCACTGTTCCACCGTGCTGAAGGGAACCCGGGTCGCGGCCTTGTACCCCTCCTGCATGGCGCGGGCGCGCACAGCGAGTTCCTCTTCTGTGTCCTTCGGCATGCGCATCGCCTCGAGTACCGAATCGAATGCCAGGGTGTCCTCGTCCACTCCGCGCACGAGAGCATCCTTGACGGCCTGACCGCGTTCAGCAAGTTCGCACAGTTCATCATACATCGAGTCGAACTCACCCTTGCCGACCGAGAGGTTGGCAACCATTGAGGCGAGCGCTGCTCCGAGCGCGCCCGACAATGCGGCGACCGATCCGCCACCGGGGGCTGGAGTATCGCGCGAGACTTCATCGATAAAGTCGAAGGTGGACCGGTTCACGAGTTCGCCATCGACCTGCGGAAGGCCGAGCACTTTCTCCTCGATGTCGAATGGGGTTACATCCGCGAGACCCATCGACTGGACTGCGGTATCCATCAGATCGGAGATCGGGATCCCGGTGGATTTCATCATCATCTTCCGGTAGTAGACTCCGGCCTTGCGCATCGCGTCGAAGGGGATCACTCCGACGATCTCGGAACCGGTGAGCCCGATGCCCCGCTTCCGGGCTTCCTCGCGCGCCGTCTCCAGCACCTCATTTGGGGGACTGACGTGGTAATTGGTGAGGTTCATGCTGATCTGAGCGCGATTGTAATCCTCGATCACCCACCCGATTGCCTTGACGTCCCTGAAGCGTCCGTCTTTGAAGACGTGCCCCTTCGGATCAGCGGGGTCGATCTCGAGTGAGGCGTACCGTGCGGCCAGATCACCGTCGTGCTCCTCACGGTAGTGATCGGCGAGTTCCTCGAACGAGTTACCGATGTAATCGCAATTGCCGCAGGGATGGGTGCCGTCGCCGGGAAAGTCCACCACGTCACCCTTGTAATAGAATGGCTCTGTGTTCCCGGTTCTTTTCCAGCGCCCCCGCTCCCGAATTTCATAGGCGATCTCGTTGGCGTACCGCCTGTCGGTCGAGTTGAGGTTGATGTTGTACGCGATGAGGAACTCCCTGGCGCCGACACCGGTCACACCTGCCGTGGGATTGAGTTCGGCGGGGCCGAAATCGGGCTTCCATTCGGGATCCTTCAGCTTTTCGGCCATTCCCTCATACTCGCCGGCCCTGACCCGGGCCAGATTCCGACGCTCCGGTTTCGATGCTGCGTGCTCGTAGAGGTAGACGGAGATACCGAGTTCATCGCCGATGCGGCGGCCCACCTGACGGGCGATCTCAGCGCACTCCTCCATGGTCACCCCTGAAACCGGAACGAACGGCACCACGTCGGTAGCCCCCATGCGCGGGTGTTCACCCTTGTGGCTGCGCATGTCGATTATTTCCGAGGCGCGCTTCACACTCACGAACGCGGCCTCGGTCACGGCCTCCGGAGAACCCACGATCGTCACGACGGTCCTGTTGGTATTCGCTCCCGGGTCGACATCGAGCAACCTGATACCGGGAACACTCTCGATGGTGTCGGTGATATCCTTGATGATGGCAGGGTTCTGCCCCTCCGAGAAGTTGGGTACGCATTCCACGATCCGTTCCATATCAGGCTGACTCCAGGGTCTGAGAAGTGTGTTGTTCGAACCAGTGCCCTGTCACGCGACAACTGTGGCATGACATAATGATGATACAGGGGAGTCATGAAGGCAACGATTCGCCATCTTGAGCGATACCCCTGGATGGATATAGGGTATACCCTCCAGTTGAGGATATCGCCACTGAATGTGGCTCCCGGGGATGTTCGTCGGTTTCATCGACAAGGAAGCAATGTGATGAACAAGATCGCTAAAGAACCGCTCAACCGACTTGGATACGATTTCATCCCTGCGGAATTCCTTCCTGATGGCGGGGACGAATACCATCTGCGCCTGGAACAGCATCCGGGAGATGGTGCCCTCCGTGCCCTCACAGGTGAAGAGATCGAGATCCTCACACGGAACGGGAACCTGGCGGATGATTGGGGCGAGATCTCGGTGACTGATCCTTTCGATCCGCAGCTCGTGCGCGGCTGCAGGTTCCACGGGATGATCCGGATCGGCGAGCTTCGGGAGACCTGGCGCGAACATCACGACCTCCGCGTGCCTGTCGGTATCTACAACTCGACGATCGTATCATCGGATCTCGGCGCGAACGTCGCGATCGATCGCGTGGGGTATCTGGGCCACTACATCGTCGGAGAGGGCGTCATCCTGCTGAACATAGGTGAGATGCTCACTACGAACCGCGCCCGGTTCGGAAACGGGATCGTGAAGGAAGGCGAGGCCGGGGATGAGCGGACATGGCTGCGGGTCGGCAACGAGAACGGCGGGCGCAGGGTGTTGCCCTTTGACGGCATGCTTCCGGCCGATGCGTGGCTCTGGTCGAAGTACCGGGATGACGAGCGACTTCAGGAGAGGCTGATAGAGCTGACCGATGGCATCCTTGATCGACGACGGGGATGGTACGGAACCGTTGGAGATCGAACCGCCATCAGGCACTGCGGGATCGTGCGCGATGTCAGGGTCGGCACCGATGCATGCATAGCGGGAGCAGGCAGGTTGGAGAACCTCACCATCAACAGTGACGGGGGATCGGGTACGCGGATCGGCGAGGGATGTTCACTGGTGAACGGCATCATCGGATTCGGTTGCCACATCTTCCAGGATGTAAAGGCGATCGGGTTCGTGATGGGTTCGAACGCGAACCTCGAACGTGGCGCGCGGTTCTTCGATTCCTTCCTCGGAGACAACTCCACGGTAGCGTGCGGTGAAGTCGTGAGCGCGCTGATCTTCCCGGGGCACGAGCAGCATCACAGCAACTCGTTCCTCATTGCCTCTACCATCGGTGGACAGAGCAACATTGCGGCGGGCGCGACCATCGGCTCGAATCACAACTCACGGGCTGCCGATGGCGAGATCATCGCCGGTCGCGGATTCTGGCCCGGCCTGATGACGAGCCTGAAGCACAATTGCCGATTCGCCTCATTCACCCTGATCGCCAAGGGACAGTACCCTGCGGAGCTGGACATTCCGTTCCCCTTCTCGCTCATCTCGAATGACGAATCAACGGGTCAGCTGCAGGTGATGCCCGCCTACTGGTTCCTCTACAACATGTACGCGCTGGCGCGGAACAGCTGGAAGTTCGACGCTCGCGATCGACGGGAGCACCGGGAACAGCATCTGGAGTTCAACCACCTCGCACCCGACACGATCGAAGAGATGTTCACCGGCATCACTCTCCTCGAGAGATCGGTTGGCAGGGCGGCGATCCTGGCTGAAGAGGAAAGCCCTGAGGGTGTGACTGATGAAGAACTCGGGAAGAGGGGCAGATCCCTGCTCGATTCCTCCCCTGAAACAGTCGGGAGTCTGACCGTTCTCGGTGAGAACATGGAAAACTCCCGGCGTCCGGTCGTGGTCCTCAAGGCGGCTGAGGCGTGGGCAGTCTATCGTGAGATGATCCACCTCTATGCTGTAGAGACACTGCTCTCCTTCATGGATGACAGTGCGATCACCTCGTTCGATGACCTCAGTGACCGCATGGAGGGTGCCGAACGCGCCCGCTGGCTGAATGCAGGCGGTCAGGTCGTCCCCGAGAAGGAGATCCGTTCACTCAGAGAGCGCATCGCAGGTGGTGAACTGAACTCGTGGGATGAGGTGCACTCCGAATATGACCGGATATGGAACGAATACCCTGAAAAGAGAGCGGGACACGCCTGGGCGTCCCTGCTTGAGATCAACGACGTTACGGCTGCCGGACCTGATCGGAAGGGCTGGAAGATGTTCCTGGACAGGGCCGCCGCCACCCGTCGCTCGATTGCCGAATTGACGACGCAATCGCGTCGGAAGGACTACACCGGCCATTTCAGACAGATCGCCTATGACTCTCAGGAGGAGATGGACGCTGTCCTGGGAAGGATCGACGAGGACAGTTTCCTCCAGTTGATGAATGCGCGCGCCGAGGAATTCGAACACTGGATCGGGGATGCCTGAGATTCCTCCGATGCCTGATATCCCTCCACAGATCTCCCGGTACCGCGATCTGGCAGACGACTGGGATGCCTTTGAAGCGGCGCTTCGAAACCCGCTTCCAACGGATATCCGCTGGAATCCCTTCAAGGTCACCCGTGAGCGGTTCGAGGAGAGGCTGACCAGCGACGGCGTGAGATGGAGACTCCTTGAAGGTTCCCCCGACCTCTATCGTGTCGAGGGTCTGCCCGGTCCCGGACTGACCTGGGGGTACCACCTCGGCTGGTATCATCCACAGGGATACACTTCGACCCTGCCTCCTGTCATTCTGGCTCCTGAACCAGGCTCGGATGTCCTCGATCTCTGTGCCGCGCCGGGTGGGAAAACGGCTCAGCTATCAGCACTCATGCTGGGACATGGAGTGCTGGTCGCCAACGACATCAATCACTCCCGGATCACTGCACTTGCGGCAAACCTCGAGCGACTCGGCACTCCGAATGTTCTGATCAGCCAGTACCGTGGAGAGAACTATCCCGAACGGTTCACGTTCGACCATGTGCTGGCGGACGTGCCCTGTACCGGTGAAGGAACGTTCAGGGTTGGCGGCGGTCGTTATCGCCAGGAGGGTACAAAGCATCTGCAAGCTGTCGCCCGGACACAGCTTGCCCTGCTCCTCAAGGCGCTGAAAATCGTGCGTCCCGGCGGGACGGTACTGTATTCGACCTGCACGTACGCCCCCGAGGAGAACGAGGCGGTCGTTGCCGCCGCGCTGTCGAAGATGGAACTCGAACTGCTTCCCCTTCCTGATGATCTGACCGGCCAGCCGGGGATAACTTCCTGGGAGGGAATGGACTGGCCGGATGAACTCACCCGGACCATGCGATTCTGGCCGCATCACACTGACTCATGGGGATTTTACTGTGCTCACATCCGCAAACCCGGCTGAAAAACGGGCCCTCCAGGCAATCTATGAGGAACGCTTCGGCATTCCCGCCCGGGCGATGGAGGAGTGGTTTGTCTATTCCACCGGCTCGGTTCTCTGGGGACTGCGTGATGCTCCGCATCTTGACGAGGCCCTGGCTGCTTTACGGTTCGAGCGGACCGGGCTCCCCCTGCTGCGGAGGGCGGGCCGGTTCTGGAAACCGACCACGGTAGCCCTTCAGGTAGTCGGGAAGTTCGTTTTACGCAATATGCTCGAATTGAGCAGGCAGGAACTGGAAACGATCCTCATCGAAGGTGAACTGCGCGGGACACGCGCCGACGTGGAGCAGGGGTATGTGGCACTCACCGGCCCGGACGGTGTGGTCGGATGCGGGCTCTACCTTGATCCCGATGAAGACCATAATGAAGGCCTGCTCATCTCCCAGCTTTCTAAAGCCCGCTGGTCAGGAATGATATCGTCGGCTGTTCAGGCGCTCCCCGGCCGATAACGATATACAAGGGCCGCCAGATATCCGAAGAGACAGCCCATGAGCGGGCGGAACAGCTCCAGCCAGTATGACCAACGCCAACAGGCGAAATAGGAAAAAGCGACGAGAAACAGCATCAGAAGCACGATATAGAAACTTCCTCGCGCGATCCGCAGCTCCATGGCGAGCAACCCACCCACGGCCCCCAGAATAATAACGAGAAGAGAGCCCAGCCCGGCTCCCATGGCCGTTCCGAAATCTCTTTGCAGGAGATTGGCGAGCAGGACCGTGTGGATATATGGTCCGGGATTGCCCGCCGACAATGGGGTGGTATGGGCATTCATCAGTCCCGGAGCCGTGATACCAACCATGCTGACACTTCCTTCAAAGACATCTTCAGACTGTCCGACCCGACCCTCCAGGACGTCGTAGAAAGAGAGTTCGCGAAAGGGATTACCGCTTGAGGGGTACCACCGCAGCAGCAGGCGCCCCCGCGTATCGATCGGAAGGCGGTAGCTGCCTCCAATCAGGTATCGTCCCGGAATGATGCGCAGATCTTCGATCTGTATCCCCATGATATCGAGGAACACCCTGAATCCCACCGAAGGGATCAGTCGGTCGTGATATCGGACCAGCAGGTAGTGACGGCGGACTACACCGTCGGAATCGGGGAACAGATTCGACAAACCGATCCCGCGGCTGGCTGATTCGATCAGGGGAGTCGGACTGCTGAGGGCCAGATCGTCACCCAGGTCGGGCAGGTGTTCGGCTCCCGGCACCATATCAATCGGGATCGTATGCATGGTCAGTGTTGCAGCGAGGCGGAGCGAATCTATCATGGAGCCAAACACATAGCTGTTCTGCTCGATCAGCCGCATGGTGGTATTCACCATCTCTGCTTCAGTCATGTCACGCGCGAAAATCTCATCGACCTCCGGGGTCAGGTCTTCATCGGAAAAAGGGATGTCGAAGCAGATCGAAGCGGCTCCCCAGTCTGCCAGCTCCCGTGTCAGATCTCCATATCGAGAACTGGGCCACCCGGCAAAGCGGCCATATTTCATCAACGCGCGGTTATCCACTCTGATCAGGAAAAGACCACTGTCGGGGTCGAATGGCTCCGTCAGGTCGAGGGCGAACCGGACACGGGCATCGTAGAGACGGTTCTCAAAGCCTTCGAATATCCCATTCATCAATCCATAGGTCAGAATGGCAATAGCGAGAGCGGTCAGTGCCCCGGTCAGCACTGTCCTTAACCTGAGCTTTATTCTCCGTGATCTGAACCAGACTGGCGCCGTCCTGCCGATCGTCCCTCTCAGAACAGGGCCTTCAACGCTTGCGAGATACCCGGCGGCCGTCTGCATCGCGATCAGGTCGAATACCACCTGTTCGGTCGACTGGTATCGATCATCCGGGTTCTTCTGCAGCAGCTTCAGGATGATCTTTTCGAGCCTGGATGGAAGGTCGGGGCGAAGATCACGCGGTGGCTCGGGATCGGTTCCAAGCACTGCGTAGTGGATGGCATGGAGATCATCTCCGGTGAACGGCCGGGAACCGGTGAACATCTCATACAGGGTTGCGCCGAGAGAAAAGAGATCACTTCGATGATCGATCTTTCCGCCCTGTATCTGTTCCGGGCTCATATACCCGGTCGTACCCATGTCAACGTCGCCCTCGGCAGCTGAAGTGCCCAACGAAAAACGCGCCAGGCCGAAATCGGTTATCTTCAGCCATCCATGCTCATCAAGCATGAGATTGGCCGGCTTGATGTCCCGGTGAATGATGCCGCGGTTATGGGCTTCAGCCAGACCTTCAGCGGCCTGCCGGGCCCATGCTACAGTTGTCTCCAGGGAGGGTAGTGCTTTGCCTGCCTCGGTCAGACGGTCAGTTATTGAGCCGCCTTCGAGATACTCCATGACGATCAGGAGCTCTCCCTCTTCCTCCTTGATCTCAAACACCTGCGCGACGTTGGGATGATTGATGCGTGCCGCGGATCGTGCTTCCCGAATGAACTGTTCCCGCTGCTTTCCGGTCTGTTCACGGTGGATGGGAGGGGCTTTGATGGCGACCAGGCGATCCAGGGCGGTATCTTCAGCGAGCCATACCACGCCCATCCCCCCCTTGCCGAGCATCTCAGTAATATGGAACGGTCCAATCTGGCGGCCGATCATAGGAACCCCGGATGCATGAGGAGGAATGCGTTCATACTCCCCGGGATGGTACTCCCTGAAGCGGAATCAGACAAGGAACGCACAGGTCCGGTTGTACTCCTTTCAAGTGTCAGGGATGACGTTGCATGCCTGGTGACCTGGCGATACTATCACATTCCCTGAATCCGGAAAGCACCCTGCCTGGAGGTTGATTCAATGAAGCGCACTGTACTGCGAACCACACTGCTCATCCTGATCCTTCTGCCCCTGGTGGCCCATGCCCAGGAGAAGAGAGCGATCGAGCCGGAGGATTATTACGCGGTGAAGCGTGTGAGTTCGACCGAACTCTCTCCGGACGGTCGGTACCTGCTCTATGCGGTCCAGACCGTACGGCAGGATGAGAATGACCGTCTGACCGAAATCTGGTGGACCGACCTGCAGTCGGGTACGAACCGCAGGCTCAGCACCGCCGGTGCCAACACTACCAGCCCCCACTGGACACCGGATGGGAAACGGATCTATTTCACGACGACCCGGGGAGATGAGAGCGGTCTTCACTTCCTCAATTTCCTGGAACCGGGGGGTGAGGCCTACCGCATCCCGTCGATCCCGAACAATCCGCGATTCACCCTTGATGGGAAGTGGATCGTCTTCACACGTCAGGTTGCCGAAGAGGCGGAAGAAGAGAGTGGTGAACGGGGTGATCGGCCAGAACGGGAGGCAGTGCCCCAGAGTCGTCAGCGCGGGTCGAATCCCGATGGCATCCCCGGTCTGGCCAGACGGATGGGAACTGAATGGGCCGGCACGACTGAGCAGGAGCGGAATCAGGACGTCTATGTCATTACCACCTCCAGCTACAAACGGAACGGGCAGCTCAATTTCAACACCGGTTCAGGAGGGGGCGGCTTCAGCAGGGGACAGTTCGGCGGTTTTGGAGGCCAGGGAGGGGGCGATGGACGGTACACCCAATTCTTCCGGATGCCCGCGACCGGCCTGGCTGAGGATGAGGAAGCCGAACAGATGACCACCGATCCATGGAACAAGAGCTTCCAGGGTTTCAGCCCTGATGGTCGCTCTATCATCTACACAGTCGACCTGGGTCAGAAGGAGGAGCGGGAGGAAACAGAGGACCCGCGTGAACGCCCACCCACGCGTCTGGGGATCTTCCTTCTCCCGATCGATGGCGGAGAGGGTCATCAGATCGCCGAGGAAACGGGCTCCCTGCGCGGGATCGCGATGTCCCCCGACGGTTCGAAGCTGGCGTACTCCATCAGCGTAGATCGGCAGCAGCCTGCTGTTGTCAGGGTGATAACCACCGGCGGCGAGAAGGTATCAGAAGCGGGTGGAGAAGAGTGGGTGTACGGATTCGGATCGCTGACCTGGACCACCGACAGCGCCAGTCTTCTTACGACCTCCTCGATCGGAGGACAGACGCAGGTGATGCGGATCACCGCCGCTACAGGCGATTTCGAGCCGATCACCGGGGGAGATCAGGTCCTCTCGGGTGTCACCTTCGATCGGGCCATGACGAAGATGGCTTTCGTCATGGATTCCGCCGAGTTGCCGTGGGAGGCATACGTCGCCCGAATCGATGGTTCCGCCGTGACGCGCGTGAGCGAGGTGAACACCACCTGGATGGGCGAGGTGAAACTCAGCCGGGTCGAGCGGATCACCTTCGAGGGTGCGCGCCACAACGAGGAATGGCTCGACAACCTGCCGAAGCGGGGAGTGGAGTACATGATGACCCACGAGGCGCCCCGCGGAGAGCGGCCGACGATCGAAGGATGGCTCATGTACCCCCTCGACTACCAGGAGGGCACACAATACCCCCTCGTACTCTCGATCCACGGCGGCCCCCACTCTGCTTACCGGCATACCTGGTTCCCCGAGTTCCAGATGGTCGCGGCCGAGGGGATCTTTGTCCTCTACATCAACCCGCGCGGTTCGGGCTCATACGGCAGACACTTCTCGAGCATGATCATGGAGTCGTGGGGAATAGATGACTACAAGGACTACATGCAGGCGGTCGATCTGGTTGTGGACCGCGGGATAGTGGATGAGAGTGCCATGGGGGTCACGGGGGGTTCCTACGGCGGATTCATGACCAACTGGATCACTGCACATAACGACCGTTTCAAGTGCGCCATCACCGCCCGCAGCATCTGCAACTGGATCAGTTTCTACGGAATCTCGGACGCTTCTGGGCTCGTTGAGAATGAATTCGGAGGCAGGCCGTGGCCCTTCGAATCTGAGGATGAGGGGAGCTGGAACCGCGACATGATGCTGAGTCCCATTGCCTGGGCCGACCAGGTGAAGACACCCACGCTGATCATCCACAGCATCAACGATTATCGCTGTCCTCTGGCAGAAGCAGAGCAGTGGTTCAGAGCGCTCAAGAAGAACGAAGTACCGGTCAAGATGGTCCTCTTCCCTGATTCCACACACGATCTTTCCCGGACGGGTGAACCGTGGCTGCTGGTGCGCCGCCTGCAGGAGTATGTGGACTGGTTCGGGGCCTATCTGGTGGATGATGAGCCGGTTGTCGACGCCAACGGTCCGATCGGGAGGTAGGTCTGGACTGAACCTTCGCAGGAAGGTGGCAGGGATGGAATCTGAAGTGGCAGACACAATGATAGTGAATCTGGCTGATGACGCGCCGGCGCTCCTCGAGCGTCGGCGCTTCCTCACGGTACTCGGTGCCGGAGCCGCCGTGGCAACTGCGATCCTTCCGGCCTGCACCGTGTCCGAACCGGTCGTACTGGGTCCGGGCAGAGGGACTTCGAAACTCAATCAGAACGAGAATCCGCTGGGGCCGAGCGATGCCGAGCGCCGGGCCATGAAGGCGGCGCTCGACCTGGCGAACCGGTATCCCGGTGGTGAAGGAGAACTCCTCCGTTTTCTTGAGGCTCATCACGGGGTCGATACAGAGTGCTTCCTGTTGGGATGCGGTTCGACAGAACTGCTGAAGGTCTGTGCCGAGGCTTCTCTCGATGGTACGAAGAACCTGGTGCAGGGATCACCGACCTATCCCACCCTGGAACGATACGCGCGGGTATATGGAGCCGATATCAGGTCGGTTCCGGTCGATGATAGCGGACATATCGATCTTGTCGGTCTTGCGTCACAGACAGATTCGCGGACCGGGGTGATCTATCTCTGCAATCCGAACAATCCCACCAGTACGGTGCTTCCAGACGCCATGATACGTGATTTCATCGACCAGATGCCGGAGCAGGCGCTCATCGTATGTGACGAGGCTTATCACGAGTTCGTGGACGACCCCGGATACAGGAGCCTCGTCGACCTGGCAGTAAAGAGGCAGAACCTTGTCGTGCTGCGCACTTTCAGCAAAGTATACGGCCTGGCGGGGATGAGGGTCGGTTATGCCATCGGACATCCCGACACGATCGCGGCGCTTGCGCCCTACGGCCTTTCGATCAACCTGAACAACCCCGGGCTCCATGCGGCGATCGCCGCGCTCCAGGATCACGACTTCGTCCGGGAGTCGGTAAGGATGAACGCACAGTCCCGCGAGGCGATCTTCAATGAGATGCTCCGGTTCGGCGGCACACCAGTTCCGAGCCAGGCCGGATTCGTCTGGATCGATTTTGGTCGGGAGGCTGAATCGATTGCGCGGGCACTTGTGGATCGGCATGTGTTCGTAAGGAGATATGACCACTCACCGCAGCACCTGCGGATCTCGACCGGACGACCACAGGACATGGACCGGCTCTTCCGGGCGATGGAGGAAATTACTGTAGTGTGACCGATTTACCAGTCGGGTGGATTTGCCCGGCCGGGATGTCGTTCACTATATTGGGCAGCGTTCTCTGCCACAGAGAGCCTTTCAAAGAGATTACCGTACCATGCGCCTGATCCCCGGTTTGCCGGGGATCGGGGCATCCCGAGAGTCCAAGGAGAAACCGTGATGTCGACAATGAAAAATGCCGTTATGGCAACGTGGCCTGATGAGGTGATGGAGAAGCGCGGAGAGTTCACGAACTGTCCCCTGACCGATTTTTCGCAGGAAGAGAACCGGCAGGCCATGATGGCTGCCCTTGCAAAGGTGAAGGGTGAGTTCGGCCGGACCTATCCTCTCGTCCTGGGGGGCAAGGAGGTCATGACCGAAGCGAAACTCGAATCGTACGATCCTTCCCGACCCTCCGATCTGATCGGCACATTCGCAAAGGCGGGAGAGGATGAGGCCAGGATCGCCATCGCCGCAGCGGTGGAGACCTTCGAGAGCTGGAAGTGGACCTCGGCGCAGGAGCGGGCCGATTACATCTGGAGGGCCTGCGACCTGATGATCGAGCGAAAACTCGAACTGGCTGCCTGGATGGTCTACGAAGAGGGCAAATCGTGGGTCGAGGCCGACGCTGATGTGGCCGAGGCGATCGATTTCCTCGAATTCTACGGCCGGGAGGCGATCCGGTACGCGGCGCCCCAGCCACTGACACCGATCCCCGGTGAGGAGAACGAACTGCGCTACATTCCGCTGGGACCGGCGCTTGTGGTACCGCCGTGGAACTTCCCACTGGCGATCCTCGTCGGCATGACGTCTGCCGCCTGGGTCGCGGGGAACACCGTAGTCCTCAAACCCTCGAGTGACGCGCCTGCTATCGGCTACCAGTTCTTCAAGATCCTGCAGGATATCGGCCTTCCCGAAGGAGTGGTGAACTTCATGCCGGGTGCTGGCGCCTCAGCCGGTGACTATCTGGTGAGGCATCCGCAGACGCGCCTGATCGCTTTCACCGGTTCGATGGAAGTGGGACTGCACATCAACGCCGCAGCCGCGCAGACCGCCGAGGGACAGATCTGGATCAAGCGGACCATCCTCGAGATGGGCGGGAAAGACTTCATCGTCGTCGATTCGGATACGGATCTGGATGAGGCGGTCGCCGGCTGTGTTGCTTCATCCTTCGGCTACCAGGGCCAGAAGTGCAGCGCTGCTTCGCGTCTGATCGTGGTGGAGGATATCTACGACGAGTTCCTCGAGAAGATGATACCCCTTGTGGAACAGATCCGTGTCGGCCACCCGGAGGACCCCGAGGTCTACAACGGCGCGGTGATCAACGAAGGTGCCATGAACGACCATCTCAGGTACATCGAGATCGGTCGCCAGGAGGGCCGGATCCTCACCGGTGGCGCGCGTGACACCGGGGCAGGTGACGGCTGGTTCATCCAGCCGACCGTGATCGCCGATGTCGATTCAAAGGCACGGGTCGCTCAGGAGGAGATCTTCGGCCCGGTTACAACGGTCATCAAGGCGCGTGACTTCGATCACGCGCTTGAGATCGCCAACGACACGATCTTCGGTCTGACCGGCTCGTTCTACACGCGGGACCCGGAGAAGATCGAGAAGGGCAAGAACGTCTTCCATGCCGGCAACCTCTACGTCAACCGGAAATGCACCGGCGCTCTTGTGGGCGGGCATCCCTTCGGAGGCTTCAACATGAGCGGGACCGACTCGAAGGCCGGTGGGGGAGACTATCTCTTCCTCTTCACCCAGCCGAAACTGATCTCCGAAAAGGTATAAGTACACCGGGGTGGAACGAAAAAGGGCGGCGGCTCGCACAGTGGAGCCGCCGCCCTTCCTGTTTGCTCTGACAGAATACCCTCAGGGAGTCGGCCGGTAATGACCCCAGCCGTCCTCGGAGAGAACGAACTGGACGGTCTGGCTCACCAGCGCTCTCACCGGTATGCCGTTGATCGTAGCGGGGTGATAGTGCCACTGCTTGACCGCAGCCTCGGCGGCCTTCTCGAAAATCCGGTGACGGTTGGCGGGTACCTGCACAGCGACCTCCACCTGCTCAACTGTTCCGTCAGTCCCGATGACGACATGAAAGGTCACGAAGCCCTCGACGCCCGCGCGGCGGGCGATCTCCGGATAATCAGCCGGGCTGTAGTGGGTGAGAGTGGGAGGGGTGTCCCAGTTCAGGTAGATCCGTGGTGAGGGGGTGATCGATCCTTCACCCGTCGCATCCGGTCCGAAACTCGACATCACGGGCGCGGTCGCCCTGTTCCCGATGAGGTAGGGCGAGGAGTCGGGAGTGTCGAACGTCAGGACGGCGAACACCGCGTTCTCATCGGTGATCCGCTTGCCGCATGCGATCGGCCGACCAGGATCCACTGCCATCTGGATGAGGAAGACCTCTTCCTCGTTGCGTGTGATGTTCATGCGGAATTCAAGGTCGCCGTTCTCGGTGTGAGCCTCTAGTGATCCATCCCATGAGTCGCTCGAATAAGATCCCCATCCCGGTTCCGGGCTGAGTTGATACGTGTACTGTCCCCCCTTCGCTCTGACGGCCTGCAGCAGATAGTAAGACTGGCTGACGATCTCCAGGTTCTCGAAGGAGTACTTCGCACGCACCACGTCGATGGCCCGTGAAGCGTCGGCTACCGCCTCATTGACTGCTTCCCGGGGGTGGTGGCCACGCAGCGGGGGAAGGAGGACCCGCGGTTCACCCCTCCGGGCGTCGATCACGTAAAGTCGTACCCGGTTCAGTGTGAAGGTTACCGGGTGACGCTCGCGCTTTTCCTCGGTGTCAGAGGCGGCCGTGATGTCGGCGGCCAGAGTTCCCGCCGAAAGGGGAAGAAGAGCAAGCAGCAGAGTGGCCAGGAGCGCGCTGCACAGAGCGTGGCGCGTGATGTCGGTGAAAGAGGCGCGCATCACCGCTGTTCCTTCAGCATTTCGGAGCCCTCTCCATCCGACTCGAGCCACAGGTAATGAGCATTATCTTCCTCGGCATCTGTTTCGATCTCGACGGTTGCCTTCTCACCATCCACGGATAGTTCCGTGA
>JALGVQ010000039.1 GCA_025774615.1 bacterium
CATCGCGGATATTCGCGGAGCGGTGTGACCATCTGAAAATGGAGCCGCCCGGAGATGGCTGGGACGGCGTCTGGACCATGACCACGAAGTAATGCTGAAAGCTACCAAGGAGGACGGCATGAAGCCGTTACGCCCGATTATATCAATATTGTTCACCGGACTGCTTCTGATCCCGGTTTTCGGGACACAGGCACAGACGCCGGAAGAGGATTATCCTGAACCTGGCGCGTTCATCATCGACTGGGAACGCCAGGTAGTCATCACTCACAGTCTCGGTGCGCCGAATACCAGTTTTCCCCAGCCGGCCTGGAGGTCTTCCGCCTTGAGGGCGGCCAGGCAGGCAGCGTACCGGGATCTCCTGGAGGCGGTAAAGGGAGTCACGGTTTCATCGACGACAACCGTCGAGAACGCCATGGTCACCAGCGACATCATCAGGTCGAGCGTGGATGGAGTCGTTAAGGACTTCAGGGTGCTCGACACGAGATACTTCGAGAGCATGGATGTCGGACTCATTGTGGAGATGCCGCTCACCGGAGCCCTCTACGACGCCGTTATGCCGGGTAACACGGGTGGCCGGATCGCGGATGCTCCCGCTCCCGGGACACCACCCCCCCCAAGAGCGACCGGTGCGATCAGCGGACTGGTGGTGGACGCGACCGGGCTCGATGTCACACCTGCCATGGCCCCGAAGATCCTCGATGAAGAGGGCAACGAGGTATACGGCACCACGAAAGTACTGCGGCAGTTCGCCATGCAGCAGGGAGTCGTGGGGTACCACAACAATGTCGCCGGAGCCAGTGGGGATGAGCGGGTTGCCGGCAACCCCCTTGTTGTTCGGGCGCTTCGCGCGACCGGTCCGAACGGGTGTGATCTGATCATCTCGACAGCTGATGCCGGTCGGATCCGCTCGGCGGCGGAAAACCTCGCTTTCCTGGATGAATGCCGTGTCATGATCGTGCTCGGAGCCGAGTAGTGTCAGGGCACTAATAGTGAACCGGAATATCCAGATGTGTAAAGGAGCGGCAAGATGAAGCCGATAAAGACGATTCTCCCGGTCTCGGCGGCCATCGTTCTGACGGTCGTGCTTGCTTCCTGTGCGGGCAAGTACTCCCAGCAGTCGGTGCTCGATACGCCGGAAGCGCACTACCAGGCGGGTATCGAATTCCTCGCACGGGGACAGGTCGCAGAAGCGCGGCATGAATTTGATTACGCGATCGGTCTCGACCGGGATTTTGCCCCCGGATATGAAGGTCTCGGACTCTGCGCGCTCGAAGAGGGCGACGGCGCCGGCGCTGAGCGGGAGTTCAAGCGCTCTATCGACAAGGAACGGGATTATGTACCTGCCCATGTCGGACTCGGGCGGGCGTATGTCATGCAGGGACAGCATAGCCGCGGCATCCGTTCCTTTGAGGATGCTATCGAGATCGACCCGAAATACGCACCTGCGTATGAATATCTCGGCCAGACACACGTTGAGATCAGAGATTTCGACGCCGCGGTAGA
This sequence comes from bacterium, assembly GCA_025774615.1. Lineage (GTDB taxonomy): Bacteria > Blakebacterota > Blakebacteria > Blakebacterales > Blakebacteraceae > Blakebacterum. The sequence goes on from JALGVQ010000039.1 coordinate 1,504, forward strand.
TGCTTACCGGCGCGGGATCAACGAGATTCCGACGAACACCGGTCTGAACGATGGCTGGCAGCGGGTCAGCGAAATACAGCGGGCTACCCTGGGGGTGCCTGACGAGTACAAGGAGATCGCCCTCAGTGCGGCAGTGAGCCGGGCAGAGCTGGCGGTTCTTCTGAACTCAGAGCTCGATCTGCAGGAGATCTTCGTGGGTCGGCAGACGCCGCAGGCACGTACCTTTGCCCCACCGGGTCAGCAGAACGTGGAAGCAGGACGGATCGCGGCACCCACCGATGTCATGGGCGACCACTGGGCCAGGCAGCACATCGAGAAGTGTGTCCTGCTCGGTGCGATAGACCTGATGCCCGACGGCAGTTTCAGGCCGAATCAGGTTGTCACCAGGGTGGATCTGGCCATGCTGGTCCAGCGGGTCCTGGTAGAGGCATGGGACGACGCGAGCCTCAAATCCCGGTTCTTCGGCAGTGTCAGTCCCTTCCCGGACGTACCCGGAACTCACTTTGCCTTCAACGCGGTCATGCTCGCCACGACACGCGGCATTATGACCGGCAAGCCGGATGGAACATTCTTCCTCGAGGGCACCCTCCCGGGTCATGAGGCGATCCTCATCATCCGCAATCTGAAGGGGGTGCTGGAATAGTGTCCAGATACCAATACTTGAAAGCGGCCGCGATACTGGTTCTGGCTCTCGGACTCATTCTGCCGGCATCACTTTTTGCGCAGGATGTGCCCCAGGAGGGCAGGGTAGTGACTGTCCAGGGGCGCGGAGCCATCATCGCGGGTGACAAGGTGAAAGCGCGCGATGACGCGGTCAACGACGCGCAGCGGAACGCCGTGGAGCGGGTCATGGGCACGCACGTGGAGAGCTCCACGATCACCGAGAACTTCATGCTTATCCAGGACAACATCTACACCAAAACCAGCGGATACATCTCGAATTACGAGGTGACGAACGAGACCGAGGATCCTGACATGATCACCGTCACCGTTCGTGCCACGGTGAAGGAGTCAGAGCTTGTCTCAGACCTCGAGGCGATCGGGGTCCTGATGTCCCGGATGAATTACCCTCGTCTGCTGGTCCTGATAGATGAGCAGATATTCATCGACGAGGGGGGTGAGGAGCGGGTCCCGACCACAGTCGACAACGCGGCCACCACTACCGCCTTCATGGAGATGCTTCAGGCGAAGGGATTCCGGTTCGTCGATCCCATGACGGTGGCGATGAACACCCAGGCCAACATGCTGCAGTCGGCTCTTGAAGGGGATGTTGCCCAGGCGGTCATGATCGGACGGGCCCATCAGGCCGAGGTGATTGTGCTCGGCACGACGATCGCCAAGCGCGGCACCGCCGCCCAGCAGATGCTCGGTGGGATGGTCAGCATGCAGGTCTCAATCACGGTGCGGGTACTGAGATCCGACACCGGTGAGATCATGGCCACCTCCCAGGAAACCGGCGTGCATTTAGGCGGAAGCCCGATCGACGCCTCGGCCGGCGCCATCAAGAAGGCGATGGACAAGTTGGGGCCGCGGCTCGAGGAAATGATCCTGGAGCGCTGGAACCAGGAGGTCACCGGCAGTCGCGTGATCGAGCTGCACATCGTGAACCAGATAGGGTTCATGCCGCTGCAGCAGTTCCGCCAGCTCATTCCCTTCTATGTCCGTGGTGTGCAGGAAGTAACCCAGAAGAGTTTCCTCGAGGGTCTGGCGATCCTGGAGGTGCGCTCTGAAGGGGATGCCATGGCTCTGGCCACCGAACTCTCCGCGAAGGAGTGGGCGGAGTTCACCATCGAAGTCACGGGGGTAACCGCGAACCAGGTCAGGATCCGGGTGACTCCAAAGGGATTCCGGTGAACCACCTGGTCCGGGTGAACGGGAGGCGACTCAGCCGGCGTGTTCTGCGCTCCATTCCCATATCTGCCGTTCTGCTGCTCGGCACCGCGGTGATCGTCTTCAGTCAGGCGTGGGTGCTGGCAAAGGTGAGCTTCTACCTGGGTGAAGTTGGCTACAGGAAAGCCCAGAGTGAGGAGTGGACAGGAGTAGCTCTTCAGCAGTCTCTCTTTTCCGGCGATGCGGTCAAGACGGGGGCTGAATCGAGACTCGAGCTGAAGACCGGTGACGAAGGATTCGTCATGCGGATCGATGAAAACACTGAACTGGAACTCTCTCCCCAGAGCCTTGAGAACCCCGGCACGAAAGCAAAGGCCAGAGGAGGGCGGGTATGGACGAACGTCCGCCGGATGGCCGCGAACCGGAACAATCTCACCATCGAAACCCCGACGGTGCTGGCCGCGGTACGGGGTACGGTCTTCCGGATCGATGTGCCTGATGTCAACAATACCATTCTCCGAGTGTATGAGGGAGAGGTTGAGGTACAACCAAACCTGGCGCCCCCACCCGGTGAGGGGGGCGTGCGGGAAGTGGACGCGCCCCGTGAGATAGCTCCACCCAGGGAGGTCTCTGCCCAGCAGTGGATGGAGATCGTCTCGGCGAACCAGCAGCTCAGTTTCACCCGCGGCGAGAAACCGGTGATAACCGATTTCGATCCTGAAGCCGACGCTCAGCTCGACTGGGTGCAGTGGAACAGGGAGCGGGATGCAGCACTGGACCGCTCCGACGTGCCGCCGCCGGATGAGAGTAAGAAGAATCAGAAGGACAGAAGGAAAAACCGTAAGAAGGATTAGAAAACGGAAGCAGGGATGATGTCTTCAAGACGGTTGCCGAGCTGGAAACGGTGGATTGGTATCGCCACTGCTGTACTCATGCTGACGCTTTCGGTGGGGCCCTCGCTGGCGCTTGCCGCTGCGGCCCACACCGATCGAATGGAGTCTCAACCCCGGCAGCAGCAACAGCAGCAGGAACAACTCACCATCGGTGTCATTGATCTGGAAGCCAATGGAGTCGAGGAAACTGAGGCAAAGGCAATCACCGAACGGCTCCGCATCTATCTGGGACGCACCGGCATCTTCGAGGTGATCGAGCGGAACCAGATGGAATCGATCATGACCGAGATGGGGTTCCAGGCAAGCGGTGCCTGCAACACCGACGAGTGCGTGGTCCAGGTCGGCCAGGTTCTGGGCGCAAGCAAGATGGTGGCCGGCAGTGTCTCCAAGGTAGGTAACCTCTACTCCCTGCAGATCCGGATGGTGGATATCACCACGTCGCGGATAGAGAATCCACTCTTCGTGGATGTCAACGGAATAGAACAGGTACTCCTGACCGCAACCCAGGACATAGCCAACGATCTGGCGGGGCTCGTCCGCCAGCAGTTGGGTGTCCCCTTCGAGCCGATCTCACCCGAGGAACAGGCCCGTCAACAGGAGCAGATCGACCCTCAGACTGATCCTGCCCGCCAGCAGGAAGACCCCGTGACTCCTCCGGTCACCGGGGAGCAGCCAGGGGGAGAGGAAGAGCAACTCGGCACACAGCGACCACGAAAGAGATTCCCCTGGTGGATTTTCCTTTTGGGTGCCGCTGGCGGAGGTACTGCTTATCTTCTCAGTGGTGATGATCCCGGTACAGGAGGAACAACAGGACCGGGAACAATCGGAGCGCCGCCCGACAGGCCGACGATTCCGCCGAGATAATTAAATCACTGAGGAGTGGGGATGATTCATCAGTCAGATCTCATATCTACCGGTCTGAGACGAATTTCCAGTTGTATCGTGCTCGCGCTGATCATGGCTTTGTGTATGAGTGTGTCCACACAGGCTCAGGATCTGCAGGGTTTTGAAGTCGACCCCATGGCCGTAGGGGACAAAGCTCCCACGTTCGTCATGAAGAAGAACGGTACGACCGATTACGTATTCCTGCGGGATTACGCGGGTGAACTCCGCCAGACGGCTGTCTTCCGCGGCGACACCCAGAAAGTCGTCGTCCTCTCCTTTTTCGCCAGCTGGTGCAAGCCGTGCCAGAAGGAAGCTCCGGTACTTGCCGACATCGCCAGCAGTTACGAGGGGCAGGATGTACAACTCTTCTTCGTGAACTGGGGCGATACGGACAATGTGGCAGCTGAGTGGCTGCAGACCTACGGTGTGGAAGCGAACTGCCTCATGGATCCCTTTGGCGCCAATGCCAAGAAGTTCGGAGTCGATTCACTCCCGCGGACGATCATTATCGACCAGCAGGGAATCGTACAACTCATTGAGAGGGGCTTTTCGGAGGAGAACGAGGCCCACTACCGGGAACTGGTGACCAGCAAGGTGAACGAACTGCTCAATCCGGGGGATTGATGGGCCCGGCGCCCGCTTTCTCCCATTAGTTTCTCAAACATCATGTCAGATCCTCTTCATACGAATACGACTTCCTCATTGCCTGATATGGCGGCCACGGATGCCGCAGCAGTCGAACTGGCCGCTACTCTCGAAAAGGGAAGTGTTGTTGCACTGACCGGCCCCCTTGGAGCGGGGAAGACCACGTTCGTGAAGGCCGTTGCCCGGGCCCTGGGTGTCGAAGAGGATGTGACCTCACCCAGTTTTGTGCGACTTAATATCTATGAAGGCCGATTCACCATCTATCACCTCGATCTCTACCGGGTGAAGGATGTTCCGGAATTCATCTTTTTCGGTCTCGATGAATGGCTGGACACCGATGGGGTCACGCTGATAGAGTGGGCCGACCGTGCGGCGGAGCTCCTGCCCGCTCATTCCATCACCGTTGCACTTGATTACGACGATAGGAGTGAGGGAAGGATCATGACCGTTACGGAAGGTCCGCCCGGCAGCTGAATCGGAGGCAGGTCGATATCGTCATGGTGCCAACCCCGCAGAATGACCCTCAGGCTGAGCTCGAAGCTGCACAACTCGAGATCGCCAAACTCTCCTCGCTCATCGATGCGTCACAGACCATCAACTCCACGCTGGAACTCGATGAGGTCCTCGAACGGATACTCCTGACGGCGACCGAGAACGTCAGGGCCGACCGGGGGACGATCTACCTGGTGGACGCGGCCAATAATGAACTCTGGTCGAAGGTCCTGCAGGGGGAGACGAAGCTGGAGATCCGCCTTCCCATGGGTCAGGGACTGGCCGGGTTCGTAGCGCAGACCGGCGAGATCATCATCCTGGACGATGCCTACGAAGACCCCCGGTTCAACCAGGAAGTGGACCGGGAAAGCGGATACCGCACCAAATCATTGCTCACCACACCGATGCGGAACAAGAATGGTACGATCATCGGTGTCTTCCAGCTGCTGAACAAGGCAGATGGTGTTTTTACTGATGAAGACGTCAGTTTCCTCGATGCCCTCTCTGCTCACGCTGCCATCGCGATCGAGAATGCCTTCCTGCTGAAGGAATCCCTCGAGAAACGGGAGATAGAGAAGGAACTGGAGGTCGCCGAGAGCATCCAGCAGAGGCTGTTGCCTTCAGAACCTCCCGAGGTGGAGGGATATGAGTTTTCCGGTGTCTGTACGGCATGTGAATCGGTAGGTGGTGACAGTTACGACTTCATCCCGCTGGAGGATGGCCGCCTGCTCATTTCGATTGGCGATGTGGTCGGGCATGGCATCCCTGCTGCCCTGCTGATGGCAAATCTGTATGCGTCTCTGCGCAGCCACGCACAGTACGAGTTCGAGCTCACCGACATGGTGGTCAGGCTGAACAACTTCATCCACCGATCCACCGATACGATGCAGTACATAACCTTCTTCTGCGGAGTGCTTGAGCCCTCGACCGGTGTGTACACCTACGTCAACGCGGGGCACAACCCTCCCTATCATATCCCCTCGACCATCGGACCGGATGATGAGGTGCCTACCATGACCGAGGGCGGTGTTCCGCTCGGCATGATGCCCTCGATGCCTTATGGATCAGGCAGCGTGACGCTCGAGAAGGGTGATACCCTCTTCCTCTTTACCGACGGCGTTACCGAAGCGATGGACGAGAACGAGGAACTGCTCGGTGAAGAAGCCGTAGAAGCCTGCCTCAAACAGTCGGCCGCGATGCCCCTGACCAGTATCCTCCATGAGGTGACTGTTGAGGTACGGGGTCACGCGGGTGACACTCCGCCCGATGACGATGTCACCATGGTGGGAGTGCAGCGGCTGCCATAGACTTAGGTTGATTTGACACAACTCTCCCCCACGTGATATACATGAACTGCCGCTGTATGTCTTGAGTCCTCATATAAGTTGCTGATTTACTGCCTATCCTGATCTGGCTGGAAAGGGTAATGGGCATACGGATCTAATGATTCCCGGCTCTCGCCGACATATCTCACTTCCATCCAGGTCGTTCTTTGCGGGTCTGCTTGCGTTTTTCCTGAGCATGTCCGGATTCAATCAGGTTTTGGCTGAAGTCAGTCAGCAGGAACAGGAGCTATTGACGGTCGGTGTCATCGACCTGGATGTGAATAATGTCGATGAGGGAGAAGCCAGAGCGGTCTCGGAACGTCTCCGTATCTGGCTGGGACGGACCGGGGTATTCCAGGTAATCGAGCGGAACCAGATGGACACCATCATGGAGGAGCTGGGATTCCAGTACAGCGGGGCGTGCAACACTGATGAGTGCATCGTCCAGGTCGGCCAGATGCTTGGTGCGACAAAAATGGTCGCCGGCAGCATCTCAAAAGTCGGCACACTCTATTCTCTACAGATCCGCATCGTCGATATCACCTCATCACGGATCGAGCACACTTCATTCCGGGATGAACCGGGAGGCATGGAAAGTGTGCTCATGGAGGCAACCAGGGCAGTCGCCGACGAGCTGGCAGATTTCGTTCGCGGTACGTCCGCCTGGCCTCCAGTCGATCCTGTACAACCTGTAACACCAGCCACCGCGCAGATCACGATCGAGTCAACACCGTCCGGTGCGACGATCATCATCGACAATCAGAATACCAGTCAGGTTACTCCGGCATCCTTTCCGCTCACGGCCGGCACCCACGATCTGACTTTGCGGTTGGCAGGTTACACTGAGAATTCTCAATCTTTCCCGGTTGTTGGCGGGCAGGACAGAACCATCAATACCTCGCTGACTGAGATATATGTTGGATCGGCCCAGCTTACCATCCGGAACTCACTGCTCGGCGCGACCCTGAAGGTGACGGGCGATGAGGAGAGAGACACCGCTCTGAACAACCCTGATGTAGCCGTGGATCTCCCCCCCGGCCATTTCCTCCTGCGGGTCCGCGCTCCCGGATATGCGAAATGGAGTCAGGAAGTCGATCTCGAAGATGGTGACAGCAGCGTCATTCCCGTGAACCTCGTACCGAGATCGAGATTCACCGCGGGAATCCTGGCATTGATCCCCGGCGTCGGCCATTTCTACGCCAACAGGCCGGGCAAGGGAGTTCTCATGCTTGTGGCAACCGCCGGATCGATCGTGTACGGCGCGAGTCAATTCGGGAACTATACGACTGAAAGAGACGAATACGACCAGCTGGTGACCGCCTACCGGGCCGCGACGACTTACCAGCAGTTGACTGCCATCAAGACCGAGATGGACGCCAAACACGTAGAGGTGCAGGAGACTCACGAAAAACTGGGTACGGTAGTCGGGATCATCGGTGGAGTCTGGCTTTTCAATATCATCGATGCGTCTCTCCTGATGCCGAGACTGAGACGTGCCTCCGGCAGTCTGCCGGTGCCGGACATCGATCTGAACACCCGGAACGGTCGCCTCACCCTCTCACTGCGGGTGAATTTCTGAGATGGCACGGATGTCAGAGAAGAAGCCGCTTAATCTCCACTTCCTGAAGGGGAGAGGGTTCTCTTATTATCTGGCTGCCCTGGTTCTTGCCTTCTCAGTTCTGTTCCTCCCGGCCTGTGATTCACTGGTTTCGAACATCACAGAGCCCCCGATCGATCCACCGGCTGATAACCCGATCGATCCCGATCCTGATAATCCGAGCTTTGTGCCACCCAATTCGACCATTCTCACGCCATCCGAAGGTTCCACCCATAGCACAGCCAATGTCACGATCACGTGGGAGGGGAACACCGGCGTGGTCGCATTCCAGAGCAGGGTTGATGATGGCGGCTGGTCGACCTGGTCGGATCTGACTTCGAAGACCTTCGGTCCTCTTGATGAGGGAACGCACTCCGTTCACATCCGGGCCGCCTACGACACTCTGGTGGCCGGGCTGATCGAAGATACCCCAACCAATATCAACTTCACGATCGATGCGGTGCAGGGGGCTTCGCTGCGGTTCAGTCCTCCCTACCTCGAGGGTGGGACGACTGGTGATATCGCCCTGAGTCTGGTCGCCGAGGATGTGACCAATCTCATGATGGTGAAGGCGGTCTTCACCTTCGATCCGAATGTGATCACCCTGAATACGTGGGATGAGTCGAGTTTTCTGACCGGCAACGGAGGTTCGATCCTCTCGTACTACGATATCGACAATGTCGCAGGCCGCTGTGAGATCAATCTCTCAGTGGTAGATGGTGACCCGGATGGAGTAACCGGCACTGGTACCCTTATCAACCTCACTTTCAGCGGCACAGCGGTTGGCCTGTCATCACTTGCCTTCGTCAGCGTTGAGACCGAGATGCGTGATCCCTCCAACCTGCCTCTGACGATCATTAACCTGGTCGGGGCACAGGTGAGGGTACGGTGATGGACAGGCGGATGAAGCAGCTGAAGCAAGCAGGTCTCAGGATGCAAGGCCGACTGGGTACAGCACTGCTCAGCATCCTGACCAGTGCCATGCTGCTACTCCCGAATCTGGCGCTGGCTCAGGGTAGCGATTCCGGGACTAATCGGCTCGACCCGATCCTGCGGCTGGCGCTCAATCGCAGTGTTCAGATGCAGGAGGCCCGGGCTCGCGGTGAAGAGATCCCTCTGCTCGACCGCAATATGGGGGTCATGGCTGCTCCAGCAGGGCTCGAGGTATGGGTGGAATTGATCGTGAAGGGTTCGGGAGCGGAAGCGGCGGTACGGGCTGCAGGAGGTACCGTCGGCAGCCGCCAGGGCCGGATCATCACCGCCCGGGTGCCATTGAGCTCCATTACCACCCTGGCGGAATCACCAGGCGTTGAGTACGTCGAAGCCTCGACCGAGAACACCATTGCCATGGACGCCGGGCTCGATTCGATCGGCGCCGACGTTCTGCACAGCGGCGCCTACAACTACCGCGGCAGTGGCGTGCTGGTGGCAGTGTACGATACCGGGCTGGATTACTCCCATGACGACTTCCGCAACGGCGACGGCACGACCCGGGTGCTGTCCATGTGGGACCAGACCAACGGCAGCGGTACCCCCCCGAGCGGCTATGGCTACGGCTCGGCCTGGTCTGAGGCCCAGCTCAATGATGAGCTCGATGGTTTTCCGGCCGGTCTGGTGACTCAACTCGACATCAACGGCCATGGCACCCACGTGATGGGGATCGCCGCCGGGAACGGACGGGCCACCGGCAACGGCCAGCCTGACAGTGTTTACGTCGGCGTGGCTCCGGCGGCTGACCTGCTGGTGATCAAGGGGGGTGACGGCAGTTTCTCGAGCGCCAGCATCATCGATGGTATCGCCTGGACCTTCGCGAAGGCCGATGCCCTCGCCCAGCCTTGCGTGCTGAACCTCAGCCTGGGCGGGCACAGCGGCCCCCATGACGGCACCATGCTCTATGAAGAAGCGATCGATATTGCCTCAGGAACCGGTAAGGTAATTGTCGTCTCAGCCGGGAACGAGGGAAGTGACGCCCTGCACGACCGAACCCCGCTCTCCGCGGGGGCTCCGGCCGATTCCTTCAGCTTCACAATCCCCAGCTATACGCCCAATGCCGGAACCAGCAACGATTATTTCCTCTGCAATATCTGGTATGAGGGTGCAACCACCGTCTCGGTTTCACTGAAGAACCCCTACGGTGTTGTCCACGGACCGGTGGCCACAGGCGGTACCTACGAAGCCGTTCCCACCTGGGGGACCATCGATATCGACAACGCCAGCGGCGGCGTTGATGCCCGCAACGGGGATTACCAGTGCATCATCCAGGTCTTCGACCAGTGGGAAGGTCTGGAGCCGATACCGGGCACCTGGACCATCATCTACCACCTCGACAGCGGGGCTTCCACCCCGGCCGACATGTGGTTCTACGGTAACACCTTCGGAGCCTCTGTCGATGTACCTACATCCTACCGCAGCGCTGCCCACCCCGGCACGGCCAATGATGCTCTCACGGTCGGGGCTTGGGTCTCGAAGTGGGGCTGGGACGCCCTCGACAGTGGCAGTTACACCTACACCGGCACCGACCGGACCAGTGATTACGCCCTCTTCACGAGCTGGGGTCCTTCCCGGGATGGGCGACAGAAGCCCGAGATCGTCGCCCCCGGCCAGGGAATCATGTCGGCCATGTCCTTCCACATGACCCCGCCGATCGACCCGTGGCGCGACCCCGACGGGGTCCACCGCATCTCCCAGGGAACCAGCCAGGCTGCTCCAGTCGTGACCGGTACGGTCGCCCTGCTGCTTGAGATCGATGAGACCCTCAATGTTGCCGATGTGAAAACACTTTTGCAGGACAACGCCAGGACCGACAGCTATACGGGAAGCGTTCCGAACGAAACCTGGGGATACGGCAAGCTGGACGCCCTGGCAGCGGCCGATGATCTGCTCTCAATATTGAATCCCCCCCTGATCGCGATTTATCAACCGACGGGTGTTCAGACCGGTGATATCACAATTCCTTATCTGGTCACCGATCCGGACAATTCGGAGATCGGGATCCTGGCCGAGTATTCAACCAGCAGCGGCACGTTCTGGCTGGCTGCCTCAGTCGGCGGTGATACGTCAGGTATCGCCGCGGCTGATTACGACTCCAGTCTGGTCTGGCAATCGGGGAGCGATCTTGCCGGCCAAGAGCATTCCAATGTCTGGTTCAGAATTACTCCGCATGATGCAGGTGGATGGGGTACTTCTGATACCACCCTTATCGACATCGACAACCTTGCTCCACAGTGGATCGCAGCCGAAGGAACAAGCGGAGATTCTACTCTCACCTTCTGGTTCAATGAACTGGTAGCCGATTCATCGGCTACGGATACATCCAATGTTTCATTATCTGGAGGACTGACTGCAGGAAGCATTACTGGCATTGACCACGATGTCTGGTCAACCAAAGCATCCATATCCGGTACCAGACATGCTCCTGAAGCAGGGGTCATTGACGGTAAGCTCTACGTTGCAGGCGGAAATGACGGAAACAACCTCAACATTCTGGAAGTATATGATCCATCTACAGACAGCTGGACGACAAAGGCCTCCATGCCGACCAGCCGGTGGGTAGCACAAGCAGGAGTTATTGATGGATTACTCTATGTGGCTGGCGGAGGTGATGACGCGGGGGCATCAACCGCGTTAGAAGTATACGATCCATCCACAGATTCATGGACTACCAGGACCCCTATGCCCTTCGGCATATCAGTGGGAGTCGCCGGTGTGATCGACGGTAAGCTCTATGTAGCGTCTGTTGAAGGGACGTTGATGTATGACCCTTCAACGGATGATTGGCAGACAAAGGCCAGCAAACTCGGCTTTAGAAGCGGCCGTGCCGGTGGAGTGATCGACGGCAAACTCTATATCGTTGCCGATGGTGATGGTTCGGTGGAGTCATATCTGGACATATATGACCCCTCCACAGACAGCTGGACGACGGGGCCCTCAGCACCTACTCCCAGACAAAGAGCAACCGCAGGAGTAATTGCCGGAAAACTCTATGTTGTGGGTGGAGACAATGATATCGGGGCGGTGAACACGCTGGAAGTATACGATCCTGCAACGAACGAATGGACAACAGAGACCTCCATCCCCACCGATAGAACCTTCCCGGCAGCAGGAGTTATTGATAACGAGCTCTATATTATAGCTGGAGGAGGTGAGCTTATAGTAGAGGTCTACACTGCTCTACCTTCCCGCTTTGAGTTGACTCTGTCCAGTGGACAGAAGCTGTCCTCAACTGAACCTTCCGTCACACTGACAGCAACCAGCATCACAGACCTCAATGGTAATACAGCTGCTTCGCTTGACACGACCTTTGCACCTGCCGACCTGAACCGGCCGAGCATCGGAGTATATCAACCCACGGGAACCCAGATCGGTGATGTCACTCTTCCATATGTCATTTCCGATCCCGAAGGCGGTCCAGTTGGACTGCTTGCGGAATACTCGGTAGATGCCGGTACGACCTGGCTCGCAGCTACAATAACAGGCGATACCTCAGATATTGAACCGGCTGACTTTGACAGCAGCCTGGTCTGGCATAGCGTAACTGATCTGGCGGATCAGGAAGTAGCCGGAGTACGATTCCGGATCACTCCGCACGATCAAGGTGGTTCGGGTTCCGCCTCTATTACCCACATCGATATAGACAACCAGTATCCGCAATGGATCGAAGCCGAAGGGACGAGCGGAGATTCTACTCTCACATTCTGGTTCGATGAGTTAGTAGCAGACTCTTCGGCTACAGAGGTGACCAACTTCTCCCTCTCAGGGGGATTGACTGTCGGAAGCATCATTGGCAGCGATCATGATGTCTGGACCACAAAGGCCTCAGCGCCAACCAGCAGACTTCATGCTGCGGCTGACGTTATAGACGGTAAGCTCTATGTTGTGGGAGGCAATGGAGCTTTAAGTACGCTTGAAGTATACGACCCGTCATCCGACAGCTGGACAACAATGTCATCCATGCCAGCAGGAAGAGCGTTATTAGCGGCAGGAGTCATTGACGGCAAGCTTTACGCTGCAGGTGGATCCATCAATTGGGCAATACCCTGGCTTGAAGTATACGATCCGTCCACAGACAGTTGGACGGCAAAGGCCCCCATGCTCACTGCCAGACATGGAGCTGTAGGAGGCGTAATAAACGGGCGGTTTTATGTTGCTGGTGGGCAAGATGGGTCAGATCTGCTGGAGGTATACGATCCCGTTACGGACAGCTGGGCATCAAAGACTTCCATACCCACAGGCAGGTGGCTAGCTGTAGCAGGAGTGATCGAGGGGAAACTCTACGTAGCCGGTGGTGGCAGCAGTGACGGGACAGACCTGGCTACGCTTGAAGTATATGACCCATTGACAGACAGCTGGACGACGAAAGCTCCCATGCCCACGGCCAGATCGGATGCTGCAGCAGGAGTAATCGATGGGAAACTATATGTTGCTGGCGGGAATCTCAGCGGGGATCAACTGAACACTCTTGAAGTATACGATCCCGCAACAGACAGCTGGACTGTAAAATCCTACATGCTGGGGGTCAGACCCTGGATAACAGCAGGAGAAATCGACGGAAAACTCTACATAGCAGGGATTTGGACTGGAAGTCTGGAGGTATACACTGCCATCCCATCCCGTTTTGAGCTGACCTTGTCCAGCGGTCAAACCCTCTCGTCGGCCGAACCTCCGGTTACATTGACAGCTACAAATATCATGGATCTTCACAGCAATGTTGCCACATCCCTTGATACGACCTTCGCACCATCGGATCCAAACCGGCCGGGTGTCACCCTCTGGCAACCAGGTGGGATCAAGAGTGGTGACATCATTGTTCCCTACACTATTTCTGACGCTGAAGGCAGTGACATCGGATTGCTGGCCGAATACTCGACAGACGGTGGATCGACCTGGCTGGCGGCATCTGTCAGTGGTGATACCTCCGGAATCGCGCTGGCCGATTTCGATTCGAGCCTGGTCTGGCTGAGCAGCTCGAATCTTGTGGATCAGGATCTGACCTATGGTGTCCAGTTCCGTCTCACACCGCATGATCCCGGGGGATGGGGTACGGCCGACATAACCCTGATTGATATCGACAACCTGGCCCCACAGGGATTCTCAGCTTCAGGTACCGCCGGTAACTCCACCATCACGTTCTGGTTCGATGAACTGGCGGATGAAGACACGGCGACCAACACCTCCAACTTCTCCCTCACCAGTGGACTGACGGTCGGGAGCATCGTCGGACGTGGTGCTGATGAATGGTCCGTCCTGTCACCGATGCCCTCAAGGAGAGATCATGCTGTAGCGGGGGTTATGAACGGGAAACTCTATGTCGCGGGAGGTGAAGATTCGGGCAACAATTACACCTCCACCCTCTATGAATACGATCCATCAACCGGTGCCTGGGTAACGAAGACCTCCATGCCCACGGCGAGAGGTTGGGCGGTCGCCGGGGTGATCGACGGAAAACTCTATGTTGCAGGTGGCGCCAATCTGACAGGCCCAATGAGCAAACTGGAAGTGTACGATCCCTCGACCAATGCATGGACGACAAAGACCTCTATGCCCACCTCTTTCGTGCATTCAGCTGCGGGTGTCATAGACGGCAAACTCTATGTTGCGGGGAATCAGGACGGGGCGTCGCAGCCTCTGGGTGATGTCATAGTATACGATCCCTCTGCCGACAGCTGGTCAACTCTGGCTTCAATGCTCACCGCCCGGAAACATGCAGTCGCTGGAGTCCTTGACGGGAAGCTGTACGTAACGGGAGGAATGACTACCGGTGATGTCTACTCGAGCGCCCTGGAAGCATACGATCCCTCGACCGATAGTTGGACAACCCTGGCACCTGTCCCCACCACCCGGAATAATGCTGCTGCAGCTGTTATTGATGGCCAGTTCTACGTGGTTGGGGGATTCAACGATTCCGGGCCTGTGGCCGAGATGGAAGTATACGATCCTGCCGCAAATAACTGGACACCACAAACCCCGATGCCGAACCAGGATGCCCATTCGGTAGCCGCCGGCATTGACGGAGTATTCTATCTTGCTGGTGGTCAGAGCAACGATGGTATCACCTTTGAAGCATACACGGTCCTGCCTCCCCGATTCGAACTGGCGCTGACCAGCGGGCAAGCGCTTCCCGACAGTTCCACTTCGGTCACACTCACCGCTTCGAACATCTCTGATATCTACGGCAACACGATCGCTACTGCGCTCGACACCACGTTCAAGCCGTACTTCTACGACCCCACTCGTCCGGAGATATCCATCTATGGGCCCTCGGAGACCCAGGGCGGCGACATCACGCGATCTCGGCGCTATGTGGCTGCTGGCTTCGGTCAGTGGAGATACCTCGAACATCCTCAGCGCTGATTACGACAACAGCTTGGTCTGGCAGAGTGGTACCGACCTGCTGAGTCAGGTGGTCGACGACGCCTGGTTGCGGATCACCCCGCATGATGCAGGTGGTTGGGGGAAAGCCGACACGATCACGGTCGATATTGATAACCTGGCTCCACAGTCGATCGGTGCCCGGGCTGTTGCCGGGAGCGACTCTTTCGAGTTCTGGTTCGACGAGCCGGTCGTGGATGCCCGGGCGATGAACACCGGCAATATCATGATCACCGGCCTGACGATCGACTCGATCGAGAAGGTGCCTAACTG
>JALGVQ010000040.1 GCA_025774615.1 bacterium
CCAGATGGTGAAGGAAGTCGCCTCGAAGACCAGCGACATCGCCGGTGATGGAACCACCACCGCGACCCTGCTGGCGCAGGCGATCTATACTCAGGGACTGCGCAGTGTCACCGCCGGTTCCAACCCGATGGAGCTCAAGCGGGGTATCGACACCACCGTCAAGACAGTTGTCGGTGAACTCAACAAGCTCTCGCGCGATCTGACGACCGCGGATGAGATCGCACAGGTTGCTTCGATCTCGGCGAACAACGATTCCGAAATCGGCGACCTCATTGCCCAGGCAATGGAGAAGGTCGGCAAAGATGGTGTGATCACGGTAGAAGAAGCCAAGTCGATCGATACCCATCTCGACGTGGTCGAGGGTATGCAGTTCGATCGCGGTTACCTCAGCCCCTACTTCATCACCGACCCCGACAGCATGGAAGCAGTGCTGGAGGAGCCGATGATCCTCGTGTTCGACAAGAAGATCAGCGCGATGAAAGATCTCCTGCCGATCCTGGAGAAGGTCGCCCAGATGGGCAAGCCGCTGGTGATCATCGCCGAAGACGTCGAGGGCGAAGCTCTCGCGACACTCGTCGTGAACAAGATCCGTGGTACCCTCAAGGTCGCTGCGATCAAGGCTCCCGGTTTTGGTGACCGGCGGAAAGCCATGCTTGAGGACATCGCGATCCTCACCGGCGCCCGCGTCATCAGCGAGGAGACCGGTCTGAAGCTCGAGAATGCCACAACCGGCGATCTCGGAACCTCGAAGACCATTACCCTGACGAAAGAGAACACCACCATCGTCGAGGGTGGCGGCACCAAGGATGAGATCAAGGGACGGATCAACCAGATCAAGCGGCAGATCGATGACACCTCCAGCGATTACGACCGGGAGAAGCTCCAGGAGCGCCTGGCCAAGCTGGCCGGTGGTGTTGCGGTAATCAACGTCGGCGCCTCGACAGAGACCGAGATGAAGGAAAAGAAGGCCCGCGTCGAGGACGCCCTCCACGCCACCCGCGCAGCGGTGGAAGAGGGGATCATTCCCGGTGGTGGAGTCGCGTTCCTTCGCAGTCTCGAAGCGATCGACAAGCTCAAGCTCAAAGGTGACCAGAAGATCGGTGCCGCGATCGTGGCCGACCCGCCAGATCGCCGAGAACGCTGGCCAGGAGGGTTCGATCGTGGTCCAGCGGGTGCTTGAGATGAAGCAGGATGAAGGTTACAACGCCCGGACCGACGAGTATCACAACCTGGTTGAGCATGGTGTTCTCGACCCGACCAAGGTCTCGCGGATCGCGTTGGAGAATGCTGCCAGTATCGCCGGACTCCTCCTGACGACCGAAGCGGTCGTCACCGACAAGCCGGAAGATGATAAAGCACCGATGATGCCACCTGGTGGTGGCGGCATGGGTATGTACTAGCGTCCTGTCACGCAACAACCGTCATGTGACATGATACTGGTCGCCGGCTGACAGCTGTAGAAGCAGGCACACTGAACGCCCCGGATGATACTGTCGTCCGGGGCGTTTTCTTTATTGGCCGTTCCTCACGCCGAATCGTAGACTACCTTCCAATCATGATGATCCGGGTAAACATGGCTGTGAGCCTAGACGGCAGGATCGCGCCTGCCGATCGGCGGAAGATGCGCCTGGGCGGCAGTGCCGACCTGCGACGGATGGAGCAGCTGAGAGCATGGGCCGACGTCATCATCGTGGGTGCCGGGACGATCAGGGCCGAAGATCCACCCTTTGCTCTCACCGACGAGGCACAGTGCCGCCAGCGTCTCGCTGAGGGGCGGGATGAGCACCCGATGGTGGTGGTTCTCACAGCCGGCATGAGCCTTGACCAGGCCCGGGTATTCAACGGTCCCGGCCGGTCGGCCATCGCCACCACCGATCAGGCACCCGATCCTGGACCAGGGCTCCCGGAAGGGGTCCAGATCTGGCGACTCGGTCAGGGCGGCGTCGATCCCGTACAGCTTGTGGAGCGCCTGACCTCTGAAGGGTTCGACAAGATCCTCATCGAAGGGGGGGGTGGTGTCGCCTCACTTTTCTTCGAGAAGGAACTCGTTGATGAGATATGGCTGACGCTGACGCCCTGGCTCATCGGCGGTGACGGGGCTCCCTCTCTGGCAGATGCGGGGCGACTCTTCGATCCGCCGCCTCTCTTTCATCTGGCATCGAACGAAGTGGTTCAAAACGAGGTATTCCTCATCTATCGAAAAGGAGTGCGCGGTGAATCAATCGGGTGACGGGTTCCCGAAGATCTGCATTTTTGGTGACGGGATGATGTCTCATGCGACTGAGAAAGAGGCACGACGGCGGGGAATCACACTGACAACCGTCATCTCGGGGGATGATCTCCGCAATGGCTGGCCGCGCAAGAAGGGCGACCTGAAGAACGCCGAGGTCGCGATCGATTTTTCAGCTGCCGACGCGGTTCCCGGAACGGTGAAACGGTGTATGGAACTCGGTATCCCGATCGTGGTCGGCACGACCGGCTGGCAGGGTGTCGCCGCAGAGGTCGAGGGCGTGGTCCTCAACGGAGAGGGAGCGCTGCTCCACTCCCCGAACTTCTCGATCACCGGCACTCTTCTCTTTCACCTCCTGAAGCTGGCGGGAGCATGGCTCGACAGGGAGGGGGGATTCGACCCATTCATCCTCGAGAACCATAACTCATCGAAGAAAGACGCTCCCAGCGGAACGGCGCTGCGGATCGGTGAGATACTCCTCGACCAGATGTCGGAGAAGGATCTGCTGCAGCTGGGCCTCGCCTCGGGAGAACGCGCTTCCAACATGTTGAGTATTGCCTCGGCCAGGGCCGGCTCCTCACCCGGCCGACATATCGTGGGATTCGACGGAGAGCATGAGACACTGGAACTGGTGCACAATGTGCGGGACCGTGGCGCGTACGCAGTCGGCGCTCTGCGCGCTGCCGGCTGGATACGGGGTCGCACCGGGGTGTTCACCATGATGGATGTAGTGACCGATATGATCGATGTCATGAATACAGACCTGTCGGGAGATGCCTGAACAATGCACCTGAGTGAACGTCTCAGTACACTTCCACCCTACCTCGTGCTGGAGATCGCGAACCGGGCGAACGCCCTTCGCCGGGAGGGTGTCGATGTCATCAATCTTTCAGTCGGTTCCCCCGATTTCCCCCCTGACAGCAGGATCGTGGAGGAGGCCGGACGGGTACTCGGGATGGACGGAACCCACGGCTATCTGGTCGGGAGAGGGCACCCCGAGTTCCGCCGTGCCGCGGCAGCGTACATGGAACGCCGGTTCGGCGTGGAGATCGATCCGGAAACGCAGGTCATATCACTGCTCGGCAGCAAGGAAGGGCTGGCCCATCTGCCGATAGCCCTGTGTGATCCGGGAGACATCGGGGCGTACCCTGATCCGGGATATCTGATCTACACCCCCGCGCTCCACCTTGCGGGAGCCGTACCGATCCCCTATCCCCTCGATCCCGCTCGGGGGTGGAGTCCCGACTGGGAGCAGTTCGAGGAGATCCTCTCCGGCGCGCTCAATGGTGGAGGTGCGCTCAAGGGTGGAGGAGCCGGCCAGCGTCATTTCAGGATCCTCATACTCAACTATCCGCACAATCCTACCGCGGCCACAGCTGACATCGATGATTTCGAGCAGGCGGTAGTGTGGGGTCGCTCCCGGGGTGCGGTGGTGCTGAACGACAACGCATACGCTGATATCGGATTCGACGGGTACCGGCCGGGAAGCATCCTGCAGGCGCCCGCATCGGAAGGCGGCGCTCTGGGATCGGGTGTAGTCGAGTTCCACAGTCTCTCGAAGACTTTCTCGATGGCCGGCTGGCGCTGTGCCTTCGCGGTGGGTGACCCTGAGTTGATCTCCGCCCTGGCCCGGGTGAAATCGTTCTACGACACCGGAAGCCTGGAGGCTATCCAGCGGGCAGCGGCGGTGGCGCTCGATTGCGCCGATGAGATAGCTCAGACGGTGAGTGACCGATACCAGGCCCGGAGGGACATGATACTGCCGGCCCTGCAGGCCATCGGGCTCATGGCAGACACTCCCCGCGGAACGATCTATATCTGGGCCGGTCTGCCCGACGGGAGAAAAGACGATCTCGCGTTCTGCAGCGAACTGCTGGAGGGGGCCCACGTTGCCCTCAGTCCGGGGTCGGCCTTCGGGTCGGGTGGAGAGGGATATATGCGGTTCTCCCTGACGGCTCCCGAGGAACGGCTGGAAGAGGCGGTCGAGCGGCTGAAACGGTTCGGAGGATAGATCGGATGGATACGCTGAGGATCAAGGGTCTGCGGTTTTACGGCTACCATGGGGAGCTCCCGGCAGAGAAGGAGGGCGGGCAGATCTTCGAGGTGGATATCGAGGTACGGTTCGACCAGCGGCCCTCGGCGTTGAGTGACGATCTCACGAAGGGAGTGGACAGCCGGGATCTCTTTCGGCGGATACGGGAAGTGGTGAAGGGTCCCTCATGTAATCTCGTTGAAACAGTGGCTCAGAAGATAGCCGACAAGCTGCTCGAAATAGAGATGGTGGAGAGCGTGCTCGTTCGGCTCCGTAAACCTGGCGCGTACAAGTACGACGCGGAGGAACCGGGATACGAGGTGGAGATAGAACGATTGTCCGGAAGTGCCGGAAGTGGGGGAGCGGGGTGAACAGGGCAGGAGCGAACCAGGCAGGGGAGACCCGGGTAATCTACCTGGGGCTCGGCTCCAATATGGGAGACCGGCTGCAGGCGCTCCGTTCGGGTGTCAGGGAGCTCGAGGAACTGAGTGTTCGGCCCGTGGCGCTCTCCAGCCTGTATGAGAGTCCCGCGAAATACATTCTCGACCAGCCCGCCTTCCTCAACTGCGTGGGGCGTTTTGAAACCACCCTTACGCCGGAGGAACTCCTGGATGCCTGCAAGGAGGTCGAACGGAGGATGGGCCGCAAGGAGCGGGAGCGTTTCGGCCCGCGGGAACTCGATATCGACATCCTTCTTTACGAGGGGGAGTATCTCTCGGCCGATGAACTCTCCATCCCCCATCCGGCGATGGATGAACGGCTTTTCGTCCTGATGCCGCTGGCGCAGATCGCTCCCGACCTCGAAGTTCCCGGCCGGGGATCGGTGGCAGATCTGCTGAAACGGGCCGAACGGATCCTTCCGCAGGAGGAGTACGTGACGAAGATGGGTGAGTTCCCTCTTGACCGGGGCGATGCGACGTGAACCTGCGACGACCGATCAGGAGTGAGGTGGCCCGGAGACTGGAGAGCCGGGCTCTCACCTACGTGGCCATCGAGGGCCCGTTGAGCAGTGGCAAGACCGCGCTGGCGACCCGGCTGGCGCGCAAGCTCGAAGGCCGGCTCATTCTCGATCGCGCTTCCGAGAACCCCTTCCTTGGTGATTTCTACCGCGATCCGGGGCGATACGCGTTCAAGACTCAGCTCTTCTTCACGCTCTCGCGCTATATGCAGCAGGAGACGATCGCTCAGAGAGACCTCTTCCATCCACTGGTCATCAGCGACTATCTTTTCGTAAAGGATCGCATCTACGCTTCATTGACGCTCGATGACAGAGAACTGGCGCTCTACGAGAAACTGGCGGGTCTCATGGAGGGTGAGATCAGTCGGCCCGACCTCGTGATCTACCTCCAGTGCGACGCCGCCACGCTCGGTCGCCGCCTGAGGGAGCGGAGCGGGGATCGTTCGAACCGCATCAGCGATGAATACCTTGTGGCAGTCGTCGAAGCCTATAACTACTATTTCCTCCACTTCGAGGAGACGCCACTGCTTATCTTGCAGGCGGAAGATATCGATTTGATCCTTGATGAGCGGGTCGTGAACGACCTGCTGGAAAAACTCGGAGAACCGCACTCGGGAATTCGATTCTGGAATCCGATGGCCAGGCCCGGGGGGGACGGGTGAAAGAAGCACGCTACATAGCAATCGAAGGTCCGATCGGCGTGGGCAAGACAAGCCTCGCGACCCTGCTGGGCAGGCGTCTGGGTGCTCGTCTCGTCCTGGAACGACCCGATGAGAATCCCTTCCTCGATGACTTCTACAAGGACGCGAAGCGGTACGCCTTCAAGACCCAGCTCTTCTTCACTCTTTCCCGCTACATGCAGCAGCAGGAATTCAGCCAGCAGGATCTCTTCCACGATCTGGTCATCGCCGACTATCTGTTCGCGAAGGACAAAATCTTCGCCTATCTGACCCTCGATGACAAAGAACTGGCCCTCTATGAGAAACTGGTGGATCTGATCGAACCGGAGATCGCCGTACCCGATCTGATCATCTACCTGCAGGCCACCACGGAGGTGCTCATCGAGCGGATCCGCAGGCGTGGCCGATCGTTTGAACGCAGACTCTCGGAGGATTATCTCAGGTCGCTGAACGAGGCCTACAATTATTATTTCTTCCACTACGACGCGAGTCCGCTCCTGGTCGTCAATACGAGTGAGATCGACTTCGTGCACCAGCAGGCCGATCTCGATGACCTGGTGGAAGAAATCAGACGTCCGCACGGCGGTACGACCTTCTATGGGCCGGGAGGAACCAGCTGATGAGCACCGGCCACGACGAACCCTCGCGCCGCGAAAAAGTAACCATCCGGACCATCCAGCGCATGAAGCAGGCCGGTGAACCGATCACCTGTCTGACAGCCTATGACGCACTGCTGGCGCGGCTCCTCGACCGGAATGGCATCGATCTGATCCTTGTCGGCGACTCGGCCGGCATGGTGATGGCGGGGCGCAAGGACACCCTCAGCGTGACCCTCGATGAGATGCTCCACTTCACACGGTGGGCGGCTGAAGGGGTGGAACGGGCTCTGCTGGTGGCGGATATGCCTTTCCTCACTTACCAGGTAAATCCCGATGAGGCAGTACGGAACGCGGGCAGGTTCCTGGCTGAGGCAGGGGCGGAAGCGGTCAAGGTCGAAGGAGGACGATCAGTCGCTCCCACGATCCAGCGCCTGGTCTCCACCGGTATACCGGTGATGGGACACCTCGGGCTGACACCGCAGAGTATCAACGTGTTCGGGGGGTACCAGCTCCAGGCAATCGATCAGGAGGCCCGTGACCGACTCCTGGCCGAAGCGCGGCTCCTCGAGGAGGCCGGCTGCTTCTCCATCGTGCTCGAAAAGATCCCGGAGGCTCTCGCCCGGGAGGTATCAGGCGCCATCGGCATCCCGACGATCGGCATCGGAGCCGGGGTGGGATGTGACGGGCAGATTCTGGTCACGCAGGATATGCTGGGTCTCTTCACCGAATTCAAACCAAAATTCGTCCGCAGATACGCCGAGCTTGCCGCGGATATCGAACAGGCCGTAGCGCAATACGCCGAAGACGTCCGGAAGGGAACCTTTCCGGCTCCGGAAGAATCGTATCTGGACGGCGAGGGGTAACCGGTACTGATGCTTCACCTGCGCGAACCCGAGCAGATGCGGGAGTGGTCGAGGTCGCAGCGCCATTCAGGCAGCACAATAGCCCTGGTGCCCACGATGGGCGCTCTCCACGATGGTCATCTCTCCCTCGTATCGCTTGCCGCAGAACATGCCGACCGGGTGGTTGTCAGCCTCTTCGTCAATCCCGCGCAGTTCGGTGAGGGGGAGGACCTGGCGTCCTATCCCCGCGACCGGGAACGTGATGTCCGGCTCCTCTCCGACCTGCCGGTGGACGTACTCTTCCTGCCTGTCGAGTCAGACCTCTATCCCGAGGATTACAGCACTTGGGTCGAGGAGACCTCGATCTCGCGTTTATGGGAGGGCGCCGCAAGACCGGAGCATTTCCGCGGTGTCACCACGATCGTCACGAGACTCCTTCTGGCCGTAGAGCCCGATCTGCTGATCCTTGGACAGAAAGACGCCCAGCAGGTGGCTGTCGTGAGAAAGATGATGAGGGATCTGCTCATTCCGGCAGAAGTCGTAACTGGCCCGATAGTGCGGGAATCCGACGGTCTTGCTCTCTCGAGCCGCAACGTCTACCTTTCTGAAGATGAGCGCGGGCAGGCTGTCTGCCTCAGCGAGGCACTGGCTGAGGCGCGTCGGCTCGTATCGGGGGGGGAGGGCGATCCTGCTGTTGTCCTGCAGCGGATGCGCGAGCGTGTGGGGCAGGAGCCGGATGCGCGCCTCGATTACGTTGCCGCTCTCGATCCCCTCACCTTCGATCCGGTGGACACCCTGAGGGGGAACATCCTCTTCTGTCTCGCGGTCCATATCGGAGAGACCCGCCTTATCGATAACGACATCATCGACGCTGAGGCGTAAACGTACACCACACTCACGAGGTTGATAAGGTGCTGCTCACCATCCTGAAATCAAAGATCCAGCGGGTCCGGATCACCCGGGCTGAACTCTATTACCAGGGTAGTCTCACTCTCGATCCGGCCCTCATGAGGGCTGCGGGAATGTACGCGAGTGAGATGGTCCAGGTCGTGAACCTCAATAACGGTACCCGACTGGAGACCTATATCATCCAGGGTAAAACGCCAGGCAACGGGGAGGTCGTGTTGAACGGTCCGGCCGCCAGGCTCGGTTACGTCGGTGATGAGGTTATTATCCTGACATATGCTCAGATGACACCTGAGGAAGCAGCCGACCATGCACCGACGGTGGTGATGGTCGATGACGACAACAAGCCCGTGGAGGCCTGACCTATATCAAAGCCCTCTGGTATCCCGCCGCTTGCTGAAAACGCCGTACTCTCCAGCGCTATCGTCCTTGCCGCGGGAGCGGGAACGCGCATGAAGAGTCCTCTCCCGAAAGTGCTTCATCGTGTTGCCGGGCGCACCCTGATCGACCACGTGGTATCGACTCTCGAGAGTGCCGGGATCGAAAAAATCGTCGTGACGGTCGGATTCGGTCGGGAAGCGATAGTGGAAGAGCTCCTTCAGAAGCACCCGGAAGCGTCGATCGCGGTGCAGGAGGAACAACTGGGAACCGGCCACGCCAGCCAGGTGGCCCTTGCGGCGATACCTGAGGAATGCGACGAAGTCGGGATATTCAGTGGAGATACACCGCTGCTGACGGCCGACACGATCCGCGCGCTCACGCGGGAACACCGGGAACGCTGTGCCGCCGCCACCATTCTGACGGCGGAGATCGACGATCCGGCCGGATATGGTCGGGTGGTCCGTGACGGGGAAGGATATCTTTCCCGCGTCGTGGAGGAGAAGGACGCCACCCGGGAGGAACGGGCGATCCGTGAGATCAATGCCGGAACCTATCTCTTCAACCGGGAAGCGCTCCTGCATGCCCTGCAGGGGCTGACCAATGACAACGCGCAGGGGGAATACTACCTCCCCGACGCGATCTCCCTGCTCCGCGGACAGGGTGAACGGGTTGCGGCGTATACTACC
Organism: bacterium; assembly: GCA_025774615.1. Taxonomy (GTDB): domain Bacteria; phylum Blakebacterota; class Blakebacteria; order Blakebacterales; family Blakebacteraceae; genus Blakebacterum. The sequence continues at coordinate 9,315 of JALGVQ010000040.1, forward strand.
CCGGAGGCAGCTGATGAGGTTCTCGGCGTGAACACGATCGAACAGCTTAGTGAGGCCGAACAGGTCCTGCTGACCAGGGGAGGGATGGTGTGAAACGGTTCCTTTCATACCTTGCTGCCACCTCCGGAGTGGTTGTGGTGGTGGTCGCGGTCGTCGGATTGATGATGTGTGAACGGCGGGAGAAGGTTGTCCCGACCGATTCTTTCACCGAACTGGCGCAGGCTGGTGATGAACGGGAATCACCCGATCAGCGGCCGCAGGTGGAGGTTCTGAACGGATGCGGCGTCTCCGGGGTAGCGGCCCTGACCCATGCGTACCTCCGGAGGTTCGGATTCGATGTAGTGAATGTGGAGAATGCCGCGGCATTCGACTACGAGGAGACTATCGTGATCGACAGGGGAGGGGATGAACAGGTTGCCAGGAGACTTGCCCGCATCATCGGTACCGAAAACGTCATCCGGCAGGTCAGACCCGATCTCATGCTGCAGGTGACGGTGATCCTCGGCGCTGATTATGAGGATCTGAATCCGTATGGAGAGATCGAACCGTGACCGGGTCAAGGAACAGTCTGAGGGCGCAGAGCGGGATCCCTGCCGAAAAACTGGCCCGGGTCCTCGCGGAAGCGGCTCTGGAGAAGAGAGCCACCGACATCCTTGTCATGGACATGCGCGGTGTGACTACGGTGACCGATTTCTTCGTCGTCATGACTGTCTCGGCCGACACCCATTCCCGGGCGGTTGAGGGAGCGGTCTCGGAGCGGGCCCGTGATGATTTCGATTCCCGGCCGTGGCATGTCGAGGGAAGCGACGGCGCTCGCACCTGGGTCCTGATGGATTATGTGGACGTTGTGGTCCACATCTTCCAGCCCGATGCCAGGGAGTTCTATTCACTCGAGCGATTGTGGGGTGACGCGCCCGTCGAGCAGATCACTGATGAAGATCCGGTCGCCGCAGAGGACACTCCGGCACCATGACTGCTCCACTCCTCGACAGGACAAGGGAAGCGCTCAGGGCGGCTGTCGCTGCTGCGGCAGAGGCATCGGGATGGGACATCGATCGTGCCGATATCGTTATCGAAACGCCGCGCGATCCTTCCCACGGCGACCTGGCCACGACCGCAGCTCTCGCCCTGGCTAAAGAGGCGAAGAAAAATCCACGCGAGATCGCTCAAACACTGAAGGAGCGGATCGAAGCCTCTCCGCCGCCTGAAGAGGTCGCACCGCTCCGTTCGATAGAAATAGCAGGGCCGGGATTCCTCAATTTCCGATTCGGGGATGTCTGGCTGGAGAGAGGACTGGCAGAAACCCTTGGCAGGGGAGCCGGGTACGGGCGGAGCGGGAGGATGGAAGGAGAGTCGATCCTCTTCGAATTCATCTCCGCGAATCCCACCGGACCGTTGAACGTGGTGAGCGCGCGGGCAGCCGCGATCGGTGACACCCTCGCTGCCCTCTGCGACGCGGCAGGTGCCCGTGTGGGTCGTGAGTTCTATATCAATGACGCCGGCCGACAGGTCCGCCTTCTGGGCGAGAGTCTTGAGGCCCGGGTACTCCAGCAGCTGGGAGAAGAAGCCCCGCTTCCTGAAGAAGGGTATCACGGCGAATACCTGGTCGCCATGGCCGACCGGCTGATCTCCGGCACACTTCCCGATTGGTGGGAAGAGTCGGACCGGGAGGCACGGATCGGGAACCTGTCACGCTGGGCGGTCGATCAGGTCGTTGAAGACCAGAAGGCGATCGTCGAGGTGTTCGGTCTCCGGTTCGACACCTGGTTCAGGGAATCAACCCTCCATGAGAGCGGTGCAGTCGAGGAGACCCTGGAAGATCTGCGATCACGGGGACACATCTTCGAGTCGGAGGGCGCAGTCTGGTTCCGTTCGAGTGAACTCGGAGACGAGAAGGACCGCGTGCTGATCACCGGTGACGGCAATCCGACCTATCTGCTCCCTGATATCGCCTACCATCGGGACAAATACAATCGGGGGTGGGGGAGATTGATCGACCTGTGGGGACCCGACCACCATGGCTATATAGCGCGTATGAGCGCGGCGCTCGAAGCGCTGGGTCATGAGCGGAAAGCGTTCGGTGTCATGATCGTCCAGCAGGTGAATCTGCTGCGGGGTGGCGAGATCGTGAAGATGAGCAAGCGGGCAGGCAGGCTGATCGAGATGAAGGAATTGCTCGACGAGGTCGGGCGGGATGCCACCCGGTTCTTCTTCCTGTTGCGAACGACCTCCACGCACCTCGATTTCGATCTCGATCTGGCGGTTTCGGCGAACGATGAGAATCCGGTCTACTACGTGCAGTACGCGCACGCCCGGATCTCGAGTGTCTTCGAGCGGGCCCGCTCGGAGGGGATCGATCCGGACGCTGCGACACTCTCGGCCGATCTCTCACGACTCATCGAACCGGAAGAACGGGTCCTCATGAGGCTCCTGGTGGACTTTCCCGCAGTGGTTGCGGATGCCGCCGAAGCCTTTGAGCCACACCGGATTCCGGCTTACCTCCGTCAGCTCTCTGCCGCCTTCCACCACTTCTACCACAACCACCGGATCGTAGGATCGGAGACGGAGGTGCAGACAGCGCGTCTTGCGCTCTCTGTCGGTGTCCGTCAGGTCCTGGCCAACGGACTCACCTTTCTGGGTGTTTCGGCACCCGAGCGCATGTGAGTTTTATCACAAGCCGGCTCAGACATGTCGCCGGGCTCCCGCGTCACCGGTTTTTTTCCGGCAGGATATCCCGTTAACGTTGAAGGATTTCGCCCGTCCAATTGAATGAAGAGTAATGTTGCTGATATGCCGATCGGGCCATATTATTGATGATTGATGATCGCCAGACAGCGCATTACAGCCTCGTTGCGGCCGATATGCAGTCGCAGCGAACAATAGGTACCAGAATTGATCACAGGAGGCCTGATTCAGATGAAGAAGGATGCCACCAGCAGAGGGATCGTACTCACACTTTCCGCTGCGATACTGATCGCACTGGCCGTCGGTTGCGCGCCCCCGGAGGTAACCTCCGCGAAGCTCTACATGAACAACCAGGATTACCCCGCTGCCAGGGAAGCGCTTGAGACAGCGATTGTACTCTACCCTGACAACGCCGAGGCGCACCGGATCTTCGGGGACCTTGAGGCACAGCAGAAGAACTGGGTCGAGGCCAAGATACACTACGACCGTGCCCGCGGGCTCAGCCCCATCCAGAAGACAGAGATCGACCGGATCCTGGAAGGGTTCTGGCAGCAGTACTACAACGATGGTGTGACCTACATCGGGCAGGAGAATAATGAGAGCGCGATCAGTTCTACCGAAGTCGCCACCATTCTCATACCGGAACGGGCCTCCGCCTGGAACAACCTCGGTGTCGTCTACGGCAACATGGGTGAGTACGAGAAGGCCATCGAGATGTATAACAAGGTGCTGGAGTACGATCCGGGTAACAGCATGGCACGCCAGAACATCGGCTTCATGCGTTACAATGACAATGATTACGAGGAGGCGGTGAGGTACCTTGAGCCGCTGATCGATGAATATATCATCGATCCGGGATTCGTCCAGATCCTCGGCCTCTCCTACGGTTACCTGGAGCGGCGGGAAGAGGCTCTCGCCCTCTACTCGCGGGCGATCGAGCTCGACCCCGACAACCTGCTGAACCACATGAACCTGGCTGTTCTCCACATGCAGCAGGAGAATCCAGACCTGGCTGAACCGCACTATCTGCGGGTGATCGAACTCAATCCCTTTGACGTTGAGGCGATGATCCAGCTCGCCGACGCCTATCTCAGCCGTGAGGATGAGGATAACGCCGCTATCTATCTTGAGAAGGCGATGGAGCTCGACCCGGGTAACGCGAATGTCGTCAACCAGCTCGGCGTCTATTACGTTCGACGGGGCGCCAGGACAGAGAACATTGATGATGTCCGCAGAGGCCAGGAACTGATGGCGCGGGCCGAGGAGATCCGGAACATTATGGGTACCGAACCGCCTCCTGTCCGATAGGGGAGAAAACCCGGACCACGGGCCGCACACAGTCGATCCAATCGACTTGCCTGATCGATTCCAGAACGCGCCACGGCCGACCGGTCGTGGCGCGTTCCTCTTTCAGGCACACATGCAGGAGAAGCAGTGACGAAGGATCCCATCGCATCAGACGCGCTCCTTGAGGAACTCCTCCGGCGGGAAGACCTTCCGGAACATGTTGCCATCATCATGGATGGGAACGGCCGCTGGGCGAAGGCACGGGGCCTCGATCGGGTAGAGGGTCATGCCGCTGGAGTGAAGACAGTCCGCACGGTCGTGGAGGCAGCCGGCGCGATCGATCTCGGTGTGCTCACGCTCTATGTCTTCAGCAACGAGAACTGGAAGCGTCCACTGAACGAGGTGCGCTCGCTCATGTTCCTGCTCAGTGAGACGATCGAGAATGAGGCGGAGGACCTCCGCCGGAAGAACGTACAGCTCCGGGTCACGGGTAATCTGGATGAAGTTCCTCCCGGGCCGCGCGGTGGGCTGCAGCGCGCCATTGAACTCACCTCGGGCAATGACGGCCTGATCCTCAACCTGGCGCTCAATTACAGCAGTCGGCGTGAGATCCTGCAGGCGACAGAGAGGCTCATCAACAAGCGCATGTCGAGCGGCCGGGTCGGCCCCCTGACGGAAGAGGAGTTCGAAGAGTGCCTCCTGACCTCCGATCTCCCTCATCCCGACCTGCTGATCCGTACCAGCGGAGAACAGCGTATCAGTAATTTCCTCCTCTGGCAGATCGCGTACGCGGAAATCTATTTCACCGAGACACTGTGGCCCGATTTCGACACCACGGCGTTTTATCAGGCGCTCCTCGACTATTCAGACCGGGAGCGACGGTTCGGCATGACGAGTGAACAGGTGACGGAATGAACATGAAGGCCGGTTCCGACCTCAAGATCCGCACACTGGTGGCCATCGCCGGTATCCCCATCCTGCTCACAGCGGTAGTTCTCGGTGACTTCATCTTCTTCTTCGTCGTCATGGTCATCGCGCTGAGGGCGGTCTGGGAGATCCCCCACATCTTTACCGTAAAAGAGGGGGCCGTGCCAATCCGTGTGGTCGGTTCCCTCGGTACCGTCGCCCTCCTGGCCGACGCCTGGTGGAACGGGGGAGCCGGCTGGGGTGTGATACTGCTCGGTGGCGCCACGCTCATCCTGCTCACAGAGGTATTCAGAACGAAGGACCCCGACCCCTCCCGGGTGACAGGCGGTACGCTCACCGCCTGGCTCTGGGTCACGATCCCGCTGGCGCATCTCCTCTGGTTGCGGGGGGCCCCGGGGATCATGGGATCTCCGCCCGCAGCGGGCGCCTGGCTCGTCATGGCGATGTGGGTCATGATCTGGCTCTCCGATTCAGCCGCCTACTTCATCGGCCGCTCCTTCGGAAAGAGGAAGCTCCACGAGGCGGTATCGCCGAACAAGACGTGGGAGGGTACCATAGCCGGTCTGGTGGCGGGCGCGATCACCGGAGGTGTCCTGGCCGCGGCGGTTCCCCGACTCCTCTGGGACATCCCCTTCGGTCTTCTGGTGGGATTCCTGATCGGTGTCACGGCAGCGCTGGGCGATCTCATGGAGTCCCGGCTCAAGCGGGGTGCCGGTCTGAAGGACGTGGGGGAGATACTTCCCGGTCATGGGGGCTTTCTCGACCGGTTCGATTCTACACTGTTTTCGGCACCATTCCTGTATTATGTCCTGATAGTGCGAGAACTCCTCTGACCTCCGTGTATCGAAGAATCCGGGAGAAATTGTGAGCAGTTGTCACGTAGCGATACTGGGATCGACTGGTTCCATAGGCACCAGCACCTTCGAGGTGCTCAATGGCCTCGAGGAACAGGGACACGATGTCCGTGTGGCGGCGCTTGCCACCCACCGGTCGATACCGAAGCTGGTGGAGCAGGTGAAGCGCTGGAAGCCGGCGCTTGCGGTCGTGGCCGATGCATCGCTGGTCGACGAACTCCGAAAGGCGCTTGATGGATTTGAGGCGATGCCGGAGATCGCCGGTGGAGCAGACGCGGTTGTGCGGGTAGCAACGCACGGTGAGGCGGAGATCATCGTGAACGCCATGGTGGGAAGCAGCGGACTGCTCCCCACGGTCAGGGCGCTGGAGGCCGGGAAACGGGTGGCACTGGCGAACAAGGAGGCCCTCGTGGTCGGGGGCCGTCTGGTCACCGATCTCGCGCGGCAACCGGCTGCGAACGGGATCCCCCGCCTGATGCCGGTAGACAGCGAGCACAGCGCTCTCTTCCAGGCCCTCGGCCATCATCCGGACAGGGAAGTGGCTCAGCTTCTTCTGACCGCGTCCGGCGGACCCTTCCGGGAGACGCCTTCGGAAGAGTTCCACCTGATCACCCCCGAGCGGGCGCTCCGTCATCCCACCTGGACGATGGGCAGGAAGATCACGATCGATTCGGCGACCCTCATGAACAAGGGACTCGAAGTCATAGAAGCGCACTGGCTTTTCGATATCCCGGTGGAGAGGATCGGCGTGGTCGTTCATCCGCAGAGTATCGTGCACAGCATGGTCGAGTTCGTCGACGGCAACTTTCTCGCTCACTTCTCCGTACCTGACATGCGGTTGCCGATACAGTACGCGCTGACCTATCCCGACCGGCAGCCGATGGTTGTCGGCAGGCGGCTGAAGGTCGAGGAGCTGGAGGACCTGCAGTTCCTGCCGCCCGATGAGGAGCGCTTCCCCTCGATCGGACTGTGCCGGGAAGCCGTTGCCACGGGAGGAACACTCCCCGCGGTGCTGAATGCCGCCAATGAAGCCGCGGTGGAGGCATTTCTGGACGGAAATGTTTCCTTCCCCGGCATCACTCATACCGTAAGACAGGTTATGGAGATGCACACACCGTTGCCCGATCCCGACCTCGGGGACCTCCTTGAGGCGAGCGGGTGGGCGGTGAATCAAGCCAGGAAGGTGATCCTTTCACTGGCACGGGAGAGCAGTTCGTGACAACGATTCTGATACTGATAGTAGTTCTGGGGATATTGATATTCGTCCACGAGCTCGGACATTTCGTGGTGGCGAAGGCGGTTGGAGTACGGGTCCTGAAATTCAGTCTCGGATTCGGTCCGAGCATTTTCAGTTTCACCCGGGGTGAGACCGAGTATGCGGTCTGCTGGGTGCCGCTCGGCGGCTATGTGAAGATGGCCGGTGAAGATCCGGAGGACATCGCCGAGGCCGAGGCCGAGGGCAGGGAACCACAGCCGGGTGATTTCTCGTACGCGAGCGTTCCTCGTCGTCTCGGTATCATCCTGGCGGGACCGATCATGAACGTCGTGCTCGCCCTGTTCGTCTACTTCCTGATCTTCTCCATCACCGGCATCACCGAGATCGCGACAACCGTGGTGAGTGACGTGAACCCCGAGAGCCTGGCGGCCGCTGCCGGGATCGAGCAGGGTGATGAGATCCGCTCGATCGACGGGGTTGCGGTGGATACCTGGGGCGATGCCATCGATCTGATCACTGCCGGGATAGGCGTGATCCACGAAGTCGACATCCTCCGGGGCAGTGAAGAGATACGGGTCGAACTGCCGAGCCTGCTCGGTTCCGACGGGGGGCCGGTCGAAGGAGCGGAGACGGGGTATGGACTCTTCCCGCTCTACGGTTCCCGGATCGCTACGGTCGTGGATACAGGCGCCGCGGCCGCGGCCGGGCTCCAGCAGGGTGACCGTATCACGCGTATCGGGGACACACCGATTGAGAACTGGCTCGATCTGCGGGCGGCACTCCAGCCGATGGCAGGGGTCCCGGTAGACATCACGTACGAACGTGACGAGGAGAGCACCACGATCCTCATCACTCCCGCCGGTCAGATGAACGAAGAGACAGGCGAGATCAGGGGTTTCCTCGGAGTCGGTCCCGATCCGAGCGATCTTCCCCTCAATCATATCAGTCTGACCATAGTGCAGGCCGTCGGGGAAGCCGCTGCGGAGACGTGGGAGAAGGGCACCCTGATCGTCGACATCCTCGCGAGACTGGTGACCGGTCAGATCTCGATGAAGAAATCACTCGGCGGGCCGGTGATGATCGCCTCTGTCGCCCGCGATTCTGCACGGGCGGGGCTAGCGATACGGGGGAAACCACTTTCACTGAAATTCCGACTCATCGCGACCCAGGTGGGCATGGCCTTCATCATCCTGATCATGCTCTATGTCACGGTGAATGATTTTATGAGGCTCTTTTAGGGCGTGTGAACAATGAGGCGTTCTGAACGTCGTATCAGGTGAGATGGCGAAACAACCACGAATAAA
>JALGVQ010000041.1 GCA_025774615.1 bacterium
CAGTATCGCGCCAAGCAGCAGTCCGATCACGACCATCGGGTTGAGGATGGTGATGTCGAGCGGCGGGAGACCCTTCTGGATCAGGTTCTGCGTGACAGCGCTGTTGTAGGCTGCAAAAAGCGCCAGCGCAGTCAGAGCAGCTGAACCGATGGCGAAACCCTTCCCCATGGCAGCAGTCGTGTTTCCGACCGAGTCGAGCCGATCGGTTATTTTCCTGACCTCGGGGCCGAGCCCGGCCATCTCGCTGATGCCGCCGGCATTGTCGGAGATCGGGCCGTACGCGTCGACGCTCATGGTGATGCCGACCGTGGCCAGCATCCCGACCGCTGAGATCCCGATACCGTAAAGACCGGCTGCTTCGTTGGCGATGAAGATGGCTATGGCGATGAACAGAACCGGAAAGGCGGTGCTCTCAAGGCCTACCGCCAGCCCGGTGATGATGTTGGTTGCCGCACCCGTTTCGCTCGCCTTCGCGATCCTCCGGACGGGGGGTCCCGCTGTGTAGTACTCAGTGACGAGACCGATCATGATCCCCACGACGGTACCACTCAGGATCGCCCAGAACACACCCTGACACCGAGGGTCCCGATGCCGAACCAGGTGAACACCAGGAAGAGTCCCGCCGCCACAAAGGTCGAGTATCGGAGCGCGGAGGCCGGGTGCATGTTCTTCAGAAATTTCATGCTGACGATACCGATGAATGAGGCCAGAAGTCCCAGCATCACCATGAAGATCGGCAGCAGCATCGTGGAGGATACCTTCCCCAGACCGGCCACGACCGACCCTGCCTGGGCCGTTGCGGCAATGGCGATCGTCGCGATGATGGAACCGACATACGATTCGAAGATATCGGCACCCATTCCCGCGGTATCACCCACATTGTCACCCACCAGGTCAGCTATCACGCCTGGATTGCGGGGATCATCTTCCGGGATACCTGCTTCGATCTTGCCGACGAGGTCGGCACCGACATCCGCGGTCTTGGTGTAGATACCGCCGCCGACACGCGCAAAGAGAGCAATCGATGACGCCCCCATGGCGAATCCGCTGATGGCGCCCACCGTATCAACACTGCCCCCGAGGATCAGGAACGCGATCCCGACACCCAGGAGACCCAGGCTCGCAACCGACAGCCCCATGACCACGCCACCGGAGAACGCTACCTGCAGCGCCCCACCGGCACCCTCTGTCCGGGCAGCCTCCGTTGTACGGACGTTTGCTCTGGTTGCAGCCTGCATGCCTATGAAGCCGGCAATCAGCGAACAGAGAGCACCGCCGAGGAACGCCAGAGCAGTCGCGGCACCAAGCATCCAGAACAGAAGCGCGAAGACCACCACGACGAAGATGGAGAGAATGCTGTATTCCCTGCGAAGGAACACCATTGCGCCTTCATGGATCTGGTTCGACAGATCCTGCATGACCTCGGTCCCAGCGGGCTTCTTGAGCAGCATCGCCAGAACCACAAAGGCAATGGCAAGCCCGATGATTCCCAGAACGGGAGCGAGTGCAGTTATTGTCTGTTCCATTCAGGATTCCTTATCCGGGTGTCAATTGAACAGGTTCATGGTTTCTTCGAGACCGCTGGTGAGGTACGACTCAACAGCGTCGGCAGCTCTCTCAACCATTTCCTCTATTATCGACAACTCTTCACCACGGAACGGTGACAGCACGTAGCCCCTCAGATCTTCGGGCATATTTTCACCGCCGACGCCGATCCGCAGTCGGGCAAACTCATCTATTCCCAACTGGTAGATGATGTGTTCGAGTCCACGATGTCCTCCACTCGATCCTCCTTGCCGGAATCTCATTTTCCCCACCGGCAGGTTCACATCATCAGAGACAACAAGCAGTTCTTCCACTTCGACGCGGTACCAGGAGACCAGCCCCTGGACCGCGAAACCACTCTGGTTCATCCAGGTGGTTGGTTTGGCAAGTAATACGGGGGTCTCAGCGAACTGCGACACGGCGACGAAATACTCCCCTTTACCGCCACTGAGGGATGCACCCCACCGTTCGCAGAGCAGATCTATGACACGGAATCCGAGGTTGTGCCTCGTCGCGGCATATTCGCGGCCGGGATTACCCAGACCGACGATCGCCATTCTTGAGTCCACCTGTCGTACTCGCGGGAGCGTGTTCCGGAACCCTGGCTATGCCGGGGCTTCGGAGTCCCCCTCCGCTGCACCCTCGCCCGCTTCTTCATCCACCTCTTCGCCGATCAGTGCAGGCTCGCCGAGGATCTCGATGACCTCTTCCTCGACTACCTCGACCCGCGGCGCGGCGATCGAGACGACCGTGCGCTGCATTTTCATCGAAGTCTCAAAACCCCTGAGGTCGATCTCATCCAGATGGAGGGAGTCGCCGATGTTCATTTCGGTGACATCCACCTCGAACCCCGATGGAATCTCGGTCGGAAGACATTCAATCTCGATCGCGTAGATCTTCAGCTCGAGGATACCGCCGGCCTTGACACCTTCAGCCTGGCCGATAAGACGTACCGGCACATCGACACTGATCTTCTCCTTGAGATCTATATGGACAAGATCCAGATGCCGGAGCGTGTCACGCATCGGATCCCTCTGTATCTCCCTGATCAGTGTCAGCCGGTCGCCACTCTCCTCATCATCGATGAGCAGGTTGATGAGAGTGTTTTCCGTAAGTCCTTGACGGATATTCCGTAAGTCCTTGACGGATAAGGAGATCGAACTCAACCGCATCGATCACAATCGGTTGAGGATCATTGTGATGACCGTAGAGTACGGCAGGAATGTTATTTGAGCGGCGTGTACGACGAGCCGCTCTCGAGCCCGTTTCCTTGCGGGAACGGGCATGAAGAATCGAGCGTTCCATGTCAGCTCGGCCTCCTGACAGGTCACGGATCGGGAAGGTTCCCGCCGCGACCGCTGGCATGTAACCGATCCGGGGGGACCGGTTTCTCTATGTATGTATGTAGCAGTAACCTATCCGAACAGAGTGCTGATACTCTCTTCCTGATATGTTCTGCGAATCGCTTCGCCGAAGATATGTCCAACCGAGACGATTTCCAAGTCAGGAAACAGTTTGTCTTCAGGAATCGAAATGGTGTTGGTCACGATCATCTTCTCGATCGGGCTCGCCTCCAACCGCTCTATCGCCGGACCTGACAGAAGCCCGTGGGTAGCGGCGCAGTAGATGTGATTTGCTCCCTGCGCTTTGAGACCCTTGGCGGCTTCACAAAGTGTTCCCGCCGTATCCACCATGTCATCGATGATGAGGATATTCCGTCCCTCGATCTCACCGACAATGTTGAGTACCTCGACTGCGTTCGGTTCGGGACGCCGTTTGTCGATGAAGGCTATCCTCACTCCCAGGCGCTTGGCATAGGCCCGCGCCATGATCAGTGATCCCACATCAGGAGCAACTACCGTCAGATCGGTGATCTCCAACGCCTTGAAATACTCGGTGAAGGCCATGCTGGAATAGAGGTGATCTACCGGAATGTCGAAGAACCCCTGGATCTGCGCCGCATGCAGATCCATGGTGAGCATCCTGCTTGCTCCGGCCTTTGTGAGGAGGTCCGCCATCAGTTTGGCTGAAATGCTCACGCGCGGCTGGTCCTTCCGATCCTGCCGACAGTACCCGTAGTAGGGAATGACGGCGGTCACTCGACGAGCCGATGACTTTCGGGCAGCGTCGAGCATCAGAAAGATCTCGATCAGGTTCGTCGCGGGGCTGTTCGTCGACTGGATGATGAAGACGTCCGCGCCCCTGATGTTCTCTTCAAATTTCACAAAAATCTCACCATCGGCGAACGTTTTTATGGTCACGTTCCCCAGGGGGCTCTCAAGATATTCGGAGATCTCCAGGGCCAGACCGGGATTGGATGTCCCGGTGAAGAACTTCATGTCGTGCGGCATAGGACCTCGTCCGTCAACATGGTGGAGGGAGCGGTCTACAGGTATCTAATTGATAACACCAACATCACCTCTACTGCCACAACTGATAATTAAAAGAATATGGCTGGGGTGCCAGGATTCGAACCTGAATAGCCGGATCCAAAGACCGGTGACTTACCATTAGTCTACACCCCAGCGTGATACAGAAAGGTAACTGATCAGAGGAGTCTGTGAGTCAGGATTGTCGTTCCGATCCGGGATCTGAATCGGCTTCTGTGTCCGATCCGGAATCTGAATCGGATGACGGTTCAGATGACGGCTCGTTGGATGCCTCACTGCGATCCTGGGCCAGTTTCAGCTGTTCCTCATAGGCCGCGAGAACGGTTTCCTCAAGCATGGTCCGCATCGCGTTGTTGATAGGATGGGCGATATCCTGGTAGGTACCATCAGAGCGACGTCTGGAAGGCATGGATACGAAAAATCCGTTGTGCCCTTCAATAACTTTGAGGCCCCGCACGACGAATTCGTCGTCGAACGTGATATTGGCGAATGCTTTGAGTCTTTCCTCGTTGCAGAGTGAGACCCTTACTTCGGTGATCTTCATGGCTGTGGGTCCCCTTCCCGCCCGGAGTCATTACGCCGGATAGGATTGAAGCGTCTTCACCGCAAGATAGTCTCGATGACAGAAAAACCTCCATCGACAAGCTTCCCGGCAGCTTCTGCCGCATCATCATCGGAATAATAGAGTCCGAATGCGGCGGAACCACTGCCCGTCATCGAGACGAAGAAGGCCCCGGAATCCCTCAATGCTGACAGAGAGCCGGTGATATCCGGGTAGGCTTTGATAACAGGTTCCTCCAAATCGTTTCGCAAGTCAATGCTGGAAAGGATGTCGGCGAAATCCCCCTTTTCGGCAAGATATCCGCCATAACAGGCAGTCTTTTCCTCTGAGAGCCCCGCGGAATCGTATGCCCACTGCGTGGAAACCATGAATGGAAGGAGCAGGATAAGCACCGGGATGTCTGTGACAGGAGTAACCGCTGTGAGTGTCTCTCCGATACCCTCGGCCAGGGCGCATCCGCCGGAGAGGAGAAATGGCACATCCGCACCCAGCTCCACCGCCATATTCAATATCTCTTCATCGGAAACGTTCAGTTCGAAGAGGTCTATCATTCCCTTGAGCGCTGCGGCGGCATCACTCGACCCTCCGCCCAGTCCTGCTCCGGGAGGTATCCGTTTCATCAGCGTGACAGACACACCTGGCATTTCGAGACGATCCCTGAGGAGAGTGGCCGCCTTCCAGACAAGGTTCGAGCTGTCCGCCGGGACATCCTGGAACATTTCCGGAAATAGTGCGTCGGGGGCGGTGACAACCGTGAGAGATATCTCGCCGGCAGGCTCGATCAGAAGTTCATCACCCCAGGCAAGCGTGTGAAAGAAAGTCTCGATCTCATGATAGCCATCCTCGCGCTTTCGGAGGAGGCGCAGGCCCAGATTCACCTTGGCGGGAGCGGTCAGCCTCACGACGTACTCTCAACCGACCTCTCGGCGACCTCAGCAAGGATATGGATGAGCGTCAGGTGGTGTTCCTGAATGAGATCGGTCTCAGTGGAGGGGTCGGTCACACAGACATCCGCGATATCGAGGATATCACCCCCACCTGCTCCGGTAAGGGCAGCAGTCGCGTGTCCATGTTCACGAGCCCACCGCAGAGCCTTTACCACATTCGGTGATGTGCCGGATGTGGAGAGCCCGAGGAGCAGATCCCCTGAACGCATCAATGCCTGAGCCTGACGCTCGAACACCTGCTCGAATCCGTAATCGTTTGCGAGCGAAGTCAGCACTGAGGAATCCACCGTCAGGGCAACGGCAGGTATCGCGATCCGTTCCCGTTTGAAACGGCCAACCAGTTCGGCCGCAAAATGCTGGGCCTGAGCCGCGCTCCCTCCATTTCCGCAGATGAAGATGGTGCCACTCGAGGCGACCGTGTCCGCGATCATCCCGCAGAGTGTCAGGAATGAAGCACGCGTGGACGATCCCCAGTCAGGGCCGGAGAGCCGACGTTCCATTTCGGAATCGATCATGGCCTGCAGATCACTCATTCGGTTGCCTCCGGTCCCGTGGGGGAAGAGCCTCATTCAGTCGTCCTGTCCTGTATGGTTCAGGATCGAGCTCGACCCGGCTGAATCCAGCCGCGAGAACACCGTCGAATATCCGTTCCCGCAGAACGGAGTCCCCGAACCGGTGCATTTCGTCCTCCCCGATCTCGATCCTGCCCAGATCGCCATGGTGCCGGACGCGGAATACCCTGAACTGTTCCTGCCAGAGTACCTCCTCGGCCGCTTCGATCATGGCGAGTTTGCCCGATGTCACCTGCTCTCCATGCGGGATCCGGCTGGCAAGACAGGCCAGCGCCGGTTTGTCCCAGGTCTCAAGACCGAGGACCCTGCTCAGTTCCCTGATATCCTCTTTTGTAAACCCGTTCTCGAGCAGAGGACTCCGGACCTGCAGCTCCTTCGCAGCCTGCAGTCCGGGCCGGTAATCACCGGTATCATCCAGGTTCGTCCCGCTCAGTATCGCGTCACATCCGTCTGAATCGTATACCCCGTGGAGTACGGTGAAGAGTTCGAGTTTACAGAAATAGCATCGATCACCGGCGTTGGCCGTATAGCCGGGATCATCACCCTCGCTGGTCTGTATCGTTCTGACCGGAATGTCGTGTCGACGAGCGAATGCAAGAGCCTCGTCGAGTTCACGTCTTGGCAGGCTCGGAGAATCGGCTACGACCGCGATCATCCCTTCACGTCCCAGAAGAACTCGCGAGGAATACGCCACGAGCGCGCTGTCGACACCGCCTGAATACGATACCGCGACCCGTTCGAACTGCTCATACCAGCTGGTAAGCGATTCAACTTTGGGGATGAGGTCTTTTGGAAGATCCGGCTTCAGGAGCGGGTGCTTACCAGGATCGTGGGTGAGTACCATCAGGTCACCCGCCGGGAGGTGGTGGAGGGGGTACGATGACTCGTCCGGGAAAAGTGGCAGGTTCGATCTGGTCCTGTTTTATCGTGAGAATGAAGATGTTATTGTTGACCCGGGCATTCGTGGCAAAGTCGATCACACCGCTCGCGCCTTCGAATTTGGAGACTCCGGAGAGCCACCTCCTGAGTGCCTGCGTCCGGTCAGCAAGCCCTTCTGGAGCCATCTGCCATGCCGCAATCGCCAGCCGCGCGGCATCGAAGGTGAGTGTTGCCGTCCGATCCGGATGTTCTGAGAACATGGCGTAGTAGTTATTGGCGAAATCGATCTGCTGCATCGACGCCCAGGCATACGAATAGGTGTCAGTGAAGATCGCCCCCTGGACGTATTGCGGGGCGAGATTCACGATGTCGTATGAATTCCAGGCGGACCCGCCCATGATTGTCGTCACCAGGTTCAAATAAATCACATGAGATGCGATGTAGATCAATTCCTGCGAATCGATGCCGGGAGCAACGAAAGCATCGATGCTTCCAACAGGCACCAGATCCTGGAGGGTATCCTCATCGGCCTCAGCTATGGCGACCGTGTCGAACAGCGAGATGTCGGAAGTGTCTGCAAGGCTGAGTACCAGACCGGCCCGGCGGATCGCCTCGATCTGCGTCTGGAAATCATCCGTGCCGGGAAAATATTCCTGAATGGCAACAATACTGCCGCCCCGCTCCTCTACCTGGGTGATAAATGCCTCGGCAAACTCAAGGCCCTCACCGGCTATCGGTGTGAGAATGGCAAATGTCTGCATCCCCAGACTGTCGATCGCCGCATTGGCAAGGAGTTCGGCCTGGATCTTCGGTGTTGCCTGCAGCTGGTAGACGTTCTCTCCGTACGCGGTCGCCGCCGCTCGATGCGTATGAGGCAGGATGATCGGTACACCCTCTACCACAGCAATGCCAGACGCAATCAGGGCAAGGTGCTCGGCAACCGGGCCGATCAGTATCTGCGCTCCCACATCCCTGATCAGAGAGAGCGTTCCCATTATGGTCCCGTCGATCGATCCGTCGGTGTTGCGGATCCGGAAATCAATCTCGATATCGGCCATCGCGGCCGCGAGTCGGACCGCGTTCATGATCTCCCTGCCTTCAGAGGCATCGGGACCGGTCAGGGGAGCGAGCACACCGATCACCAGTCCGTCAGGACCGCTTGAACTCAACAGCTCCAGCGCTTCGGCAAGCCGGTCAGAAGCAACCTCACCGTATCCCCCGGTCGGCGCCTCTGCTTCGATTCGCTCCAGGAGTCTCCTCGCCCGGGAAAGATCGCCCCGGTTCGCGAGTTCCTCGGCGGCAACCGCTGCCATCCAGCTTTTCAGATCGGTACCGGAGAGCTGGTTTCCGAGCCGCTGGAGTTCTGCGACCTGCAGCTGTTCGGCGATCAGTGCTGCCAGTTCATCACGCGCGGCCACTCCGATCCTGCCGGTATCCTCCTCTTCGATGAGTTCGGCATAGATCAGCGCGGCCTCGTAATATCTGCCGGCCCGCGAATGGGCCCGCCCTCTCAGCCATTGTCTTTCTATCAGATAGGGTCCATCGGGATACTCACGATCGAGTCCATCGAGGGCGGTGAGGGCCGGTTCCGGCGCGTCTGCGCCCAGGCGTGCCGCAGCCAGCAGGAGCCAGGCGGACGCCTTGCTGGGACCGAGGTCTCCAGTGGTCAGGGCGGTTTCGAGTATCTCGACAGCAAGCGAGAAGCGCCCTTCCCGGAAGAGCTGCCTGGCGCGCAGGTAGGGATCATCCTCCTGCAGCACCGGGGCCACACTGCTGATGAACAGGGGCTCACGGGCTGGATTGACATGCCCCGACACACTATCGAAGGCATACGCAGTGCCCGTCAGGGCAATGACCGCGACTGATGCCAGCGCTATTATTCTTCTCATTCGACCGTCACACTCTTGGCGAGGTTGCGCGGTTGATCCACATTACAGTCCCTTGCAACAGCAACATAATACGACAGCAGCTGAAGGGGGATCACTGCCAGCAGTGGATAGAAACAATCAAGCGTTTTCGGGATGTGGATGACCCAGGTAGCCAATTCCCTGATTGTCTCGTTCCCCTCGGTGGCAACTACCAGAATCCTGCCTTTTCGGGCCCGGATCTCCTCGATATTGCTTATCACCTTCTGATAGACCTGATCACCCGGGGCAAGAACCACGACCGGCATATCGTCATCGATCAGGGCGATCGGCCCATGTTTCATCTCAGCCGCAGGATAGCCTTCTGCGTGAATATACGAGATCTCCTTCAACTTGAGGGCGCCCTCCAGAGCGACAGGGAAGTTGTATCCCCTGCCCAGATAAAGGGCGTTGTTCACCTTGCTGAATACTGAGGCTATTTCGATGATCGAATCTGTCTGGTTCAGAATCGTTCGGATCTTTTCCGGAAGGCGGGTTATCTCGTGGAGGATGCCTTCACACCGCTTCTTGCTCAAGGTGCCCTTCAATCGCCCCATGAGCAGGGCGATCTGACTCAGCACGGTCACCTGGCTGGTAAAGGCTTTGGTTGAAGCGACTCCGATCTCAGGGCCGGCATGCAGATAGACCCCCGCGTCGGTCTCACGAGCGATCGTGGAACCCACAACGTTCACGACTCCGAAAACGGAAATCCCCTCGTCCTTCGCCAGGCGCAGCGCGGCCAGGGTATCGGCGGTTTCCCCTGACTGACTGACCGCGATGAGGACCGTCCCGGGCGTGAATACGGGGCGTGAGTACCGGAATTCGGAAGCGTACTCCACCTCCACCGGAATCCTGACGAAATCCTCGAACAGACGACGGGCGACCAGACACGCATGCCAGGAAGTACCACAGGCAGTGAAGATGATCCGCTCGGCTGAGGCCAGGATGTCGTGAACATCCTCCAGCCCTCCCAGCTTCACCTCACATTGATCGGGAAACACACGTCCCCGCATCGAGTCCTCGACCGTCTGCGGTTGTTCATGAATCTCCTTCAGCATGAAGTGGTCGAATCCGCCCTTCTCGATCTGATCGAGTTCCCAGGTGATTTCTTCCACAACGGGATCACGGGCCTCATCCTGCAGGGTCCTGACTGAATAATCGCTCGATGTGATGGTCGCGATCTCATCGTCCTTCAGGTAGATGATGTCCCGGGTATACTCGGCGAAAGCGGACGCATCAGATCCCACGAAATTCTCGTTTTCACCTACTCCGATCACCAGGGGACTGCCGCGCCTGGCCACAACCAGTTTTCCGGGATGGTGCTGATCGATTACCACAAGCCCGAACGTGCCGTCCACCTCCTGAAGAGCAAGCCGTACCGCGTCCTCGAGGGTACGATCTTTGCCATTCTCCAGGTGCTCTTCGATGAGGTGGGCCAGAACCTCGGTGTCGGTCTCGGTTGTGAACCGGTGGTCGCGTTCGAGCAGAAGTGTTCTCAACGCATGGTAATTCTCGATAATCCCGTTATGCACCAGCGCGAGCCGATCGTCGCATCCGGTATGGGGGTGTGCGTTCAGATCGTTTGGTTCACCATGTGTCGCCCACCGGGTGTGAGCGATTCCGACAGAGCCACTCAGATCCATACCGGCTATACGATTCTCCAGTTCCTGAATCTTGCCGGTCACCTTCACCAGTTGGAGTTCGCCGTCACGTTCGATCGCGATCCCGGCGGAATCGTATCCTCGATATTCAAGCCGCCGGAGACCACCCATGAGGACACCCTTCAAGGGTCTCGGTCCTGCGTATCCAACTATTCCGCACATATCATGATCCTTGAATGACCGTGTAAGTCGGTGATCTGTTATTCATACGCCTCTGCCAGAGGCCGACACAACCTCTAACACTTGCAGACAGATCATCCGGCCGGCAACAGTTCTTTCATCCCTCCCCTCCTCAGAACGGCAAGGAGTGGCCCTACGAGCATGTGGGAACCAAGCGCAACGATGATCCCCTGCTCATCGAATCCCTTCCCGGCCTCCCTGACGGCCTCAACGGGATTCTCCACAGCAGCTGTCGGAATCTTCATTCCCCTGCGTTCGGTGATCGAACGAAATGCCACCTCGATCTCAGATGGGGATCTCGTCCTCGGTCCGGGCCAGGAAGTGGCCACGAACCGTGAACAGCTTCCGACCAGGGGCTCGAGGAACTGTGCCAGATCCTTATCTTCGGCCATGGCTACAACGAAATGAACAGGCCTGCCGTCTGATCTCACATCCAGTTCCCGGACGATTGTCCGGGCGGCGAGGGGATTGTGCCCCACATCCAGGATGAGGTCGGGTCCTCCAGGTTCTCCCTCGACATACTGCAGTCGGCCCGGCCAGCACACCTTCCCGATACCCTCAATGATCGAGGATTCAGACACCTCGAGTCCCTGCTCTCCGAGCAGGGAGATCACAGTCAGCGCGGTGGTCAGATTGTCGGCCATATGTTCGCCGGCCATGGGCAGATTCCAGGCTAATCCGCGGGTTCCTTTCGACATGAACGCGGTTCCCGATTGATACCATCCGGATATCGGATCGATATTCAGCGCAACCCGTTCGGCAGCACGCACCAGTGGCGCCTCGACCGTGGCAGCCTCTGCTTCGAGTATCCACTCCACCGGTCCGGTTCCCGGCCCCACCACGGCCGGCACACCACGACGCATGATCGCGCCCTTCTCTCTGGCTATAACGGCAAGATCGGTACCGAGTTCCCGGACATGGTCGAGCCCGACCGTGGTAATGACGGTGATCCGGGCATCACAGAGACGCGTGGCGTCGAGTCTCCCCCCCAATCCGACCTCGACAACACCCCACTCCACACCCTTCAACCTGAAATGCCACATCGCTGCCATGGTGAAGGCTTCAAAAGGAGTCGCCTCGAGATCATCAGCCTCTTGCGAGATCGCCTGCAGGGCGACCGCGAGGTCCCCTTCGGAGATCTCCCGGCCATCGACCGTAATTCTTTCCGGCCAGTCGATCAGGTGAGGAGAGGTGTACCTGCCGGTCGTGATGCCTGCCCGGGAGAGGATGCTGTCGATGATGGCCGCAACCGTGCCCTTGCCATTGGTGCCGGCGATCAGGATCGACGGAAAGGAGTGTTCGGGATTTCCAAGGCGATGAGCGAATTCCCTGATCCGTTCGAGACCGAGCTGCATGCCCCGGAACTCGATCCCCTCAAGCCACTCTCGGGCCTGACGTGACGTCCAGGACGCGGAAGACAGATCAGGCGGGGTCGGGTCCGGGAACGGTCTCGGACTCATTGAGAAGATGATTGAAGAGGGTCGTCAGGGTCTGTTTCAGCTCACTCCTGAGCGCGATGATATCGATAAAACCTTTCTCCAGAAGGAATTCACTCCGCTGGAAACCCTCGGGGAGTTCCTGACCGATCGTTTCCATGATCACCCGGGGGCCGGCGAACCCGATAAGCGCACCCGGTTCCGCCACGATCACGTCACCGAGCATGGAGAAGGAGGCGGTCACGCCGCCGGTGGTGGGATGGGTTACGACACTGATGAAAAGGAGCCCCGCCTCCCGCAACTCAGCCAGACGAGCACTCGTCTTGGCCAACTGCATCAGGGAGAGGATCCCTTCCTGCATGCGGGCGCCGCCTGAAGAAGAGATGATCACCAGGGGTAGACGCAGTTCAGTCGCCCGCTGTGTCGCTCGCGCGATCTTCTCCCCCACAGCTGATCCCATGCTGCCCCCGAGAAAGGAAAAATCAAGAACGGACAGAATCACCTGCCGTCCATCGATCTCAACCAGACCTGTACGGACAGCCTCCATCATGCCGGTCTTCGCCTGGGCGGCCTTGAGGCGATCGGTGTATTTCTTCGAGTCGACAAATCCGAGCGGGTCTTTCGATCTGATTTTGGAGTCGAACTCCTCCAGGAACCCGCCGTCGGTCAGGATCTCGAGGTATGCATCGATGCCGATCCGGAAATGGAAGCCGCACTTCGAGCAGATATGGAACTGGGCTTCGAGCTCTTTCCGGTAGATGATCTCGCCGCACTGATCGCATTTCGTCCACAATCCCTTGGGGACGTCCAGTTTCTCTCCCGATCCAAGCGAGCGTCTTACTTTATTGAACCAGCCCATACTCTCTCACTGACCACGAGGTGAGTGATTATTACCCTGCCCGTCACGATCGGAAACGGGCAGCATCCGCGGTACCGCTTCCCTGAGCAGACGATCAAGAACCGGCTGCATGCCGAGGGCTGCCTCTACAACATCGTGATGATGCAGACAGGCACGCCCATCTGTGCCAGGGCTGTTCGTGACGAGACTGAGTCCCGACACTTCGAATCCCAGACTCCAGGCAATGAGCGCCTCCGGCGCCAGGGACATGGCAACCACATCGGCTCCCATCCTCCGCGCCATCTCGATCTCAGCCCCTGTCTCATATGCCGGGCCTGTCACGCAAAGCAGCATTCCCTCTGATAGTGGAATGCCACCCTGCTGAGCAGCCTGGCGCAGAATCGTTGCGCCCTCCTGCCAGTACGTCGGGACCATGCCCTCTTCCCATGCATCCCGGAGCAGGTCCGCAAGATCCGGTCCCTGCTGCAGGATATGGTCGGTTAAGAGCACGAAGTCCCCCTGCCGGAGATCTTTCCGCACAGCACCGGCGGAGTTCGTGAGCAATGCCCTTCGTACTCCCAGTTCGCAGGCGGCCTTCAGGGGTGCCGCAACAGATTCATAAGAACGGGCCTCATAATAATGGTGGCGCCCGACCATAACTAACACATTATCCTCTCCCATCCTCACCAGGGAGAGTTCCCCTCCATGACCCTCGACACCCGGTGGGGCCCATCCGGGGATCTCCGTGTACGGTATCGTTATCTCCGTCTCGCTATCCCAGGGATTCTTCTGGCCGCTGCCAAAGGTAACCAGCAGATCCGCGCACACTATTCCAGCGCTCAGCAGAACCTCAACAGCCGCTTCCACGGTCTCCTGAGAGGGACCGATCATTTTTTCAGGCGCTGTGGGGCTGCCTCCATCGTCCCCAGGTAAAAAGGAAGGATTTTCAGGATATCTTCTCCTCCGGTAAGGAGCGCTTCGGTTCCCAGAGTGAGGAGATGTTCAGGTGCAGCCCGATCTGAACCAGCGATGAGTTCAATGTCATCGGGCAGATCGTGGTCGAGACTGGCGAGGAATCTATCGACGCCGGGACCCGCCAGGCGGCACGGTCGCGGGACGAGTCCGGGGATGGCTTCGGCAGGCGCGATCTGGAGCAGAACCTCATCTTCACCCAGCTCGACAACATCCTCCGCCAACGCCAGGTGGATACCTTTATTACTACCTGCGTCCTGTCTGAGCGGTCTGGTCTCATCCTGGAAATAGGTGACCCAGGCGGTGCCCCGGCTCCGGGCATCGTAGCAGACGCAGAGCGAGGCGGTATCGGTTCTGTACTGGTTGGCAAACGCGCAGAAGGAGGGAACCGCAGTGACCGGGATCCCCAGTGACTCCGAGAGACCCTGCGCCAGAGCGTATCCGACCCTCAATCCGGTATAGGAGCCCGGTCCGCGGCTGATGACGATACCGGTGACGCTGGTGATATCCCGGTCTGCCTCTTCGAGCATATCGTGTGCGCCTGTCAGGAGCAGGGATGCCCCACCCTCATTGCGGGCGTATTCGCGTTGTCCGATGAGCGATCCGCCCTCAGGATCGGCCAGGGCAACCACTGCGGTGGTTGTAGATGTATCGAACAACAGCAGCATTATCCGTTCTCCGCTTGTGGTGCAGGTGCCCTTTTAGTGCGCGTCTGCCCATGTCTTCCCCCATTGTGCATCTACCACGATGGGGACGTTCAGTTCCAGGGCTCCTTCCATCATCTCCACGACTACCCCGCACACCTTCTCGACCTGATCTTCATCCACTTCGAATACCAGTTCATCATGAACCTGGATGATCATATCCGCTGCTACCGAATCCTTCCATATCCACTCCTGAATGGCGATCATCGCTTTCTTGATCAGATCCGCAGCCGATCCCTGGATCGGCATGTTCACGGCGGTGCGTTCGGCGAAGGCCCTGATCTGGGGCGCCGAGGATTCAAGTTCCGGCATATACCGTCGCCTGTTCAGCAGGGTGGTCACATAGCCGTTTTTCCGGGCTGTTTCCTTCGTCTCCTCGATGTAACGGGCAACGCCGCTGAATCGTTCGAAGTAGTTCTCGATGAATTCCTTCGCTTCCGCAGAAGGGATCGCGAGCTGTTTGCCGAGACTGACGCTTCCCATTCCGTACATCACACCGAAGTTGACCGACTTGGCCTGACGGCGAAGAACATCGGTGACCTCTTCAGCGGGAGCGTTGAGGATCGCGGCCGCAGTGGTCGTGTGGATGTCCTCCTCCTTGCGGAAGGCATCGATCAGACGCTCATCCCCGGAGAGATGAGCCATGATCCTCAACTCGATCTGACTGTAGTCTGCCGACAGCAGAACGCGCCCCTCAGGCGCGATGAACGCCCGCCTGATCCTCCGCCCTTCCTCGGTGCGGATCGGAATATTCTGCAGATTAGGTTCCGAGGAGGAGAGCCTGCCGGTCGCCGCGACCGTCTGGTTGAAGGAGGTATGGATCCTTCCGGTGCCGGGATTCACCAGTCTCGGCAGAGCCTCGATATAGGTCGAAACCAGCTTCCCGAGAGCGCGACAGTCGAGGATCCTGCGAGCGATCGGATGTTCAGGGATCAATCCCTCGAGTACCTCCGAATCGGTCGAATACCCTGTCTTGGTTTTCTTGCCACGCGGCAGTTCCAGCTTCTCGAACAGGATCTTCTGAAGCTGCTGCGGGGAGTTGAGATTGAACTCCTCTCCGGCAAGCTTGTAGATCTCACCCGTCAACAGGTCGAGCTCACCCTGGAATTCCTCTCTGAGATCGGAGAGGAGTTCAAGGTCGATCAGGACGCCCCGCGCTTCCATCTCGACAAGAACCGGAATGAGCGGCACTTCAGTATCATCCATCAGCGCCCGGAGCTTCAGCGCTTCGAGCTGAGGGGCCATCTCATCCAGCAGGCCGAGGGTCACATCGACGTCTTCACAGGCATAGTCACATGCCTCGGCGATCCCCACCTCGGCGAATGACTTCTGCTTCTTCCCTTTCCCGATGAGGGTGGTTATCGGGGTTGTCTGGCGCGAGAGATATTCAAGAGCCAGGGCATCGAGCCCATGCTTGCGGCGCGACGGGTTCAGCAGGTAGGAAGCCACCATGGTGTCGCAGACGATTCCGGCCAGCCCGATCCCCTCGTTGCGAAGTACCAGCGCATCGTACTTGATGTTATGTCCCACCTTCGGGACGGTATCGTCTTCGAGGAACTTCGCGAGTCGGCTCAACGCCTCATCTTCAGGCAGGTTTCCCTCTTCCTCGTGTCGAAGCGGGATGTACCAGCCCCTGCCCTGTTCAATCGCCAGACTCACACCTACGATACGGGCCGTAAGCGGATTCAGACCGGTGGTTTCGGTATCCACCGCAACGATATCCGCGCCGCGGCAGAGAGTGAGGACCTCCTCGAGCGAGTCGATGGATTCAACAAGCAGATAGTCCCGTTCCGCTGAGTCTGCGCCCGACTCATCGCTTTCATGCAGAAGGTTGTCCAGAAGACCGGTGAATTCGAGTTCCCCGAACAGTTTGGCCATCACCGGATAATCGAAACCGGAAAAGGCAAAATCGTCGATGGAGATGTCGAGCGGGACCTCGGTATCGATGGTGACAAGTTCCTTGCTCAGCAGTGCCTGTTCGGCATACTCGACGAGGTTCTCCCTGACCCGTCTCTGCGTTATCTCATCGGCGTGATCGAGGACCTCTTCCACCGATCCGTACTCGAGCACCAGTTTCTGCGCGGTCTTCTCACCCACCTGGGGCACACCGGGGACGTTATCGGAGGAATCTCCCATCAATCCGAGGATATCGATCGTCTGGGAAGGCTCTACTCCATACCGCTCCCTGACATCCGCAGCGGTGAAGGGTGCATAATCATCACCCCTCCTGCCCGGTCGCAGCATATGGACCCGATCACCGAGACATTGCATGAAATCTTTGTCACTGGTCACCAGATAGACGTCGAGTCCCTCCCTTTCTCCCAGCTTTGCCAGGGTCCCCATCACATCATCGGCCTCATATCCCGGGACTTCGAGGTGGGGGATCGACATCGATTCCACTATCTGATGGACCCGGGGCAGGCTCCGCGCGAGGTCTTCCGGCATTTTCTCCCGTGTGGCCTTGTACTGCTCATACCGCTCATGTCGGAAGGTCTTGCCGGGCGCGTCGAAAACAACCGCCAGATGGGTCGGCTCATACTGTCTGATCAACTTCAGCAGGGAGGTCGTGAATGCGTACGGGGCGCTCGTATTCTCGCCCTTCGAATTGATGAGGGGATTCTTGATGAACGCAAAGTAGCCCCGGTAGGCGAGCGCTGTACCGTCCACCAGGAAGAGAATAGATCGGGCTGGCATGGTCCTGAAACTATCAGCCAGTCAGCAGGGGGTCAACGCAACAGAGGATGAAGGTGGAAAAACATCAGATTGCATATATGATAGGCACGGATATCAATGACCGGATGGGAACTTTCGAAAAGGACTGCAAGCTGATGAAGGCACATAGATCACTGCGACTGATTGCGGGACTCCTGCTGGTTCCGGCTATGGCACTGGCATTCCAGAATGTCGCGCTGGCCCAGGAAGAGGGCGGTACACTCGGTGAATTCAACTGGCGCCAGGTCGGCCCGGCGAACATGTCGGGACGCGTTACCGACGTCGCGATACCACCAGGAGGTGAAGCCTCGACGATCTACGTCGGCGCCGCCGCCGGTGGCCTCTGGAAGACGGTGAACAACGGTGTCACCTGGGAGCAGATCTTCGAGGGCGGCAAGACCGCCGCGGTCGGAGATATCGCGATCGCGCCCTCCGATCCGGATGTCATATACGTCGGGATGGGCGAACCCCACTCCCGGAATTCGATCAGCTGGGGAGACGGAATCTGGCGGTCGACGGACGCCGGCAAGACATGGAGTCACGTGGGGCTCGAGTACACCTACCACATCGGACGGATCGTCGTCGATCCGCGAGATCCGATGGTGGTCTATGTCGCAGCGCTCGGGAATCTGTGGGACCGCACCAGTGGTGACCGGGGTCTCTACAAGTCGGATGACGGCGGGAACCGATGGCGGAAACTGAAGGGCTTTGACGACGGCACCGGTTTCTACGACGTCGTTCTCGATCCTGAGAATCCTGATGTGGTCTGGGGCACCTCCTGGGAGCGGGAACGCCAACCATGGGTATTCCTTAGCGGCGGCGGCCCCAACAACGGTATCTGGAAATCGATCGACGCCGGCGAGACGTGGACCCGCATCGAGGGTAACGGACTGCCTCCCTCCGACCAGAACGGGAAGAGCAGCCTGGAGATCTTCCCCGGGGATCCCGACCTCATCTACGCCCGGATCGAGAACTTCTCCGACGATCCCGATGCTCCCGCAGCACAGGCAGGCGGTCAGCAACGGGGCGGACGAGGAACGTCGAGGAACATGAGCGGCACCTACATGAGCCGCAACGGGGGAGATTCATGGACACGCGTCGACCGGCAGAACAGTCGTCCCTTCTACTACTGTCAGCTGCGGGTCGATCCGACCGATCCGAACAAGATATACCTTTTAGAGACCTCTGCCCTGAAGGTGGACGTGGAGGAGGCCCTGAAATGGGTCGATGATTACGAGCGGGCGAGTGATCCGAGTGAGACCCGGGGTGTGACGAATATCACCGGGAACCACCACGTCGACTTCCACGCGATGTGGATCGATCCGACCAATCCCGACCACCTGGTGGTCGGTTCCGACGGTGGAGTCTCCATCTCCTGGGATGAGGGAGCCACCTGGGACTTCTGCGACAACCTCGTACTGGGGCAGTTCTACGCCATCGGATACGACATGGCCCAGCCCTACAACGTCTACGGTGGACTGCAGGACAATGGTACCTGGGGTGGCCCGAGCCGTTCGCAGTACGGGAACGGCATCATGAACCGTGACTGGGAGTTCTTCATGGGTGGCGACGGGTTCCATGCGCAGGTCGACCCGGAAGATCCCGATATCATCCTCTATGGTGAGAGTCAGGGTGGTAACATCTCGCGCTTCAATCGCGCTACCGGGCAATCGCAATCGCT
>JALGVQ010000219.1 GCA_025774615.1 bacterium
ACCCCTGGATGCTTCTCATCATCGTTGTCAGCTGTGCCGCCTTCCTCACCTCCGGGTTGACCTTCTTCTCAGGATTCGGTCTCGGTACACTGCTCCTCCCCTTTTTCCTGATTGTGTTTCCGCCGCCGGTCGCTGTCGCTGCCACCGCTGCGGTGCATCTGACGAACAACCTGTTCAAGATCATGTTGATCGGTCGCCACACGGTCTGGCGGGTCTGGCTGACCTTCGGGATTCCGGCAGCGATAGCTGCCTTTATCGGTGCGCTGTTGCTCGGGCTGCTGGCTGGCGGTGAACCGATTCTGGAATATGCCTTCATGGGGCGGATGGCGGTTATCACCCCGGTCAAACTGATCATTGGCATTCTGGTGATCATCTTCGGAGTTTTCGATCTTCTGCCATCACTTCATGATTTGAAGATAGATCGGAAATACCTGCCGTTCGGGGGCGCTCTCAGCGGTTTCTTCGGTGGGCTTTCCGGCCACCAGGGTGCCATGCGAGCCACATTCCTGGTCAAGGCCGGACTGGGGAAAGAAGGCTTCATCGCCACGGGCATAGCCTGTTCGATCCTGGTGGATATCACCCGACTCTCGGTCTATGGAGCCACCTTCTTCGCCGGGAACTTTCAGATGGTTGCGGACTCGGGGGGTATCGAGTTACTGCTCTCCGCTACAGGAGCGGCATTTCTGGGAGCCATCCTGGGCCGCAGACTGCTCGATAAGGTGAAGCTGAAGAGTATTCGGATCTTTGTAGGGAGCCTGATGCTTCTGACCGGTGCGCTCGTCGCGACTGGTGTTGTTTGATCTCTGATAGAACCTCTGATCTGAATCACGCCGATTACAATTGTGGGTAGCGGTTAATGATCTGACAGCCCTGACTGCCGTCAGCGTTCCCGGCAGGGGGCAACACCTTCTACGCGTTCGGCCCTGAACTCCTGACCCTCCTGGTGTACGGTGAGAGCGATGACCCTGTCCCCATCGCTGCGGATGAAGGTCACCTGGACATCGGCCACTCGCAGGAAGAACGCGTCTTTCGCCTCGGGGAAAATCTCGACCCTGTCCTGGCCGGTGACCTGCAGAAAGAGCTGCTCACCCTCAGTGCTGATAGTCACGAAGGTCTCGGTCTCAAGCTGATAGCGACCGACGTAGTCGGCGAG
The DNA here is from genome assembly GCA_025774615.1 of bacterium. GTDB lineage: Bacteria > Blakebacterota > Blakebacteria > Blakebacterales > Blakebacteraceae > Blakebacterum. Next base: position 1,154 of record JALGVQ010000219.1, read on the forward strand.
CACCGCCGGGTCGACCTCGATCGCCTGGCGGGTTATGGGAACGGTGTAGTTGACCCCCTCGACCAACTGGTCGAAGACCACGAGATCACGCAGAGGGAGCTTCGGGGGGGATTCGGGCCACTCGACTGGCACTCCGATGGGGGTAATGCAGATCCACTCGAAGGTGTCCGGGATGCCGAGCACCTCGCGGGTCACGGCCTCGGGGATGGCGTCTGTGATGAAGCAGGTGCCATAGCCCAGTGCACGGGCGGCCAGCATGAGGTTACCGGCCGCCAGTGAACCATCGAACCGGTTGTATGAAGGGTACCGGGAATAGCTGTCGGTGAGCACGACCACGTAGATCGGGGCCGACAGATAGTTGCCGAAGGTCTGTTCGTACCGGGCTCGCAGGGCCGGTTCACCGGCAGGATCGAACTCCGGCCGCTGCCGGTCGAACTCCAGGGATGACTCGATACATCCGTCCCGAAGGTGGTCTATCTTCACCTGGTCGGTGATCACCAGGAATTTCCACGGCTGCTGGTTTCCCGATGTGGGCGCTGAACCGGCCGCCTCGAGGATGCGCATCAGGTGCTCGTCGGGGATAGGATCGGAACGAAACTGCCGGACCGAGCGGCGGGTACGGAAGGTATCGAAGAGGAACTCCTGCTCAGGGGTGTATTCAATGCCTCCGCCGATATCAGCCGCGGTCAATCCCAGAGTGCTCAGATCGGTCGGCTCGGCCGGGGTCACGGTCAGGTTCGCGAAGGTCCCACCCGAGGTGTTGCCGGCCCAGAGTCCCACCGTGCCGCGGCTCACCCCGTTCAGGAGATCGTCGATCACAAGGCCAGGTTCCGGCTCATCGTTCACGTACACGCGGGCTGTACTCCCCATAACCTCGATCCGGACGTGGAACCACGCTTCCGGTTCCAGGTCGGCCCAGGCTTCGTACTGCTCGGGGAACCTCTCACGCAGATAGTACCAGGTATGCTTCGGAGCGGCGTGGTATTGGAGGGTGTGGCCCCGGCGGACAGGATCGGCATGCCGGGAGTTCTGGGGACGGAAGTAGATCCCCTCGTAGATGTGTTCCGAGCGCACCCGGAAGACGAGCCCGGTGTAGGCGGGTATGGCAGCGATATCGAGTTCGATGGTGCCGTTCTCGAAGGAGAAGTCCCGTACCAGGGCTACCCTCTCACCTTCACCGGGATTCAGACGCAGCGCCTGTTGACCGAGGTAGTCGATAACCTCAACCCCGGTGTCTGGCACTGACAAGGTCTTGAGATCGGTCAGATCGATGACGGTCGGATCGGCCTGGGCGAACGACCTTGCAGGGGGCATGAGGAGGAACAGCGCCAGCAACAGTGAGAGACCTGTCAGTCCGGTATTTCGGTGTATCTGCATGTCATTACCTCGCAAGGGAGCTTTCAAACAGCGTCGTGAGGTCATCATGGATTACCTTCTATCCATGAGTACGGACCAACTATCGCGCGGGTTTCGATTACGTGGTTGCCCGGTCGGGAGGATTGACACTTACAGGGTCTCCGCCTAATTTGACATATCTGTCCGTTCGGACATCCGCTGTTCGAACGGATAAGGAAGTACCAGGAGAGGTGACCGAGCTGGTCGAAGGTGTACGACTGGAAATCGTATGTACGGTATCCCCGTACCGTGGGTTCGAATCCCACCCTCTCCGCCAGAACATAATGCAATCGAACAGCAAACAATCACGGCTTTGGGGTCGTGCCAGATGGGGAACTAGCGGTACCCTGTAACCGGCAACCCGCTATAGCCGGATCGGATTCCCGTCCGAGGGGACGCTGCACCTGTCGTTTCTGGAGTAAGCGGTGTTGAAGGTCGGGTCCCGCGCGACGAACGCCCACTGAACCCCGTCAGGCCCGGAAGGGAGCAGCGGCAGGTGATCGTGTTCGGGCGCCGCGGGGTTGCCTGGCTGGAGCTGGCTGCTTCAGATCCGGGGGGAGACGGTCTTCAGAGACGGGTGTACGACCCCAATCTTTCAGGATACGATATCGGGCATGAGCGATCAGCCGTATGAAGTAACAGCCAGGAAGTACCGGCCCCAGACCTTCGCCGATGTCGTCGGCCAGGATCATATCCTCCATACCCTCCAGAACGCCCTGCGGACCGGTCAGATCGCCCACGCCTATCTCTTTGCAGGCCCCCGCGGTACCGGAAAGACCACCGTAGCGCGGCTCATGTCGAAGGCGCTCAACTGCCGATCCACGGATTCGATGACTCCTGAACCATGCGGAGAGTGCGAGACCTGCCAGGCGATCGCTCGGGGGAACAGCATCGATGTGCTCGAGATCGATGGGGCGAGCAACCGTGGCATCGACCAGATCCGGGATCTGCGGGAGACGGTCGGCTATGCCGCACTCGAAGGCCGCTTCAAGATCTATGTTATCGATGAGGTCCACATGCTCACGAAGGAGGCGTTCAACGCCCTCCTGAAGACGCTTGAAGAACCACCTGAGCACGTGGTGTTCATCTTCGCGACGACCGAACCGACAAAGGTGCTCCCCACGATCCTCAGCCGGGTCCAGCGATATGATTTCCGGAGGATCGGGATCAGCATGATCATCGACACGCTGAGGAAGATCACAGAGAAGGAGGGGATCAGATCCGACGAACAGTCTCTCCACCTCATCGCGAGCAAGGCAGAAGGTGCTCTGCGTGATGCCGAGAGCATGCTCGACCAGGTCCGCGCCTTCGCCGGTGATGAGATCACACTCGAGGCGACACGTGATGTACTCAGCGTGGTCGATGCCGAACGTTTCTTTGCTCTGACCGATCTGTCCGGGAAGCGGGACGCCGCCGGGGTGTTCCGGTTTGCGGCCGAACTGGTCGAAGAGGGACAGGATCCGCGCGGATTCATACTCGGATACGCCGAGCATCTGCGATTCCTGATCGCGGCATCACTCGGCGGTGATGTCGGTCTGGAAAGCATCCTTGAAGAAGACCGGAAACGGTACCGGGAGACGGCAGATCGTTTCTCCCTTGAGGATCTCCTGAGGAGACTTGAATTCACCATCGAGTCAGCCGATTCACTGCGGAGCAATCCACAGCCGTGGATCGCGATGGAGGCAGTATTCCTGAGGCTCGTCCAGATGGACAACTCGGTGGATCTGCGGGAGTTGCTCGACAGGATCGACACGGCGCTCGCGTCACCGGGAGGGTATCAGGAATCGTCAGCGGGAGCTGCCGATGTGGGGAGGGTAGCCGAAAACCCTACACTGACTGACAGGGAGGAAGAGGCACAAGCCCCTGAAGCG
>JALGVQ010000042.1 GCA_025774615.1 bacterium
TGGCGCATCTCTCGGTATCCGGGTCGTACCAGGTATCGAGATCTCATGTGTACTCGACGGTGGAACCCTTCATATCCTCGGTTACGGATTCGATCCATCTGAGCCACGTTTCGCAGCTGGAGTTGAGAGACTGAAACGCGCCCGGAAGGAACGAAACCCGAAGATCATCCACAACCTCCGGGAAATGGGCATTCCGATTACACTGGAGCAGGTGGAAGAACGTGCTGGCGGAGGCGTGGTGGGGCGGCCCCATATCGCAAAGACCCTGCTGGATCTCGGAGCCGTCAAGACCGTTCAGGAAGCGTTCGACAGTTACCTGGCCTCAGATTCACCGGCTTACGAACACAAGTTCCGGTACGAACCTGCTGACGCCTTCGAGAAGATCAAGGGAGCGGGTGGCATTCCGGTCATGGCCCATCCCTATCAGACGCATCGTGAAGGCGAAGAACTCCGGCAGCTGGTATCAGAACTCGCTGAGCAGGGGCTCGAAGGCATCGAGGTGCTCTACTCCCGGCACAGCCCGGAGCAGGTCGAGTTCTACGGGGAACTGGCGCGCGAGTTCGATCTGGTCCCGACCGGCGGCACCGATTTTCACGGTAAAACAAAACCTGATATCACTCTCGGCACCGGGACGGGAGATCTGAAGGTCCCCTTATCGATCCTGGACGGGATCGATGCGCGGATAGCCGCCATCCGCCAGACAAGAACCTAGTGCCCTGTCACGCGATAACAGAGCAGCATGCTCAGGACTTTAGATTCTCGAGCGCGGTCAGAACCGTATCGACGTGCCCTTTTGCCCGCACATGGTACCAGGCCTGCGCGATCTTCCCCTCACCGTCGATCAGGAAGGTCGACCGTATCAGACCCTGGAATGTCTTCCCGTACATCTTCTTCTCGCCCCAGGCACCGTAGGCCTCGGCAACCGCGTGGTCATCATCCACAAGAAGAGGAAACGGCAGGTCGAATTTCCCGATGAACTTCTGATGACTTTTTACACCGTCAGGTGAAACTCCCAGTACCATCGCGCCGGCGCTGGTGATCCTGGCCATGTTGTCCCGGAAATCACACGCTTCGGTGGTACAGCCGGGAGTGTTATCTTTCGGATAGAAATAAAGAACGACCGGATTCCCCTTCAGACCGGTGAGCGTCACTTCTTCTTCATTGTGATCGCTGAGCGCAAAATCGGGGGCAGGGTCACCGACAGCAAGGTTCATGAGTGTTTTCCTTCATTGATCAGAGAGAGGTCTCCACGTGTCCATAACGATTGATACCATCCCCGTCGGCCCGCTGGCAACAAACTGCTACCTCGTTGGCGACCCGGATACCCGAGAAGCCTTCATCGTGGATCCAGGGGCCGAACCGGAGACAATCCTTAAAAGTGTCAGTGACGGAGGGTGGACGGTCCATTACATCACCATTACCCATGCTCACTTCGATCATGTTCTGGCCGCGGGACCTCTCGTGAAGGAACTGAAGGCGCCCTTTCTCGTGCCACCGAAGGATCTGCCGGTCCTTGAACACGCCCATGAATCGGCTTCGACCTGGATCGGGATCCCCGGTGATCCTATACCCCCTCATGATGGAACTCTGGAGGAAGCTGATGTTATCACTATTGGCGCTTACACCTTCACCGTGGCGGAGACGCCCGGACATTCACCCGGCGGAATCTGTCTGATCGGTGAGAAGCATGCGTTCGTGGGAGATACCGTGTTCGCGGGAAGTGTGGGCCGGACCGATTTTCCCGGTGGAGATTTCCCGACCCTGATGAAGAGCATCCGGGAGAAGATCCTGGTCCTGGATGACGATGTGGTCCTGTATACGGGACACGGGCCGGCGACAACGGTGGGTGAGGAGCGGAGAACGAATCCCTTCATCCTGCAGATGGATGAACTGGCCGGGATGCACGGTTCGGTTCTTTAGAAACCCCTAATAATCCTTCATGACGGTCCAGAGTCCCACACCGCTGAAGGGTGAGCCCTGATCGGCAAACCAGTCTCCGAACGCCCCGGCGGAAACCAGATTGAACTCGCCGGCTATCGTTCCCGTGATCGAATCGGGCGCCGATCCCGCTCTGGTACGAACAGCCTTCACTGCCCCGAGGAGCCGCTTGTTCCCGTCGACGTAGCCGAATCCGGTTATATCGAGGTGGAACACTCCCCCCCACTCGGCGAGATTACCATCCACGAAGCCCTCGATAGTGCATTCCAGGTCCCGGGTGATCGTGAATTTCAGATCACCTTTGTTGGGTGTCCCCAGTATGGTTCCCTGAGATATATAGCCTTCCCATATGCCGGGAATGTCGACCCGCACTGTTCCGACTTCCTCTCCACAGCCCGCAAGGAGCAGGATGAAGGCGATTATCAGCGCTGATTTCCGTGTATTCATTTCTCAACATCCGGTCCATATATGGTGAAAACGTGTACTCATACCTGTCTGTTAGACTCCGCGCGAACCAGAAGTCCTGCAGGGTTCTTTCAGTCAGTGACGTGTTCTAATAAGTATTGTTTACTCCTGATCAATCTTCAGGAGCATCTGAGGGAAGGTCACGAATCTTCTTGAGGGCAAGCAATGCCGGTGTAAAGGCCGGGTCTTCGTCAATCGAATTCTGATACCTCGTGTGCGCTTCCTCTCTATGACCGAGCAGTTCGTGTGCCCGGCCAAGGTTGTAGTAGGGATAACTGTAATTCTCATACCGTGTTGCCTTCAGAGCCCTCGCCAGCCAGGCCAGGGCATCTTCAGGTCGCCCCAGTTCGATCAGATACGCTCCGATATCATTGTAGGGATTTCCCAGGGAGGGATCGAGATCGATCGCCTTTCTGCACTCCACGATCGCTTCATCGAGTCTTCCCTGGAATGAATAGGCCCAACCGAGAAAGGTGTACGCCTCGGCGGTCGGGATCAGCTCGATGGATCGCCTGTAATGGAATATGGCCTGACCTAGTTCACCAGCGCGCTGACACCGATAGGCCACCGTGAACTCCCGCAGCGCTTCCCTTCTGACATCTTCGGATATCATCATCGCTGCTATCGTACCAACACCCCCTGACGCGGCAGTCGCATGAGGTTCGGTCGGTTTCCTGCCAACCCCGGTCCGCTTCGGAGTTGCTGACAGGACGGTCGTGTCATATGGTCACTTGAGGATCGACAGGGATGATCCGATTCGATCAGACACTGTCCCAGGATACGACCGGCATGGATAACGAAACAGACAGTAAGGGGAGAGAGGACCTCCAGCCGGTTCCACCGACCATTTCACAGCAGATGATCGCACTGTTGGCCCGAATGCTGATCAGGATGATCGGTCTGACCCTGCAGATCCGGATACTCGGCTCAGATGAGCTGAAGAATGCCCGAACAGACTCCTCTTCCGGTCAGGTCGCGTTTGCTTTCTGGCATGGTCATCAGTTCCCGCTTGTGAATCACTGGCGTCGGAAGAAGAACGCAGTACTCACCAGTCTCAGCCGGGACGGCTCTCTGCAGACCCTCATACTCGACGGCTTCGGATTCCATTGCATCCGTGGTTCCGCTTCCCATGGCGCGGTCAGGGGGCTGATCGGGATCATCCGTGCCATGAAGGCAGGTCACGATGCGGTGTTTGCAGTGGATGGCCCGCAAGGGCCGTACCACGAGGTCAAACCGGGAGGACTCTACGTCGGTATGAAGACCGGGGCGGCGATCGTCCCTCTTGGTATCGCTGTCAGAAAGGCGAGGATCTTCGAGAAGGCCTGGGACCGCTACATTCTGCCATACCCTTTCACGAAAGTGATCATTCTCCATGGCGCGGGTATGATCATCCCACCGGAAACCGATACCGAAAAACTCGATCAGATGGCAGAGAACCTTGGCGGGGTTATCGAGGCGCTCACCCTCGAGGCGGAATCACTCCTCTGAGCCGGCACCCCCATCTGTTGAGCCGGACTTCCCGGGCCTCACATCTGTCAGGAGCAGGGTGAACCACCACCGCAACCCGCCCCACTCTACCCGGCTGCCGGGTCGACCCGGATCGCCTGGAACGCCTTCGTCCGGGGGGACCCGTCTCTGAGAAGCGATCGGAATCAATTGTGCCGCCCCGGTCCGGACCATGACACCCCCGGTGACCGGTAGAGAGAGAACCACACCGAGATCAGCGAACTGCGCGGAACGGATCGACAGGCGATCCCTTATGATATTCGTCTTTCCCAGACCGAGCAGGAACGGCTCCCACGATTCGATCCGGCCGTCCATCCACAACGCGTGCATGTCAATACCGGCGTCAATCTCCCACCCTTTTCCAATACTCCTGGCCGCACCTTCGTCCTGACTCCCGGTCGAAACATGTGCACCGGTGCTGAGAAGACTCATTCCGGCATCGGCGGCTCCCCTGCGCCTGAGACCAAGTAGATCGATGATCACAGGCGTGAAAGGCCAGAACTCAACCTCCCCTTCACTATTCCATCCAGTGCGCGTCACACCGGCCCAATAACGCCACGTGCAGTCGCCCGGGGAGATATTCCGCCCGACACGAAGCCAACGGCGGCTATCATCGAGCAGGAACCGCCCGTACCGGAGACCACGGGAATCGAGTGAGGCGCGATACCGGCTCCCCTCAATCCCAAGAGCCCCCCACCAGGTCCCATCACCTGAGGTGATCCTGAGTTCTGCGAGTCCGATCGATGATCGCGGTCGAAGCTGATGGTCCAGATCTGTTTCCCGCTCTGATGTGATCCGAGTTTGCTCCACCCGAATGAGGATATCCCAACCCGCGAGTCTGCTCTCGAGGCGCAATCCAGCGGATGATCTGTCAGACAGCGACACCACTTCGGCCCGAGTATCCAGCCAGGTGACGACCATCTCGTTGCGCCCTGACATCCCTGTGACCCAGGCCGACAGATTCAGATTCCGTACCGGTTCGATCCGTACTGCCAGAGTGTAGAGATCGAGGGGGCCGAACATCCTGCTCTGGCCACCGGCCGCGAGCAGGTCAATACCCCCGCTCCTCCTTCTGATCCCCAGCCAGAGATTCTCCATCTCCGGATTCCTCAGAAGCGATCCCTTGTTTTCCCCGATCATCATGTCAGTCATCAGAGCGGTCCCTGAACCACCCCACACCATCGACCAGGAATCATCATCCAGCGGAACAGTGATACCTGCTCCCCACCTTCTGCTGCCGACATCTGAGGTTCGGCCACCCGATCTGCCTGCCCGATAGACCAGTTCACCGGAATGTTCAAAACGCACCAGAGGCAGATCGTCGTTCATCCAGGTGAATGGATCAGCCGCCGGGTTCCCTCCCATCCGGGCGGTATCTCCCATTCCGGGTAGTCCCCATCCTGCCACCGGCAACAGGTCGCCCTCCCTGGTCCCGGTAAGCCCGGCCTCCGGCGCAAGGAGCCGGGCTACATCGGGCCAGAGGGTGCTCACCTGTGCCTGTGCGGACTTCCCTGTCGATAGGACAAGAATGGAAAAGGAGAGCATCCCCGCGCAGAGCCGGGCCCCCCGGAAGAGAAACGGCCGGGACGTCTGATGTCGCCCCGGCCGCGGGATTATCATCTGATCCACCTGTTCCGGTTACCTTCAGCCGGATCCCAGAAGAATGAGAAGGAGGAAGAATGGCCCGGGAAGCAGCCACATGTCGGTGGGCATACCGAAAAAGGCCTTGAATTCCGCGTCGGTGGTGAAGTCGGGAAATATCCCCCCCATGGTCGGATCGGGGAATACGAACTGACTCGGATCCTGCTCCAGGTAGCCATCCCAGAAAAAGAGCTGGTCTTCTGATCCCCAGCTGTAAGGAGGCAGGAGCTGCTTCAGGTCCTGTACCGGGGCAGTGAAAATGGTCGAGAGGTTCACCGTGAGGACATCCGGCATTCCATCCATGTCGAAGTCGACATCGGTCACATCGAAGTCACCGTTGAGAGCCAGAGAGAGATCCAGCAGATTGGCTGCGATCTCGTCCAGTTCCTCCTCCGTCGGTCCATCAGTTCCCAACTTGATCAGGTCGTCAGACTGGTCGTCGGTCGGGTCCAGAGACTCCGCCTCCAGGCTTGCAGCGAAGAGACCCAATTTCATGATCGCGGCCAGGAGTGACGTTCTGACGCTCCCCATATTCGTTGTGCCGCTGGTGCGCAGTGAGAGGAAGGTGCCATCGGTCTGATTGAAAGCTGCCAGGACCTCTGTCTCAACCATGGTGTCAGGGATGTTCAGATTGTATGAAACGAAGAAGTGGAGCATCGCCTTCAGGGCGTGCATGGTGCTGTCGACCAGGAAGATATCGGTCACATCGATCTCGAGCTGGCCATCCAGGTCCTCGAATCCCTGCATCTGCGGTGTCAGGAGGAGCGTCCAGGTCGCATCACTCTCCACAGCACCCAGCAGCGCGATAACTGCATCAACTGTCGGGAGGATGACCGTCTCGACCGCGCTCTGCAGTGGATCGAGGTCTATAGCGGGGTCTCCCTGCACGATCTTTGTCATCCGGCCCTGCATCCAGGTGAGCCAGCCGGTCGGTGTGAGGATGCCTGTGCCTGAATCGGTGATATTCCCGAGGGCACGGCGGAATCCGGGTGAAGGTGCACCTGAGACAGCCCTCCCGATCGGTGTCACAGGAACAATTTCCCCGATTGCCGCCAGCAGGGTTGCATCCTGGGAGAGGAGTCCTATCTCACAGAGGGCGAGACCGACGCTGGCATCATGATTGTTCGGGTCGAGTTCAAGGGCGTCCTCGAATTTTGCTTTCGGAGTAGTGAAATCAGCCGGCGTCTCTGACGATGGGTCGATGTTTTCAAAAGCCATGACGAGCAGTCCGAAACCCTCATCGATCAGGGTCTGGGCTGCTTCGATATCGGCGTTGCTTGGCCCGGTCGGATCTTCCTCACAGCCGGTAATGACAAGCAGTGAAAGACCCGCCAGTAACAATGCGGGTGCCAGCAGACTACGGAACCATCGGGATCTGGATAGTGACGGGAACGAATTCATGGGACACACCTCCTTCTGCACGGGCTGCAGCGGCTGGCTGGCTGAATACTCATTATCTCACACGATCGTATACCAATCCCTGTGCCTTCTCCTCCAGCCTCGCGAGCAGGAAAAGAATATCGGAGAGCCGGTTGAGGTACGGCATGATACTGGGATTGGATAATGCGTTTCCCTCTTCCTGAACGAGCGAAACAACGCCCCGTTCCACACGTCGTACAACGGTACGGGCGACATCGAGCGCGGCGCTGGCCGGAGTTCCACCGGGGATGATGAACACCGGTGGAAGTTCAACTTCTTCTTCAAGTTCGTGGCCGAGTTCCTCGAGAGATTTCAGGTGATCCACATCGAGACGGACTTTGAGACCGGAAGCGGCCGAGGGTGATGCCGCCAGTTCCGCCCCGACAATGAAACATACCTTCTGGATCGCATGGAGGTGCTCTCCGATCCGGTCCACTTCCGTCAGGGCGCGGGCCAGTCCCATCATGGAAACGGCTTCATCCAGGTCACCGTAGGTCGAGGTCCGGGTACTGCTCTTGAGAACCTCTTCACCAGAGAGGAGCCGCGTTCGCCCACCATCACCCTTTTTGGTTGAAATACTCATCTCTGGTATCAATCCATATCAGGTCGGTTGACATCCTCACATCTGTCGTAGGCACACATGAAGCGTTCCACCAGGTTTCGCTCTTCCGACGACAGAGCGTCTTCTTCCTTTTCGAGCAATACCTGTAATGTGCTCAGGGAAATCTTCTCGAACAGCAGCATGTCCTCTTCAGGAACCAGTTCGCTGTTGTCCTCTTCCAGTATCTTGACGATCCGGGAGAGGGGGAGCTGCTTGAAGGCATTGACGAATTCCGGCTGGATGTGGCTGCCCTCGGATTCCTCATCCAGGATCTTCAGCACCTTCAGGAATTCCATCCGGTCACGATAATGCCGCCGGCTGGTGATTGCGTCGAAGATATCGCCCACAGCAATGACCCTTCCCGCCTCCGGGATATCATCGCCCCTGAGACCGAGAGGGTACCCCGAACCATCGAGCCGCTCGTGGTGGGTGGCCGACATCATCGGGATCTCCTTCTGCTCCCGCACGAAATGGATCTTGTCGAGGATGTTGAGGGAATGGAGGGCGTGGGTCTGGATGACCTTGTACTCCTCATCGGTCAACCTGCCATCCTTGAAGAGCACCACTTCCGGCACTCCGATCTTACCGATATCGTGCAGCAACGCGGCGGCGTTCAGAACCGCGAGCTGTTTCTCGGTGTACTCCAGTTCCTCGGCGATGGCCAGGGAGTACAACGTTACCCGCGAACTGTGTCCGGCTGTTATCGGATCCCGGGCATCCATCGCGGTTGAGAGTGTTTCTACGAACGAGATAAAACTTTTCTTCTGGTCCTCATAGAGCTGTGAGTTCTCGACTGCTACCGCCGCCTGGTTGGCAAGGGCGCATAGCAGTTCCTGATCTTCCTCATCGAATGGGTTCTCACTCTTTTTATTGAGGACCTGGATCACACCGATCCGCTCCCCCTCCTTGTTCGTCATGGGGACGCAGAGCACCGACCTGGTCCGGTAACCGGTCTTCCGGTCGAAGTCCTGGTTGAAACGGATATCATCGTAGGCGTCGGGGATATTGAGGACTTCACCACTTGTCGCGACCGCACCGGCCAGCCCGAGATCCATGGGGAACCTGATCTCCATGAACCGGACTCCCTGGGCAACTTTCGACCAGAGCTCCTTTTTCTCCCAGTCGATCAGGAAGAGGCTTGAGCGATCAGCATCCATCACCTCGGTGATCCGGGTGATGATCAGGTCGAGCAGTTCATCAAGATCCAGGGTCCCTCCGAGGGCCCGCATCACATCGTAGACCGCCCGGTAGCGCGCTACCTCATGCTCGAGATCTTCATACGATCGTTTCTGTTCGTCGTCGGGCATGCTGCCGGCGTCCTTTCGGATATCCTGAATCGGCACCGATTCGCCTGCAAACCTGGAGACTCAGCTCTTTATGTTACGTGCGCTTCTGGCGACAATTCAACCGAATTGTCCCCGCCAGGCACCTCCTGTCCCCATCGAAGGAAAGAATTTCCAATAGCAGGGAACATCGGGGTTTTACCCGGCAGACCGATATTCATTCACTGAAATCCGGCTATTTACCCGTCAGATTGTACTGAGGATTCAGTTTCGCACCACCTGACGACATCACACATGGGCGGAACACCTGAATATAATAATCAGCCATTTCGGATTGATCGGTCTGAAAAGGTTGACACCGGTGATTTGGGTTCCGATTGTTTAGATCATCGACACTTCGGCACTGAGTAATCAGTGTCGTTTCTGCATCCGGATTTCACCTTTCCGACTGGGAGAGGATGTACAGAATGCCATCATCCAGCGCCGTGCCCGACTCCGTGGAACCGGAAGTGGTGGTGACCGAAGAAGACCTCGCCAGGGTAGATGAAATCCTGAAGCTACATCAGCACGACCGCAGCGAGATGGTCGCAATACTGCTGGGTGTGCAGGACGCCCTCGGGTACCTGCCTGTACCGGTCCTGAAGCATCTCGCGGAACGTCTTGAGGTCTCCCCGATCTCACTCTTCGGAATCGTGACGTTCTACACCTCATTCCAACTGAATCCGCCGGGACGTCACAAGTGTACCGTCTGTATGGGAACCGCCTGCCATGTACGCGGCGCCGTGAACGTTCTTAAGGAGTTTGAACGCCGCCTCGATATCCCCGCCGGGAGCACGACCCCCGACCGTCATTTCCAGCTCGAGACAGTCAACTGTGTCGGTGCCTGCGCCATGGGGCCGCTGGTCATCGTGGATGATGAATACCATGGCAACATAACTCCGACAAAAATCCCGAGACTGCTGCGCCGTCTTGAACGTGACAAGGCCGAGGATGTGACATGACCGCCAAGATCAGATCCGTCAGCGAACTGCATGAACTCCAGGCGTCCCTGAAGGAAGAGCTGCAGGGCGACCGCACTGTCATTACCCTCTGCGCCGGTCCCGGTTGCGTGGCCAGTGGCGCGGACAACGTGGCCAAGGCCTTCCGGAAACACATCGAAGAGATGGGCCTGACCGACCAGGTGACCTTCAAGTGCACCGGATGTCACGGATTCTGTGCCCTGGCACCAGTGGTGGCCATCGATCCGGCAGGGTACTGCTATGAGGGTGTGAAGAAGGCCGATGTGAAGGATATCCTCGAGCGCACAATCGTTGGTGGCGAGGTTATCGAGAAGCTGCTTTATGTCGACCCGGAGACGGGGGAGCCCATTCTGTATGAGAAGGATATCCCCTTCTACAAACATCAGGACCGCATACTGCTGGCCGAGAACCGGCAGATCGACCCCGACAGCCTGGAGGACTTCCTCGCCATAGATGGGTACAGCGCCCTGGCCAAAGTACTGGATGAGATGTCATCGGAGGATGTGATCCAGGCCATACTCGATTCCGGCCTGAGGGGCAGGGGTGGAGCGGGGTTCCCGACCGGGTTGAAATGGCAGATCGCCCATCAGCAGACGGCCGAACCAAAATACATCGTCTGCAACGCCGATGAGGGTGACCCCGGAGCCTTTATGGACCGGGGGATCATCGAAGGCAACCCGCATCGGGTAATCGAAGGCATGTGTATCGGTGCCCACGCGATCGGCGCGAACCAGGGGTTCGTCTATGTCCGTTACGAATACCCGATTGCCGTACAACGGATCAACCAGGCCGTCGACCAGGCCCGGGAGGCGGGACTGCTGGGAGAGAACATCCTCGGGTCCGATTTCAGTTTCGACCTCAAGGTCGTGATGGGCGCCGGGGCTTTCGTCTGCGGCGAGGAAACCGCGCTCATCGCCTCGCTTGAAGGCAAAAAGGGCGAACCGATCCAGCGCCCGCCTTTTCCCGTCGAGTCCGGGTACAAGGGCAAGCCGACGGTCATCAACAACGTTGAGAGCTGGACCTGCGTGCCCCATGTGATCGGCAAGGGAGCAGAGTGGTTCTCCTCCATCGGTTCGGAAGGCAGCAAGGGGACCAAGATTTTCTCTCTGGTAGGGAAGGTCAAAAACACCGGACTCGTCGAAGTCCCGATGGGGACGACGATCCGCAAGATCGTCTACGACATCGGCGGAGGCATCCCCAACGGCAAGAAATTCAAAGCCATCCAGACAGGTGGACCTGCCGGTGGCTGTCTGCCTGAGGATCTCATCGACCTGCCCGTTGACTTCCAGGCGCTGACCGAGGCTGGAACCATCATGGGGTCGGGTGGTCTGATCGTGATGGACGAATCGACCTGCATGGTCGACGTGGCCCGTTACTTCACGCGTTTTCTTGAGGAGGAGTCGTGCGGCAAGTGCTACTCCTGCCGCAAGGGAACGCAGCGGATGCGGGAGCTCCTCGACGACATCTGCGAAGGGAAGGGAACGCTCGATCATCTCGAGCTGCTCGAGGAACTGGGCGAGACCGTGAACAACGCGAGCATGTGCGGGCTGGGGCAGAACGCCGCGAACCCGGTCTTGTCGACCCTACGCTACTTCCGTCACGAATATGAGGCTCACATCACCGAACACCGCTGTTCAGCCGGTGTCTGTGCAGCTCTGATCAGGTATTTCATTCAGGAAGAGCTCTGCGACGGATGTCACGCCTGCTCCAAGGTCTGTCCGGTCGAAGCAATCAGCGGTGAGAAGGACCTGGAACACAACATCGATCCCGATGTCTGCATCACGTGCGGATCATGCATCGAGGTCTGTCCGACGGATGCGATCATCATCGTCTCGGGAAGTGGGGAAGAAGCATGAAACTGATATCGCTGAATATCAACGGATTGCCGGTCGAGGTGGAAGAGGGTACCACCCTCCTTGAGGCGGCAAGGGCGTATGGTGTCAATATCCCGACCCTCTGTCACGATGACGGCCTCAGCAGTTACGGAGCCTGTCGCCTTTGCGTCGTCGAGATCGGCCCTCCCGGCAAATCGAAGATGGTGTCTTCCTGTACCTACCGGTGTGAAGATGGGCTTGAGGTCCGCACGCACTCGGCGAAGATCATGAAAACACGGGCGATGATGCTGGAACTGCTGGTCAGTTCTTCACCGCAGTCGAAGACGATTCAGGACCTTGCTTCGGCGCATGGCATGACGAAGCAGCGTTTTCGACCTGAACATGAAGATTGTATTCTGTGTGGTCTCTGCGTCCGGATGTGTGCGGAGCAGATGATGTCATCGGCGATCGGATTCGTTGGTCGTGGACCGAACCGCCGTATTACTACCGCTTTCGATGAGGTCTCAGAGGTCTGCCGAAGATGTGGCGGTTGCATGTATATCTGTCCGGTATGCACGTCACGTTGCCATGGTCCTGACGAAGAGGCGACTCTCTGCAATGCTTGCCTCAATTTCAGCCCATCGTGTGTTGCGGTATATGATGATGTTCAATGTTGGATGCCGCCGGAATGCGGCACCTGTGTCCGTCCCGAAGGGGATTACCTGCCCGCCACCGGGCGGTTGGCAACAGAAGAGTCATAACCAGAGAAACAGCCCGGAATAGTGGGCACTCCAGGAGGAATCACAATGTCGTACACCAAGGTCAACGCGAGCGCAGCAACGCTCTCGAAAAACCGCACCGAAGACGCCATCACGAGCATTTCCGGGATGTGCGCGACCTGTGTGGACGGCTGCGTCGGGATGTGCGAGATCGGCAAATCTGCATATCGTGGAGCGGAAATGATCTACCCGCAGCCCTTCGGCATCATCACCGCTGCATCCGAGAAGGAGTATCCGATCGACTACAGCCACCTGACCATCCTCGGGACCGCCAAGGGCGCTCACGGGATCGAGGCTGACAGTGACAAGGCGATCTTCCCGAACGTGAAGCTGGAACGTGAGATCGGAGCCGACAACAAGTTCACAGTCGGCCTCCCCTTCGTCATCGCCGGTATGGGATCCACCAACGTCGCCGCCAGGAACTGGGAAGGTCTCTCCATCGGAGCAGCCCTTCAGGGCGTACCCCTTACCATCGGTGAGAATGTGGTGGGGATGGACATGCAGTCCGAATTCAAGGACGGCAGGGTGTTGAAATCCCCCGGGCTCGAGAGCCGCGTGAAACCTTATCAGGATTGGCAGATCGACGGCAAAGGCGATGTGATCCTGCAGGCAAATATCGAGGACACACGTCTGGGCGTCCAGGAGTACGCAATCGAAAAGCTCGGTGTCAAAACTGCCGAACTGAAGTGGGGTCAGGGTGCCAAGGACATCGGTGGCGAAGTCATGATCACCAACCTTGAGAAGGCACAGGAGCTCTACAAGCGTGGTTACGTGGTTCTCCCCAACCCCACTGACCCCATGGTGATCGAATCATTCAAGTCGGGCGTCTTTCACGAGTTTGAGCGGCACAGCCGTGTCGGCATGATCAACGAGGAAGACTTCATGGCCCGTGTCGAGGAACTGAGGGCAGCCGGCGCACAGCGTATCACCCTGAAGACAGGCGCCTACCGCCCTGCCGACCTGGCCAGAGCGATCAAGTGGGCCTCCCAGGCACAACTCGACCTGCTGACGGTCGACGGTGCCGGGGGCGGGACCGGCATGAGCCCCTGGCGCATGATGAACGAGTGGGGTGTCCCGATCGTCGAACTGCACAGCCTGACTCACAATATGGCAAAGCACCTTGACGAGAAGGGTGAGTTCGTGCCCGATATCGCCTTCGCGGGTGGATTCACCTTTGAAGACATGATCTTCAAGGGACTCGCGATGGGCGCGCCATACACCAAACTGATCGCGATGGCGCGTTCGCCGCTCGCTGCCGCCATGGTCGGAAAGACCCTGGGCAAACACATGGCCGACGGCGCGATGCCCGTCTTCGTGGGCCGCTTCGGCACCACGCCGGAAGAGGTGTTCATCACCGCTCCCGAGCTGAAGGACCTCGTTGGTCCGGAACGTTTCAAGGAGATGCCGACCGGCGCCATGGGTGTCTACACCTACTTCAGCCGGCTGGCACAGGGCCTGCGCCAGATCATGGCCGGTGAGCGCAAGTTCAACCTCGACGTCATCACGCGTGATGATGTGGCCTGCCTGACGCGGGAATCCGCTGACGTCACCGGGCTGGATTACATCACCGAGGTGGACGCCAAAGAGGTCGAAGAGATCCTGGGATAACTCTCCGGGAAGTTTCTTCTGGAAACGGGCCTGCCGGCAGTTGTCGGCAGGCCCTTTTTTACAGCTCCTCGATCTTCTTCCGCCAGGTAGGAGTCCGTTTTTCGAGAAAAGCAGCGATTCCCTCGAGACATTCCTCGTTCAGGCGACCACGCGCGTTGACATCGGCAGCGTACTCGAAGGCCTCATCGAGTCCCAGTGTGGGTATCTTCTCCAGCACCTTTTTCGACAACCTGATGCTGATACCACTGTTCAGGGCTATCTCGCTGGCGACCTCCCTGGCACGCTTCAGGTGCTCCCCGCTACCGACCACCTCATTGATGAGTCCGATACGGTACGCCTCCCCTGCCGGCAGGAACCGCGCAGTGAGCAGGAGTTCACGGGCGTGTTTCTCACCGACACTTCGCAGGAGGAAGATCGTGACAATCGCGGCAACGAATCCGATCGCCGCTTCACTGTACCGGAAGCGGGCGCTCTCATCGGCGATGATGAGGTCACAGCCGGTGGCGATCCCGCAGCCGCCGGCGACGCAGGGACCATGCACCGCGGCGATCGTCGCTTTCGGGAACGTGTAGATCCGCCTGAAGAGACCGGTGAGGGCCAGGCTGGCTTCCATGTTCTCATCGAACGCGGCATTCTGGATCTTCTTCATCTCTCCAAGGTCGGCGCCGGCACAGAAGGCATCTCCCTCTCCACGGATGATGAGGACCTTCAGGTCAGGGTCCTGCTCCACCTGATCGAGAGCTTCACCCATCTCATGCATCATCCGGGATGAGACGGCATTCCGCATCTCGGGCCGGTTGAGTACGAGTTCGGCCAGTGGCGGCCGTGATTCGAGTCGTATTGTTTCCCATTGGTTCGACATGGCAGCGAGTATAGTCATCTCCTGCACCTCCCCGAAACCACAAGCTGGTGTCCATCCGGAGTTCACGAGGCTAAAACGAGAACAAGCGGCCTTGCCGTGTCGGGGTGATACTGATAGATTCGGCCGCCATGAGTACAAACCAGGAACAGTTCGGGAGACGCCTGGCGACTCTCTTCGTGATGGTGGGCGTCGCCGTCGGACTCGGCAATGTCTGGCGGTTCCCCTACATGATGGGTACCTACGGGGGCGGCACCTTCCTCTTCCTGTATATCTTTGCGCTCGTGCTCTTCGGTATCCCGGCACTGATAGCCGAATGGGCCCTCGGCAGGAAGACCGGCGAGGGTCCGCCGGGAGCCTATATCAGCGCGGGACTGCCCGGTGGCCGCTACGTGGGCTCGGCGCTCTTCCTCACCGTACTCATGGCGACATCTTACTATGTGGTGGTGATCGGATGGGTACTTCTGTACCTGGTCAGAGCGATCACAACCGGCCTGCAGGACGCCGATCCCGCCACCGTGTTCGAGACCACTGTCCACGGGTTCTCCGGTCAGGCCATCGCGACTTCGGTCGTTCTGGCGGGTTGCGCGTTTGTCATTCTCGCCGGTGTGAAGAAGGGCATCGAACGGGTAAGCAGGATATTCATCCCTATCTTTTTCATACTTATGATCATTCTGATGATCAGGAGTCTCACTCTGCCCGGAGCCTCAGCCGGCATCAGATACCTCATCACCTTCGACGTGAGCGCGTTCACCGGCCGCACCCTCCTGGCCGTAGTCGGCCAGGTATTCTTCAGCATGGCGCTGGGCGGCACCTTCATGGTGACCTACGGCGCCTACCTGAGAAAGGATGTCCGACCGGTCTCCCTGGCGGTGCAGACAGCGACGGGTGACCTCATGGCGGCGCTCCTTGCCGCGTTCCTGGTCATCCCGGCGGTATTTGCGGCCGGTCTTGAGCCAACCTCGGGACCGACTCTGCTCTTCGAGACACTGCCGGTTGTTTTTGCGGCGATACCGGCGGGTGATCTCGTCGCGACCATCTTCTTCTTTGCCCTGGCACTCGTCTCGTTTCTCTCAGCAGTCGCGGCGATCGAGGTGCTCGTCTCACCACTCGTGATCCGCCGGGGATGGTCGAGAAAGAAGGCGGTATGGACGGTCGTCACCGCCGCGGCTCTTCTCGGAATTCCGAGCCTGCTCAGTATCGATTACCTTATGAAGAGCGATCTGATATGGGGAAGCACCATGCAGCCGCTGGGCAGCCTCATGGCTCTCATCACCGTTGGCTGGTGCGTCCATCGTGCGAACGCGTTCGAAGCCGCCGGGCTGACAGAAGGAAGCAGGGCAGGACGACTCTGGCTCATCTGGATCCGGTTCGTGGTCCCGATCGGTGTGACGCTTGCGCTCCTCTCGGGCTGGTTGGCCGATTAAGATCGTCACTCGGGGCGGCCCACCGGACCGCCCCTCTCTCCCGTAATCACGGGTCTGACCGAATACCAATGACCTCGAACGTTACATCCGCTCGACGATCGACTTTCCGAATCCGGAACAGGAAACCTCAGTCACGTCTTCACGGCCTTCCTTCTTCATCAACCTGGCCAGGTCGTAGGTCACGTGTCCGTCGATGATCGACTGCTCCATACCCTTGATGATCAGATCAGCCGCTTCCTGCCACTCCATATGCTCGAGCATCATCACCGCCGACAGGATGAGCGAACCGGGATTCACCTTGTCCATCCCGGTGTACTTCGGCGCGGTACCGTGCGTGGCTTCGAAGAGCCCGATCTCATTGGACATGTTCGCGCCCGGGCCGAGTCCCAGACCACCCACCAGCGCGATGGCAGCGTCAGAGAGGTAGTCACCGTTGAGGTTTGGAGCCATGAGGACGCTGTATTCCTCGGGACGTGTCTGGATCTGCTGGAAGATCGAATCGGCGATCCGATCCTTGACCAGGAGTTTCCCTTCCGGCATCACGCCGTCCAGGTCGTCCCACAGTGCCTTCTCGGAGACGGTCGCCTCACCGAACTCATCGGCGGCCACCTCGTATCCCCACTTGGCGAAGGAACCCTCGGTGAACTTCATGATGTTGCCCTTATGGACGAAGGTCAAAGACGGGAGGTTGTGATCGACCGCCCACTGCAGTGCCATCCGGGCGAGCTGCTTGGTCCCGGTCGATGACATCGGTTTCACCCCGATGCCGGAATCGGGCCGGATGGTCCTGCCGGTCATTTCCTTCACCAGATCGATGATCGCCAGGGCCGTGTCGCTCCCCGCCTCGAAGTCGTGCCCGGCGTAGACGTCCTCGGTGTTCTCACGGAAGATGATGAAGTCGACCTTGTCGGCATACTTGCTGGGGGAGGGAACACCTTCGAAGTAGCGTATGGGGCGCACACAGGCGAAGAGATCGAGGTGCTGCCTCAGGTTGACGTTGATCGAACGGAATCGCTCGCAGACACCATCATCCTTGCCGCACTTGTCACAGGTACCGGCGTGGTACTGCTGGTGCGCGCAGTGGAGACAGACGTGAGTCTCTTCACCGATCGGAGTCGTGAACGGGCCCTTGATGGCGATCCTCAGGTAGCGGATCGCTTCGACTGTCTCTTCAGGGAACTCGCTCCCGTAATGCTGGAGCCCTTCCAGACCGGCAAAGAGCGGGCACCAGGAGATCGAACGCGTACCGTCGTAGGCTTTCTCGACAGCCGATTCAACCACATGCTTCATCACCGGGGTGATGTCGATCCCGATCCCGTCGCCGCGCAGGACGCCGATGACCGGGTTGTCACTGATGACCAGTTTCCCATCCTGGAACTGGATGATATCACCCTCGGGGATCTTCACTTCCTTGAATTCCATTCGATTGTCTCCCACTGCTGTAGTCCTGAAAGTCGGTCCGGATGCGAGCGACCGCATGATACGAAAAAGGGACTCCCGGAACAAGCATAGGGGCTCCGGGAATCCCGCTTCCTGATGGTGTTTTGCGTCCGGCTTTTCTAACGCTCCAGGCCGAGTACCTCCAGCCCCTGTTCAAACACAATATCGGTCGGTATTCCCGCCCTGTCGATCCTCTCCAGATCCTCCACAAGTTGCGCACCGAGGACCGCATACTCCGCCATGAACGCTGCGGCAGCCTCGTAATCACCATCTCCCTGCATGGTCAGGATCATGCGAGCGAGGTCTTCTGTAGCCTGCTTCGCCTTATCGAGATCGACCCGGTAGAACCCGGTCGTCTCGTCGAAAGTGAACGCTTCGGCTCTGCTGAAGTACGAGAAGCGGGCAAGGTTCGCACGACCGTGCGCGCTTGAAGAACCGAAACGGATGGAACGGAAAATGCCTGCGATGAAGGTCACGTAGTTGTCCATCAGATCCGCGTCGCCGAGCTCACCCATCTCCGCCAGTTTTGTGATCGCGTAGAGCCCGAGGATGTCGGCCTTCCCCTCTTCGATCGATGAGGCCAGATCGCTGAGGGCCTCCCTGACCGTGCCCTGTCCCGTGAGAGTGTTCTTGATCCCGAGACCATGGGCGACCTCGTGAAACATGGTATTGCCGAAGAAAGCGTCGAAGGTGACATGGTGGCGCTGTTCCGGATCGATGATCACATCGACGATCGGCTTGAGGATCATATCGAATTTCGCCAGCATTGCGTTCTTCAGCTGCAGCCTGCGAGCGCCCATCTCAAGCTGGACTACCGGATCGTTCGGCAGGTTGATTGCGATCGTCTTGGAACCGGCGTTCGCATCACCGGCATAATAGATGGCATCGTAGGCATTCAGATCGGAATCGCTCCCTGGAATTTCCTGCTTGTAGCGGTCAGTAACGGGGAGAACCCGCTGCAGTGCTGGAAGCAGTTCGGTATACCGGGCGAGTCTCCGGCTCCACTCCATGTCCTTGATGAGGACGAAGCACTCGTGGGCCGCCTTGGCGCCGAAGAGCTGGTCCTCGTATGTCTCTATGGGTCCTATCACCAGATCGATGAGGTTCGTCTTCATATCCATCCAGGCGAAGTCACTCTCCTGGTAGTCGTCGGTCAGGAGCGCCTCAGCTCGTAGTTCCAGATATCGTTTGAATCCGGGATCTTCGGCCAGGAGTGCCGCGGTACGCAGGAGTTCGACCGCTCGCTCGGTGTGTTCCCCATAAGCGATGTGATACGGCACGGCCTCCAGGGTCCCGTCCGTCTTGCGTCGCACGACGGTGTAAAGACTCTTCAGCGCGGGATCGCTCTCTGCTGCTGCCTCGAGCTCTTCCTTCGTCATGTCCTCGGGATAGAAGTTGGCACCGGGTGGTTTCGGCCCGAACCCTTCCATGAACGGTTCGTTATCCTCGATCCGGTCCCACGGCCCGTAGTTGATCCCCAGGTATTCACGTGTCAGGCGATCGGTGTCCTGCAGTACTTCCTCTTTGTCACCCCAGGCCTGCATCCAGAATATCTCATCCATCTCCTCAGCCGCCCGGATGAGGAGCGGGATCATTTCCCGCTGGTTATCGGAGAGGACACTCAGGTCGGTCGTGAGTCGGAAGGTGGTGTACTGCTCCAGTCGATCCCTGATACTCATCATGCCCTCACTCTCCCCACCCCGGGACTGGCAGCCGAGGATGAGCGGCACCGCCAGAATCGGGATCCACAGGTGTTTTCTCCGGATAGACATCGTTTTCTCTCCTCCCTTTCGGGTACCCGGTTCATGCCCGGCTCGTTCCAGGAAAGATCAGGGATACACCGTCGCTCTTACGACACGATCCCCTTCCACGATCGAATCTACAACATCCATTCCGGCGATAACACGACCGAAGGCCGTGTATCTGCCATCGAGATGGGGCTGCATGCTGTG
>JALGVQ010000220.1 GCA_025774615.1 bacterium
GATAATTCGATTAACGGCGAAACTGGGCAATAAAATCAAGATCGTACCGTCAGAAGCGCTCCCGCCTGACGCCAATCCTGTCACAGACTGGTCGGCTCATCTTTTCACGGTAGAGCGCCGGCAGTATATCCTGGTTACCAATACTCCGACCCTGTACTCGGTGGTCATGCCCGGGAGGGGGGTCACGAGTGATAAGACCTTCCTTCGTCGCCTGAAGCTTGATCTGCGAGGATTCTTGCAGATTGAAGGGTTTGAGTCTGTGTACTGGAAGCTCATTGAACCCGGTTTGAATTCGGTCTCGTTCTCTAAAGCGCTGAACAGATCGGTAACCGGATCGATGAACGAACTGGTGTTCGGAGCGAAGTTCTTCATGACCGAGAGCGATATGCCTCTGTTTGAAGTGTCAGTTCTGTTGAACGAAACACCGATGTCTTTCCTGGACTGCAGGCAGTGGGAGGCTTTCCGGTCTCTCACCGATGAGTATATCGACCCTGATGAGGGGGTGGGGGAGAGAGCGGAATCAAGACGGGTACCACGCAGACCGGAAGAATGGCTCGAGGAGATCCAGGAGGCCTATGCGGACGCCAGATCTGCGATCCCCTTTAAACGGCGTATCAACCGCACGTTCGGAGAGCAGGAACTCTATCACCTGGCACCCTCGATCGCCGTAAAGTTCCGGGGCCTGCGTTCTGATGAAATAAAATTACAACTGGCAACCGAGGCGGCCCTGAGCAGCTACGAGGCGAATATAGAGGAAGAACAGGAGGCACTGTCTGATCCCCGGCTGGCGTTCGCATTCTGCTATCTTGTGAGTCACTATGGATTGGATTTAGCTGGAGCCACCACGATTGATGACGTCATGGAATACGTAGAACATCACAGAGAGCGCATCGGTGAGTCCGGCGGTCGTCCGGGAATGGTCGGCCAGGGGAATGAAGGCCTTCAAGGAACTGGAGGAACCGGTACGTGAAATGGGATTGCGATTCGCAGGGCGGTGAGTAAAGGACCACCTGGTCTGTAGAAGCATCTGCTTCAGTTGGAATGAACCTGGATATCATTGTATGGTCTGCGATATGAGCCGGTTGTCGCGTGAAAGGAAACAAGATGATGAACAGGCAGACAACAAACGGGGTCTGATTCGATGAACGGAGACAAAGTCAACCTGGCCATTCAGCTGAAGGTGTCACTTGAGGATATCGACCCTCCAATCTGGCGGCGTCTGCTCATGCCGGGGGAAGCCAGCCTCGAGGACCTGCACTGGACCATCCAGCAGGTGATGGGTTGGTTGAATTATCACCTTCACGAATTCCAGGTCGGAGAACGCCGAGTGGGCCGCCCGGATTACATGGACGACGATTTCTGGCTGGACGACCCGCGGTCTCCCCTGGAGGATGCGCGCGCGATTACCCTGCTGAGCCTTCTGAACGAGGGAGTGACAGAGTTCCATTACACCTACGACTTCGGAGATGACTGGCACCTCAGTATCCGGCTTGAACGGGCGATCGATGTCGATGAGCCTCTCGCAGCTCCCGAATGCCTGGAAGGGGAGCGGGCGGGCCCGCCGGAAGACTGCGGAGGGCCGTGGGGATTCATGGAAATGCTGGAATCAATCCGGAATCCATCCGATCCCGAGCACGATGAATGGATGAACTGGCTGCCCGGTGTATACGACCCGGAAGCGTTCAATGTCGCCGGAGCGAACTGGATCCTGGGGCAGCGGATGCCGGCGGAGCCCGATATACATGACATGCTGGGCTGGATGGGGGCAGTACCCGGGCGTCTTTCAATGGCCGCTCCCTATTACATGAGACTCTGGTGGGCCCTGATGACGCGGGAATGCAGTTCACCGGATGAGGCCGCCGCGGTTGCCGGGGAGGTTATCGATCATTTCGGGAATCACCGGGACGTTAAGATGGCGCGGCTCACTCCCTATCAGCTCACAGCTCTGATCAACGGCGAATGGACAGAGGAGGGGACGGGAATCTGCCTGCATGAGGACCTGGAAGTGGAGAAACTCGCTGATTCGCGAATGCTGATGAACGCCCGCGAATTGCTGCTGCTCCTGCAGGAACGGGGTTCGGTTCGTACTACCGCCAGAGGGAATCTGCCGCGTGATTTCGTGCAGGAACTGGCCGGGAGGATGGTCTGGCCCCCGGCCAAAGGGGAACTGATGTTCAAGCATACAAGAGTCTGGAATGAGGAGAGTATCTGGGGCATATACGAACTCCGGGAACTGCTGCGGTTGACGGGACTTCTGCGTCGCTATAAAGGAACCTTCCGGATCACCCGAAGAGGCGAGACTCTGTTGCGTCCGGAGCATTCAAGCCGCCTGCTGGGCCATCTCTTCCGGAGGCTTTTCAGGGATTCCCGATCGTCCGTGCTGGAAGAGCTTTCGCCCCGTACTGCTTTTGAACTCGGTATACCCTATATGATCTACCGGTGGGCGCAGTTCGGCCGGAGCTGGCAGAAACCGGCAGATATCGCCGACGAACTCGTACTGGGTTATGTGAGAGATTCATTCCACATGCAGATCAGGCCAGAAGAATCGGCAGACCTCGTAGAGAGCCGGTTTCTGAGACCTCTCGAGGAATTGGGGCTGGCTGAGCGCAGGAGGGAAGCAGGGCTGGAGGACGGCCCGCTTACAACAGTCTACCGCTCTACCCCGCTGTTTGACAGATTCGTGTCGTTCGTTTTCTGATACATGAGGTGATATGAGAAGGTGATCTGAACGCAATGGCATCAGGAACTCAGAAATCAGGTGAGTCGAAGGCCCGCGTACCCAGAACATCGAGAAGGCGGAAGCCTGATCAGATGTCTCTGGAAGAGTGGCAGGTGACCCTGCGGCGGGAATACGGCCGGGGACAGTATTTCGAATTCCGGAACCTGGGATCCGAACGGTTCTTCTCGGAATTCGCGGTAACCAATCCCGACACCGGCAAAACGTACCGGGTGGCGATCCGGGGAATGGAGCTGGGCGCCAATTATTGTTCGTGTCCCGATTTTATGGTGAACACGCTGGGAACCTGCAAGCATGTTGAATGGCTGCTAGAGACCCTGGAGGGCAAGCGCGGCGGGAAGACAGCTTTTCGTGAGGGTTTCGTTCCTCCCTATTCCGAGGTCTACCTGCACTACGGTCCGCGGCGGCGGGTTCGATTCCGGGCCGGTATGGAATGTCCGGATGATCTGCGCACCCGGGCCGCGAAGCACTTCGACATCGACGGGTATCTGCGGGACGGTGGAGCATCATCATTCGAACGCTTCGTCCGCCTGGCGGCAAAGGCGGACCATGAAGTGCGCTTCTATGACGATGCGCTGGACTTCATCGCGCGTCAGCGCGATGACACGCACAGGAAGAAGGCCATCGACCGCATGTTTTCCGGGGATGGTTCTGCCGGGGAGATGGCCGGCCTTCTCATAGGCGATCTCTTCCCGTATCAGCAGGAAGGCGCGCTCTTCGCGGCCCGGGCAGGACGCAGTCTGATCGCCGATGACATGGGTCTGGGCAAGACCGTTCAGGCGATAGCCGTAGCCGAGATACTGGCCCGGACTGTCGGCCTTGAACGCGTGCTCGTTATATGTCCCACGTCGGTGAAACACCAGTGGCAGCAGGAGGTGCAGCGGTTCACTGACCGGTCGGTCATGGTGGTGGAAGGGTCGCCTTCCGAACGACGAAAGCGCTATGAAGCAAAGGCCTTCCTGAAAATCGTCAACTATGATGTGATCTATCGAGACCTCGATCTCATCGGAGCATGGGCTCCCGATCTGGTCATTCTGGATGAAGCCCAGCGCATCAAGAACTGGAAGACGCGCCGCGCCAGATCGGTGAAGCAGATCGAATCCGACTACGCCCTCGTTCTGACCGGTACTCCGCTGGAGAACCGTCTGGAGGAGCTGCACTCCATCGTGGAATTTGTCGACCGTTTCCGGCTCGGTCCACTGTACCGGTTTATCGCGGCGCACCAGCAGACCGATGAGAGCGGCAAAGTCACCGGTTATCGGGACCTGGGCCGCATCAAGGAGAGCCTGTCAGAGGTGCTCATCCGGCGTCGAAAAGAGGATGTGCTTCACCAGCTTCCTGACCGTACCGATAAGCATCTGTTTCTGGACATGACCTCTCAACAGCAGGAGATTCATGACGAAAACAGCGCGATCGTGGGCGGCATCGTGGCGCGATGGCGCCGTCGCGGCTTTCTCACCGAACAGGAACAGCGCCGTCTCATGGTTGCGTTACAACGCATGCGCATGGTCTGCAACAGCACCTGGCTGGTCGATCGCGAAACCGATTACGGCCTGAAATCCAGGGAATGCCGCCAGCTGCTCGATGATCTGCTC
The DNA here is from genome assembly GCA_025774615.1 of bacterium. GTDB lineage: Bacteria > Blakebacterota > Blakebacteria > Blakebacterales > Blakebacteraceae > Blakebacterum. The sequence continues at coordinate 4,333 of JALGVQ010000220.1, forward strand.
TCTAATCCTGAGAACAAGGTGGTGATCTTCAGCCAGTGGCTGGGCACTCACGAAGTTGTGATGCGCAAGCTCAAGCCGCG
>JALGVQ010000043.1 GCA_025774615.1 bacterium
AAGTGGCCAACCGGGCTACCCAGCATCTCTACATCGTCAATCCGATCAAGTCGTTCGAGGAACGGGCGAAGAAACTCTTCAGCACCCACCCGGCTATCAATGACCGTATCTCCCGCCTCAGCAGCATGTGATGAGAACACCGATTTTCCGCGCCTTCATTCTGGCAGGCAACATCCTTGGTCTATCCGTACTTTTCCTCGCGCTGCTGCCTGGCCCGGTCGGAGCGCAGATCGTCAATATCGAGAGCATCCTCGTCGATGAACCGAAGGATGGGGTCGAAGGTGCCGTGCAGATCGGATTCACTCTCATGGAGGGGAATTCGGAATATCGTCAGCTGGACGGCAACAGCATCATCCGCTGGAAGGGGGGGGAGCATATCTTCCAGCTGGTGGTGGGAGGCTCATACAAGGCGACCGGTGATAAGAAGGTGGCCGACAACAGCATGGGACATTTCAGGTATGGTTATGCTGTCTCGAGCAGGGTCCGCCTGGAGGCTCTCCTGCAGGTTCAGCGGAACGCCTTCGTGCGGCTCAATCGACGGGTGCTGGCCGGAGCCGGCTTCAGAGCCAACCTTCTCTCATCAGACCCCACTCGACTCGACCTGGGAGTCATCCTCATGCGCGAGGATGAAGTACTGCACAATGCCCCCTCCGAGCCCGGCTGGCGGGCGTCTCTTCTGCTGAGTGCCGGCTGGAAGCTCACACCCTCTGCGCAGTTGAGTGGCCAGATTTATTTCCAGCCCCTCCTCAGTGATACAAGGGACTTCAGGATCCTCAACGATACCGGCCTGACAGTCAGGGTACTCGGCCCGCTCTCACTGCAGGTGAGCCTTCGATTGGCGCATGACAGCCGTCCACCGGCGGGTGTGGAAACGACCGATCTCTCGTTTCGCAATACGCTGGCAATCTCCTTCTGATAAACCCGGAGGTGTTTGTACCTGATGACCGGAAAATTGATTCACGTGATCCCGATGTTTGTGCTCTCGATGCTCCTGCTCAACACTCCGCAGGTATCCGCCGCTGCCGCCCCTCAACAGGACCCATCAGCGTACCGGCCAGGAGAGATCATCGTCCTTGACCGTGATCTGTCTTTGAGACTGGCTCTTGACCAGTCATGGCGGATCGAGGAGATGAGGCTGCATCTGCGACGTGACAACTGGAATCTTGAAGCCAGTCGCGCGGCGTTGAGATCGAATGCCAGCATGAGTTTCACGGTGCCGAATTTCGACCAGTCGATCAAGGAGATCATCGATCCTGCGACAGGAGATCCGATCGTCCTCGGTACCCGGTCGGCCCGGTATTCCGGCAGTGTCACGGTCAGGCAGCCGTTGCCGACCAATGGGGTCGTCTCATTGAACGGTGCCTTCAACCGCACCTCTGACAAGCTCTTTTCCTATACACCGGGTCGGAAGGCCTATTACGGGAGAGTGTTCCTGAGGTATGAGCAGCCGATCCTCCAGCCGAACCGCATCCAGGTGGCGATCAGACGCGCAGAGCTGAAACTGGAGAGTACCGAACTCGATTTTCTCGGCAAGCAGATCGATATCATCAGGGACATCTCACGTGGCTACTTCGATCTGTACGACCGCACCTATCAGAGTCAGCTGGCCAACGAGGAGCAGCAGCGGCTCGAGTCGCTGTATGAAGCCGGCCGGCGACGGTTCCAGCGGGGCGATCTCACCGAGACCGACCTTCTCCAGCTTGAAGTGGATCTCTACGACAAGCGGAACCGCTCCTCCAGCAGCGCGGGAGCGCTGGCCCGCCAGAAGAGCGGATTCAAGAACTCGCTCGGTCTCTCCCAGGATGTGGACATCATGGTTGAACCGGAACTGACTTACACACCGGTGGCCATCGATGTCGATGTCGCGATCCAGCATTCCCTCGAGCATCGTCCCGATATCAGGCGGAATGAGATGTGGCGGGAAGGTCACGAGATGAGCCTGGAGGAGACCCGATCCCGCGGTTCGATGACCGGCACAGTGAGTCTCACTCTCGGGTTCGAGGGACGGGGTGATGAGATGGAACAGTTCACCCGGAATATCCTGGATCCCGATCAGGCGAGAGGCGCCGCCATCAACTTCACCATACCACTCTGGGACTGGGGCCGGAACACGGCGTCTCTCAATGCCCAGCTCGCTGACATGGAACGGATCATTCGATCGGGAGAAGAGACCCGCAAGAACATGGAGCGGGGAGTGCGGAACGTGGTCGACCGGGTGATGGAGGCCCAGGGGCGTCTCGATCTCCTGGTACGCAGTGTCGATGCCGCGGAACGGTCGTATCACCTCGCGGTTCAGCAGTTCGAATCCGGTTCGCTCAACGTCCAGGATCTCCTGCTGACCCAGGGCAGACTGGCCAGTTCGAGACGCAGTTACCTCTCATCCTACATCGACTACCGGAAGGCGCTCATCGATCTGTTGCGGAACACATACTGGGACTGGGAGCGGGACCAGCCGCTGACCAGAACGCTCGCGACCTTTATCGTGGCTGAGAACGATGATTTCTGAGACCTGAGGTATCCGACATACATGAGCAGGGGGCCTGACGGGCCCCCTTTTTCATGCAACAATTCGGGGTCTGGTACCGCCATTACTGGTAGACCGATGGGAGGAACGATGGCACTGCCGGATGAACAGCTGATCGAAAGGACTCTCGCGGGAGACCTGGAGGGGTTCGGTGAACTCCACCGTCGGTACTTCGCGCGGGTCGTGGGGGTCGTGGAAGGGATCCTCACCGATCGATCGGGAGCCGAGGATACCGTGCAGAACGCATATATGTCTGCGCTTCAGGCTCTTCCCCGTCTTGCCGACAGGGATCGGTTTTATCCCTGGCTGCGCAGGATTGCCGTCAACCGTGCCATCGAAGAGAAACGCCGCGTCAGCCGGAAGGATCGACTCCACTCCTCCTGGGTCGAAGCCGGACGTACCGACGCGGATGCCTCTTCAGATTCACAAGCTCCTCTCGCATCCCTGATGCGGGAGGAGAGGGCCGGGCGGGTGAGAGAAGCCCTGGAGGAGCTCCCGGAAGGAATGAGGGCAGCGGTGGTACTCCGGTACTTCGACGAACTGTCGATGAGCCGGATAGCCGAGGTGCTGGGTTGTGAAGAAGTGACCGCGAGGACCCAGGTGTTCCGGGGGCTCCAGAAACTCGGCAGGATACTGGGTGACATGACCAACGATGACTGAGCGAAGGTGGCATAATCGTGCGTGAACATGACGGGTATGAAGCCTGCCCCGATCGTGAACCGGTTCTTGAGCAATACCTGTTCGGGACGATGGAAGGCAGGGAGAAGGCGGACCTTCTGGAGCATCTTGAAGGGTGTCGGGGATGCCGGCAGGCGCTCGCGGATGCCGGCTCCGGGCTGGAAGCGCTGGATGATCTGGAAGACCCACCGCTTCCCTTCGGAGCCCCATCCCTGTTGCCCGAAATCCAGGTCGAGTCGGAGAGAGCGTGGCGGACTTTTGTGGCTGGATCGATCGGGCATGAGAGCCGTGGACACTCACTGTCCGGGATGCGTGCGGTTGCCGCGGCAGCACTCATCCTTGTCGGTATCGGGATCGGCTACTGGGCCATTCCCGGCAATCAGGGAATGGTTGAGAACCTGGTTGCAGTCGACAGGATGGAGGTCGATTCAGAAGCGGTTGAGGCGCTTGTACGGGCCGAGTTCCTGGCCGACCTGGGGCTGCCCTATATCGATGGCGTACTCCAGCTGGTCTCGGCGGTGATGGAACTCGAATCAGGTGATGTGACGATCGGCAGTCTGGAATCGATCAGGGCACAGGCTCTCGATCTGCTGCGGGACGGGCGTCTTCTGCAGAGACGTCTGGAGCCGGAACGTGACCAGACCTTCCTGGCGACGATCCACCGGGCGGCATTCTTCCTCGAGGATGTCGCCATCCTGGGAGGTCAGGGAGAGGAAGAAGGATCACTGCGAGAGCTGAGGGAGACCCTTCAGCTGACCGGTCTCGGTGACCGGCTTGTGGCTCTCGATGTTGACGGGGCGGTGTCCGAGGCTCTTGAAGCATCGGGGTGGATAGGCGAGGAATACGCACTCAGCAGGGAGGCAGGACGATGAGGATCGGGAAAGATGTTCGACGGCCGCTCGGCCGCGTGATGACGCTGGCATATTTGGGAGCGCTGCTGGTGTCTCTCTCTCCTGTACAGGCGCAGGAAGAGGCCAGCACCATGTATCTGGAAGCGAGGGAACACCTGATAGAAGAACGGTTCGAGCATGCGCTTGTGCTGTTCAGGGAGGTAGTGACCGATCACGGAGAGAGCAGCAGGGCTGATGATGCCCAGTACTATATCGGGTACACGCTCGAGCGGATGGGACAGAGCAGTGAGGCTGTCACAGCATTCGAAGAACTGATCCGCCGCTGGCCTGAATCATCACGGGTCGAGTCGGCGCGTTCTCACCTGGTCGATCTTCACGGAGTGCAGGGCGGGATGAGCCGGCAGGTACCACTCGAAGAGCTGCTCTCGAGCGGATCATCGTGGGAATCGAGGAGGGACCTCGTCTTCGCCATGGCTCGCGCAGGCGATTTCTCAGGTGTGTCGGTCCTCGAAGATGTGATGCGGCGGGAATCTTCGAGTCGCCAGCAGGAATTGATCCGGATCCTGGGTGGTCACCTCTCGAACCAGTCGGCGAGAAGGGTGCTTGCCCTGGCGCTCGAGCCGAGCAGGTCTTCAAGTGTCCAGCTCCTGGCTCTGAAGACTCTGCAGCCGGTCGCGGGTCAGCAGGATGTGGCAGGCATGATCGAGATGGCACTGGCCCGGAACAATTCATCGAGCGTCCAGCTCGAGGCGATCAGGGTGCTCAGATCCTCAGCGAACGCGCCCCACGTACAGCGTGTGTTGGTGATGGCTCTTGAATCGGGTATCGGCTCCTCGGTCAAGATATCTGCGATCAGGGCATTGGATGGGTACCTGCTTGATGAAGCGGTCCGCCCATCAGTGGTACGACTCTTCCAGCAATCGGAATCGTCCAGTGTGCTGCTGGAAGCGCTCAAGGGTCTGGATGGAGATGTCGAACGGGCGGAGATCGCGGAGATCCTCTCGGTGGCCGCGCACAACCGGAACACATCGAGCGTCCAGATAGCCGCCATGCGGCTGGCCCGCAGCTCTGGCAATCCTGTCGTCAGGCAGGCAGCCGGACATGGTCTGGCCCGCGGAACGTCCTCCAGTGTGCAGATCGAGGCGGCACGGGCACTCGCTGGAGGGGAGAACGAGGAGGCGGCAGCCGAAGCGCTCGAGTCGATGCTGAGGGAACGCTCGACCTACTCCTCGGTGATGATCGAAGGTCTGCGGTCGCTCACCCGTCATATGGGAACAGCTGCCGCGCCGCGCGCGGTGGCCGCAGCCCTGCACAGCTCCCTGTCGAGCTCGGTCCTGCTCGAGGCGCTCGACCTGGCCGAGCCGTTCGCGCTGGTCGAGCCGGTGAGGACGGCTCTCAGAGATATCCTCAAGCCCGGATCCGCGCCCTCATCGGTGAAGCTGAAGGCGATCAAGGTGCTGGGCCGGCGCATCTCCGAGGGTGAGATCCGAGCTCTCATCGCGGTGGCGATTGATCATTCCAATTCATCGAGTGTACAGCTTGCAGCGATCGAGACGCTTGAAGACGCGTCAGATCAGCGGGATACGCGTGAACTGCTCTTCAGGGGCCTTGACCGCCGCAGCTCCAGTTCGGTGATACTCTCCGCGGTCAAAACACTCGAACCCTGGGTGGCTCGCGACCAGCAGATTAAGGAGCGGTTCATCGAGGTCATGGAGGAGCGTCAGATCTCATCGAGTGCGCGGGTAAGGACCGCTGAGGCACTCCTTCCAGGAGCTGACAACGGTCTGAAGCGTGGTATCGTGGCGGCCATGGAGGATGTGTGCCAGCGGCGATGGGAACAGTCGCGAAGGAACCGTATCCGGTTCAACGATAACACGATCAGGGACGCGATCGCCATCGTCGGAGAGATCGATCCAGAGAAGGCACGGGAACTTAAGCGGAAATACGGAAGACCGCCCTCACTTCTGCAGTGGATATTCGGGGCTGCCAACAGTACGGAGTGAGGTGTGGCCCGCTGTCGCGTTACTCCGCTATTCTGAGAAGTGCTTGTTTGCGCCGCTCCGGATTTCAGACGTCTGAGAGTTCAGCCGTCTCCACCCACCACTCATACATTACATTATGCAGTCCAATACCATTGATTATTGTAGTTTACTAATAATGTATTGTGGAGTCTGAATGTGTTGAATAATGGATTATCCAGTCCTATTATTGTTATGGATACTGAGTTTGGTCGAGAGACATACTACCAGTCAAAGAGACTTCATCATGTATCAGGCACGGGTTGTTGACGGTGAATTGAAGAAACGCCTTACCTCCATGGGGGCGGTGGTTCTCGTGGGTCCCAGGGCCTGTGGAAAGACGGCTACAGCCCGTCAGTTCGCCAGTAGTGAAGTACTGTTGGATGTAGACCGGAACGCCCGCATGGCCATCTCAGTTGATCCGGCTCTGGTGCTGGAAGGAGCGGTACCACGGCTTATTGATGAATGGCAGATAGAACCGGATATCTGGAACCACATTCGCCGCGCTGTTGATGATCGTGGAGTGCCGGGCCAGTTCATCCTTACAGGATCAGCCATTCCCGCAGATGATGTCACCCGTCACACCGGGGCAGGTCGTCTGACTAGAATTCGAATGCGCCCCATGTCCCTCTTTGAGACCGGAGCTTCCACAGGTGAGATTTCCCTGAAGGCGCTTCTCGATGGTGCGTCACCACATAGCCCGAATCCCGGGCTGACGGTGCCCGAACTGGCGGAGAAAGCTGCGGTCGGTGGCTGGCCAGGACACCTGAATCTGAGTGCATCCGAGTCTCTTGATGCGGTGCGTGCCTATCTGGATGAGATACGTCGAGTTGATTTGGTTCAGGCAGACCAGAGGGAGAGAGATCCGGTGAAAGTCGGCCGGCTGCTTGCGTCCCTCGGACGTAATGTGGCTACCTATGCCAGCATATCGACCCTGGCAGCAGATTCCGGAGGTACAATCGGTGAGATGGCGCGAACCACGGTACATGCGTATCTGTCAGTTCTGGATCGGCTCATGATTATCGAAGACCAGCCGGCCTGGTCACCGCACCTGCGCTCAAAATCCCGGATGCGAAGTGCGTCGAAGCGCCATTTCGTTGACCCCTCCCTGGCTGTTGCTGCCCTGCGGGCTTCACCGGACCAGCTGTTGAAAGATCTGGAACTGTTCGGATTTATTTTCGAATCCATGGTCATACGTGACCTTCGAGTCTATTCTCAGGCAGCCGATGCCGCAGTTTTCCAATACTTGGACAACACCGGGCTTGAAGTGGATGCGATTGTGCAGGCAACTGATGGTCGCTGGGCTGCGTTCGATATCAAGTTGGGACAGGGTTATGTGGAGGAGGGGGCCAGGAATCTGCTGAAGTTCAGAGATCGTGTGGATACCAGCCGGTGTGGTGAACCCGGCAATCTGGCCGTCATTGTCGGCACAGGCTATGGCTACACCCGTGAAGACGGTGTTTCAGTTATCCCCGTGGGAGCTCTGGGACCATAGAGCAGAACTGGCGGGGTAAGGGCTCCCCCGCCAGGATGGAAGCACGGATTATACGGATGTCCGGCTCAGATCGATTACGCGGCGATCACCTCTGGATACGCTGCTGGCCGTCAGGATTGTGGATCGTGTAGTTGATCCGGCCGCTGACGGTGAAAGAGCCATGCTCCCCCTTCGCGTTGATGGCGACGGCATTGTCGCTGAAGTTGGCGTTGCCGTCGTTGGTCTCCTCCACCATCCGCCGGATCGCCTCCCGGCCTGCCTCGGTGGGAGACATGCCCCGACGCATCATCTCGCACACCGTGAACGAGCCACAGATACGGATCACCTCTTCACCACGACCGGTGAATCCGGCCGCGCCGACATCCCGCAGGACGTAGAGTCCAGCACCGACAATCGGGGAATCGCCGCACCGGCCGGGGATCTTTCCCGAGAGCCCCGAAGTGGTGGTACAGCCGGCCACCTGACCGTTGACGTCCACAGCCAGAACGTTGATCGTGCCGTAAGTGTGTTCGAGCTCCCTCTGACGGCGTCCCCGTTCGCTCGGGGGGAGAGGCCGCTTCATCTTGATGGCCGACTCCTCCTCGGAGAGCCAGTCGTCCGTGTCGCTCCGACGCGCCACCCATCTGCGGTACCAGCTGCGACTCGCTTCATCCGAGATGTCGGTGACCTGATGCCCCATCTTCACGGCGAACTCGGTCGCGTAGTGACCGACGATCATGCAGTGGTCGGTATGTTCCATGACCGCGCGGGCCACCGATGAGGGGTGTTCGATCCCCTCGATGCAGCCAACCGCGCCACACTGCATCGATTTGCCATCCATAATGGTGCAATCGAGCTGTACTACACCCTCTTCGTTGGGCAGGCCGCCGACGCCGACGCTTGTATCGCTGGGGTATACTTCAGCCGCCATGGCACCTGCATGGACCGCGTCGAGGGCGTCTCCGCCATCCTTGAGAACCTCCCATGCGGCGTTGGATGCCCAGGTTTTTCCGCCTGAAACGAGCACCATGGGAAGCCCTGCGGGGGATCCGGTCCCGAATCCCAGGTTCAGGTGCGGGAATTCTCCGATCACCGCCGCGCCCGCCGCGACACCCGCAGCCTTTTCCAGGAATCCTCGACGACTGACGTTCTTGCTCATCTTGTGTTCTCCTTGATCGTTGATGTCTGATCCCACCGGCGAGGTATCTCAGTCGCCGGGGGGAAGGATCCGGTATTCATTGCAGACCTCCATCAGGAGGTCTATCGGTATCGCCCGGCTCGTTGAACCGCTCTGTCCGGTGACGGTCGTTGCCCGCAGAACGCTGTTCAGGATCGCTTCTTCGGTTGCGTCCATCACTGCCGTGAAGAGGCCGCTCATGGCTGCATTACCCAGGTAAGGCCCCTCTCTCAGCGTGTCACCATGTTCCCCATCCACACGTACCTCTTCGGCGCTCGAGAAAGCGAGCACGTAATCGCCGGAGCCATTGCTGAAACTGGCGCCGACCCGCGCCATCCCGCCCAACGCTCTGAAGGCGAGACGTTTGAGATTGCGGGTCTCCAGCGGCGCATCGGTTGCCACGATGATCATGCACGAGCCCTCATCGGGCGATTCATCCAGCTCGATATCAGGTTCCCGCTCCCGCATGAGACGCCGCACCTCCCGGCCGACCGGGGAACCATTCACCCGCAGGGTGCCTCCAAAATTGGACTGGACCAGCACCCCGACGGTGAAAGTCCCCACATTGTTGATAGTCACCTGGCGGCTGCTCGTACCGATCCCCCCCTTGAATCCGAGAGCCCTCGTGCCCGTTCCCGCCCCGACCGACCCCTCATCCATTGGTCCGACCCCCGCGGACCTGATGGCTTCGAAGACCTCCTCATCACCGATGTGACGTCCCCTGATGTCGTTCAATCCCCCGTCGTTGGTCTCACCCACCACGGGATTGATCGATCTGACATTTTCCATGCCGGGCAGCGCCAGCATCCAGGAAATGAGGGCATCAGCCACGCGCGAGACATTCAGTGTTCCGCACAGCAGGATGGGGGTCTCGATGGTGCCGAGTTCCTCGATCTGGGTGGCTCCCGCCAGTTTCCCGAATCCGTTCCCGACAAAAAGCGCCGCCGGTACCTTCTCGAAGAAGAGGTTCCCTCCGTGCGGCAGGATGGCGGTCACGCCGGTCCTGATATCCGCCCCCTCCATCAGGGTGAAGTGCCCCACCAGCACTCCCGGAACATCAGTGATGGCGTTCTCCGGACCAGTGGGGTAGCGGCCGATCTCGATGCCGATATCGCGGGCCCGGGGCCGCTCGGTCCCGCTGGAACCCTGAGCGAGGAGAGTGGAGGGGCATAACATGATCATAATCAATCCCGCTCCTCGTAAGACATTCCGGTACGATCTGTCGGTTGCTATACGGTTGGTTGGCATGACGGCATCGTATCAGCGGTTCACCGGCAGGGGCAACCGGGAAGCCGTCACTATCGGTTGGGTATGGACAATTCAGCGCCGTGTGACTTACAATTATAGATTGGTTGATGTGAGTGATTCAATCTGGCCGCTTATACATGTGATATGACGAACGAACAAGTAACACGCCTGAGAACTCTGCTTCACGATCTGGAAACCGTCGATTCTGTCGATGGCGTGTTCCAGCGTCTGGTAGAAGGAGCGGCAGAACTTCTTTCCGCAGAGAAGGTGTCGGTTGTCGCCCGGACAGAGACCGGCCTGCTGCAGGTGTGCGCGCTCCACTGGCCGACAGTCGAATCCACCGAAGGGATAGCCGGTCAGGTGCTGGCAACCGGTGATCCGATCCTGGTCACCGACATCTCAAAGGATCCCCGACTCCTCAGCTTTCGTGCGGCGCGCTACGCGAGTTCCTCATTCATGAGTATACCGGTGGTTTCTGCCGGCAAACCGGTGGCTGTCCTGAATGTGACCGACAGCCGGACCCGGGCTCCCTTCACGCAGGCAGACCTCGAACTGGCCGGTCTGACCGCGCAACTGGCGGGCATGAGTCTTGAGCGGCACCGGTTCCTTGCAAATATCGATCAGCTGCAGAAGGAGTCTGTCACCGATGCCCTCACCGGTCTCGGCAACAGGCGTCATTTCGAACAGCGGATGATCAGTGAGCTCGGGCGGGCACGTCGTTTCAGCCAGCCGATGAGTCTTATCATGCTCGATATCGACGATTTCAAGGTCTGGAATGACACCTTTGGCCACCCGGCGGGTGATGCCGCCCTCAAAGCTCTTTCAAGCGCCATGCTGGTGAATGTCCGTGCGATCGATGATGTCATCCGGTATGGCGGTGAAGAATTCGCAGTCATCCTGCCACAGACACCGATCGATCTTGCCACGGTGGTTGCCGAGCGTATCAGGGCAGCGGCCAACCGGATCGAACTCGAGATGACAGCCGGATCGGACCAGGGACAGTTCAGCGTCTCCATCGGAGTTGCCGCATACCCGAGGGATTCAAGGGATGAAGAGGAGTTGCTGAACCACGCTGATATAGCGCTCTATATGGCCAAGGCTGACGGCAAGGACCGGGTCGTGGTCTTCGAACATCTCGACGAGGACGATCGCCGGATCCATCGCAGGATCCCCATCCGGCTCAGCACGGTTCTCAGCGGTGAGGATACCAGCGGTACTTTTGAAGAGCAGACGATGATCCGGAACATCTCATCAGGTGGTGCGCTGCTCAGCTACCGGAGGGATATCGTTCTCAATACTCCACTTCAGCTTGAGATCCAGAGCCCCTTTGTCTCGCTCGAGGGGGCACCGCTCTTTCTGGAGATCGATGGAAGCCTGGTGCGCGAAGAACGCACCGAGGAGGGGCTGTTCGGCGCGATTGCCTTCAACAGGGAATTGACGCGATTCTCCTGAGTGGTTACCAGGCATCTTTTCCATTCACCAATCATCTCTCGATCACCCATCTTGGGATCCTATGAATGACATGATACACGAGACCGCGCTTCCGCGGATCGACATCAAACCGGGGCATGACCGTCGTGTCCTCAAAGGGCATCCGTGGATCTTCAGTAACGAGCTTGCCTCCAGCCCCGCCGGTCATACACCTGGAGAGCTTGTCCGGGTGCATGACTCAAAAGGACGATTTCTCGGGACGGGGTTCGTCAATCCCCAATCCCTGATAGCCGTCAGGCTGATCAGACGGACTGAAGGGGCGATCGACGGGGAATACCTGGAAGGCAGGATCGATGCCGCGCTCGCACTGCGTGATCGCCTCTACCCGGGTGAAGAAGCCGTCAGACTTGTCTATTCGGAGAGCGATGGCCTGCCCGGTCTGGTTGTGGACAAGTATGGAGACCACCTGGTGGTGCAGGTCACGACCGCCGGCATGGAACTGCTGCTGCCCGGGATCCTCGATCATCTCGAACTGCGGACCGGTGCCCGCTGCATTGTTGCCCGGAACGATGTCGGTATCCGTAAACTGGAAGGGCTTGAAGAGCGGGTGGAGATCCTCAGAGGAGAGCTCAACCCGGCTCTGGAGGTCGGGTATGAGGGACTGCGACTGAACGTGGATCTGCTGAGGGGCCAGAAGACAGGACTCTTTCTCGATCAGCGGGATAATCAGAGGACGCTGCTGCCGTATTGTTCGACCGGTGAGGTACTCGATTGTTACTGCTATCAGGGGGTCTGGTCTCTCCTGGCGCTCAGGCACGGTGCTTCGCATGTCACCGGTATCGACTCTTCGGCTGACGCCCTCACCCTTGCCGCTGCTCACGCGGCGGTGAATGAGCTTACCGAAAAGACCGAATGGGTCCGCAACGAGGTCCTCGAGGAGTTGAAGGGATATCGCACGCTGAAGCGCACCTTCGACCTGGTGATCGTCGATCCGCCGGCATTCGTAAGAAGCAGGAAGCACCTGAAGGCGGGTCTGCGGGGATATCTCGATCTGAACCGGAAGGCACTTGAGGTAGTTGCGCCCGGTGGTGTCCTGGTGACCTGCTCCTGCAGTCATAACGTCAGGCCGGAGGCATTCCTCGAGATCGTCTCCCATGCAGCAGGGCTTGCCGGAAGGCATGTCAGGATCCTCGCCGCGCTCGGCCAGAGCAGAGATCATCCGCCACTGCTGACTGCTCCCGAGACCTCTTACCTGAAGTGCCTCGCCCTCCATGTGGAGTAAGATCGTACAGTGAAAAGGCTCGTGACGGAGGAACCGGGGCTGGCTGTCGCAACAACGGGGGGCCTGCTGCTGGGCAGCCATATGTCGATCTCCGGTGGCGTCTCACTTGCATTCGGTCGTGCCGAGGAAGTCGGGTGTGCGGTCGCGCAGATCTTCGTGAAAAACAACAACCGCTGGCGGGGAGTGCCACTGACCACAGCCGAGATCGACTCTTTCTGGATGGAGCGGGAGCGGACAGGGATCTGGCCGGTCATCGCGCACAATACCTACCTGGTTAACCTCGCATCGGCCGACCCGGCGATCAGGGAGCGATCGATCGCCTGCACTGTGGATGAGCTTGAGCGTTGTCAGAGCCTCGGTCTGCCCGGACTCGTGATACATCCCGGAGCTCATATCGGAGCAGGGGTTGAAGAAGGGGTACGCCGGGTGACCGCAGCCATCAACCGCGTATTCGACCAGACACCGGATGTGACGACCAGGATCCTGCTTGAGACAACAGCCGGACAGGGCACCACGCTGGGACGGAGTGCTGAAGAACTGGCGTTATTGCTGGAAATGATCGATGCGCCCGATCGTACCGGAGTCTGCCTCGACAGCTGTCACATTTTCGCCGCCGGGTATGAATTGCGCACCCCCCGTGGTTACGAACATACGATCCGGGAGTTTGACACGACAGTCGGACTGAAACGAATCAGGGCGATCCACCTGAACGACAGCAAGAAACCGCTCAGCTCGTTCAGGGATCGGCACGAACACATCGGAGAGGGTGAGATCGGTGATGCGGGTTTCCGCAACATCATGAACGACAGGCGCCTTCGTGATATACCCAAGATCCTCGAGACCCCCAAGGAGGGGGATGCGGACGTGGTGAATCTGGCACGCCTGCGCCATCTTGCGGTACTGTAGATAATCTACAGAACATCTGGAACATCTCTGGAGACTCTTCCGTACCATGTGATGTTTCTGATACCCCTAAGCACCTGAGAGCAGCGAGAGAGACACGTGGATATTGTTCGAGAGCCCAGAAAGAAAACGGGCCGCTACATCTGGATAACAGTGGGAGTGCTGGCGGTGATCGCCGTCACACTCTGGCTGCGCGGGCTGGAACCAGCGGCGCCGACGGTGGACGGGGCGATCATCTGGACCGACATCGTCAAGCGGGACGATATGCTCCGCCAGGTGCGGGGTACCGGGAACCTGCGTCCGAAGAACATCCTGCTCATCACTGCGACCACTGGTGGCAAGGTCGAGAAGATCTTCGCCGAACCAGGTCTGGTGGTTGTGCCTGAAACCGTCCTGCTCATCCTCAGCAACCCCGATGTCGAACTCGACGCCCTCCAGGCCAAGCAGGTGCTTGTCGCCGCGGAAGCGAATTTTGAAAATCTCAGAGGTACACTCGAAACCAGTCTGCTGAATCAGCAGGTCACCGTTTCGAGCGTTCGGAATCAGCTGCGGGACGCCCAGCGGCGGCTCGATTCATACAACGAAGTGAAAGAAGAGGTCTCCCGTCTCGATCTGGAACGGACACAGGATGAGGTCGAAGAACTCACCTCACGTCTGGAGATCGAGCAACGGACGCTGACACTGCGGACCGAAGGGATGGATCGTACCCTGAACGCCGAGCAGGAGGCTGTGGAGCGGCTCCGTGATCTGGCTGAGTTCCAGCAGGACCGGGTGAAAGCGCTGCAGGTGAAGGCGGGAACGGAAGGGACACTGCGGGAACTGCAGCCCGAAACGGGACAATGGATCCCGGCGGGACAGACCCTCGGTGTCATCATCCAGCCGGGTGCGCTGGAAGCAGTGGTCGGGATTCCGGAAGTCCAGGCGAAGGACGTCCTGGTCGGACAGGATGCGACTGTCGATACTCGCGCCGCGGGCGGGCGTGCCGTACCCGGACGTGTGACGCGCATCGACCCCTCAGCCTCCGGCGGACTGGTGACTGTTGACATTGAAATACTGGGTGAACTTCCCCGTGGCGCGTTGGCCGATCAGAGCGTGGAGGGGATCATCACCATCGAGCGACTTGAGAATGTGCTGAACATGAAACGGCCGACGGTCGGTCAGGCAAACAGCAGAGTCGGGATGTTCAAGATCGTGGACGATGGGCAGTATGCCGTACGCATCACTGTTCAGATCGGACAGACCTCAGTGAACAGTGTCGAGATACTAGGCGGCCTGCAGGAGGGGGACGTGGTGATTCTCTCTGATATGGCCAGATGGGACGAATTTGACCGTGTGAGGATCCGGAGATAGTCCGGATCGTACGAAACTCTGGAAGGGAAGAGAATGGATAACGTCGCAAAGCAGCCACTGATCAGACTGGAAGGTGTGAGCAAGGTCTTTTACACCGAAGAGGTGGAGACCCACGCGCTTCACACCATACAGCTCGAGATCCAGTCGGGAGAATACGTCTCCATTGCCGGTCCTTCCGGTTGTGGAAAGACGACTCTCCTGTCGATCCTGGGTCTCCTCGATACGCCTTCAGATGGAACGTATCTGCTGGATGGAGATCCGGTTCAGAACCTGACGCTTGCCCAGCGGGCGCGGATCCGTAACCAGGCGATCGGCTTCATTTTCCAGGCCTATAACCTGATCGGTGATCTGACGGTCTTCGAGAATGTGGAACTGCCCCTCACCTATCGCGGCATGCCGTCGGCGGACCGCAAGAAGCGGGTGCAGGAATCACTGGAGCGGGTCGGGATGGAACATCGGATGAAGCATTACCCTTCCCAGCTCTCTGGTGGTCAGCAGCAGCGGGTTGCGGTGGCACGCGCTATCGCGGGACGCCCGCTGATCCTGCTTGCCGATGAGCCGACGGGGAACCTTGACTCCACCAATGGCGAAGCCGTGATGGATCTGCTGGACGAGCTGCACCAGGATGGTGCCACCATCTGCATGGTGACACACGATCCCCGCTATGCTCACCACGCGGAGAACCACATCAATCTCTTCGACGGGCAGATCGTTTTGGATACCAATGGGGAGAAGGTCACTCAGCTGGAAGAGAGCGGTTTCGACGTCGCATAGAAATTGTTCCTCCAGCCGGAACAACCGAATCCATACGGACTCATTTTCCTTATTTTCCGTGGCGCGGCGGCAGAGCCGCCGCGCCACACCGGGCAGGCTGAAGATACCGGTGAGAATCAGTCGCCGGTCTTCGGCTACGTATGACATAACGGCAGGTGGGAGCCGATGATCAGACTCAGGGAACTCGAAAAATTTTACCAGAATGGTCCGACCCGGACCTATGTGCTCAGACGGATCGATCTCGACCTGAAGGAGGGAGAGTTCATCACGGTCATGGGCCCCTCGGGATCCGGGAAAACAACTTTGCTGAGTATTCTCGGGATGCTCGATGGGGAGTGGAATGGAGAATTCCATTTCTTCGACCACCCGGTGCATTCCATGAAGCCGAAAGAACGGGCGGCCCTCAACAAGCAGTACATCGGTTTTGTCTTCCAGCAGTACCACCTGCTGGAGAGTCTTACCGTATATGAAAACCTCGAGATTCCGCTCTCCTACCGGAATGTGAAGCAGTCGAAGCGGGCCGGCATGGTAGCGGATATTCTTGACCAGTTCCATATTGTCGGGAAGAAGGACCTCTATCCCAGTCAGCTCTCGGGGGGACAGCAGCAGCTCGTGGCCGTCGCCAGGGCCGTTGTGGCAAGCCCGGAAGCTGATCCTTGCCGATGAGCCCACCGGTAATCTCCACTCCCGGCAGGGGCAGGAGGTCATGGACCTTCTCAAATCACTCAATGATGATGGCACCACGGTCATCCAGGTCACCCACAACGAGAAGTGGGCCGGCTATGGAGACAGGATCATCGATCTCCTTGACGGGTGGATCGTGGACGAGCCTCACACCTGATGCTGAAGAAACGGCCCACAAGGGGGCTACCATGATGAGATCGAGAGAACGGGAATCCCGAATGAGAAGCGTCGCAAAGGGTCTGATTGCAGGCGTGGTGATGCTCATGATCACCGGAATGATCTCGATTTCTGCATCGGCACAGCAGGGGGAGGTCGAGCTCGGACCGTCGGGGGAGATATTCACCCGGGATGACGCTGACCAGGTCTTGACCCTGCAGGACGCGGTCGACCTGGCTCTGGAGCACTCCTTTTCGATCTATGTTCTGAAACAGCAATACCTGCAGACTTCATATCTGCTTGAAAACGCCAAAAGGCAGCTCCGAACCCGGGTCGACTGGAATTCCACACTGCCTGGAATCAACCAGGGGATCACACCCGAACTGCTGAGCACTGGGGGTGGGGCCCCTGAACTCGTGTTTCTGCGCAATAGCTCCAAGTGGCTTCACGGCGAGCTGAATATTATCCAACCTCTGATCACGAACGGACAGATCATTCTCTCCAGCGGGGTAGTGGGATTTGACGCTTTCCAGAAACTCCCGAACCTCCAGGTGGATGCCCGGTCTGTACAGCCCTCAGTCGGTGTGCAGTTCAATCAGCCTCTCTTCCAGTACAACCAGGTCAAGGGAGCACTACAGAACGCCGAACTCTCCCTGGAAGGCCTGCAGCTCAGCTATACCGAGGACGAGCTGCAGCGCATCAATCAGGTAACGAGGCAGTTCTATGCGCTCTTTGCCCAGCAGACAGCGCTCGGTCTGGCTGACACGCTCTATCAGCAGAGTGAGCGGAACCATCAGTCCGGTGT
>JALGVQ010000221.1 GCA_025774615.1 bacterium
AGTCGGGTTTCCCCGCCTGCTCACCGGAGCATGAGGATCAGCAGAAGAAGAGTGCGTCGGATCCTCGCCGCCGCAGGCATCCATTTCCTCTATACTGCTCTCCGGCTGATTCCACGCCGACTCGCTCTGATAAAATGCCGGGTACTGGGTACGCTCGCCTGGTTGTTCGATTCCCGGGGCCGGAAGGTAGCCCTCGAAAACACCGGGATCGTTTTCGGTGAGACACATTCACTCCGTGAACGCAGGGCTCTTGTCCATGCTGTCTACCGGAACCTGACTGCCAATCTGGTCGATCTGGCCAAGGTCTCCTCCCTCAGCGATGAAGCCCTCCTGTCACTCGTGACAGTCGACAGCAGATCACTCCGCTATCTCGATGGTGCCATCGAGGCCGACCGGGGTGTGATCCTGCTTTCGCCACATCTGGGGAACTGGGAACTGCTCACCGCGTACATGGCAGTGAGGGGGGTGAAGGTACACTTCGTTGGTCGGAAGCCGTATGATGAAAGACTGACGCGACTGTTCGAGAACATTCGATCGAGTCACGACGCTGAATGGGTCAGTCGTGGCGGGGCTTTCGATCATCTGGGGGATCTCCTGAGCGGGGGAGAAGTGGTGATAATGCTCATCGACCAGGATACCGGCAGGGTGAAGGGGACCTTTGTTGATTTCTTCGGTTCACCGGCCTTGACAGCGACCGGCCCGGCGGTTCTTGCCCGGCTCACGGACGCTCTTCTGCTGCCCGGCGCTCTGGTAAGGAGTGAAGATGATCGCTACCGGCTGGTTCTGGACGAGCCTGTCGACAGGGCCAGGACGGGCAACGATGAATTTGACGACTGGGAGACCACCCGCCGAGCCTCTCTCGCCCTTGAATCGATGGTGCGGCGGTTCCCCGACCAGTGGACATGGTTCCATCGCCGGTGGCGCACCCGTCCTCCACATGACTGGCACAATCCCTCTCCTGAGGGTGCGGCGCCGCCGGTCGATGATCTGACTGAAGAAGGAGTGTCGTACTGATGCGGGCGTGGACACACGCTTTTTTAGTGCCGGCCCTCACCATCTCCCTGGTAACAGGATGTGAGCCGACACCCCAGCCGGATATCGCTGATCCGGCACCGACTCAGCTTGGTCCGCGACCCGATTCGGAACAGTGGCAGGCGATCATTCAGCTCTACGAGAAGGGTGTCAAACGCTCCGTCATCGATGCAGATTATCTGGCCGTGTTCCAGCTGCCGGGAAGCAACCGTACGCGTATGGACACCCTCGAGGTCGATTTCTTCGACATCGAGGGAGAGAACACCAGCCACCTGATCGCCGATTCCGGAGAGATCTTCGACCAGGACAGGGAGGGCCGCCGGAAGGTGAAGACGTGGGGTGGAGTTCTGCTCACCGGTTCAGAGGGGCAGGTTGTCCGGGCAGATACTCTCTGGTGGGATGAGGAGGAAGACCGGCTCTACACCGATGGTCCGGTCGAGGTTACACAGGATGGTGATCTCCTCCATGCGATCGGGTTCGAGTCGGACACGAAACTGGAGAATATGGTGCTCGGCAATGTAACTGGGCGGTCCCTTCAGGGTGGAGAGTGGGTGGATGAGGAAGGGAGAAATGAACCTGCTCAGCCCGATACCACCGCGACACGACCCGATACCACTGCGGTACGACCCGATACCACTGCGGTACGCCCCGACACGACTGGAGCGGCCATACCCGGCAGAGGCGACATCGTGCCATGAAACCTGCGCGATTTCCCTATATCATCGTGGCAATGCTCGGGATCGTTGCGGTCGTCCCGGCAGATCATCTGGCAGGAGCTGTTACTCCCCTTCTCTGCCGATCTGCTCCACAGGAAAGAGAACAGGAGGCCCGGCCCCTGGAACTTCTGCATGCCGGGAGCATGGAAGTGCGGACTGTCACTCCTCGTACCGGGGAGCCGTACCGGGTCACTGACGCCGCGGACAGTGTTCTCTTCAGGCATGGCGATCAGTACATCCTGGCCGACAATGCCACCTTCCTCGATCTGCAGGAACAGGTGGTCCTGACCGGGAGGGTGCGCGGGTGGGACCCTGAATGGAAATTCTGGGCCGATGAGGTCGTCTATCGCGGTCAGGAACGTATCATCACGACGCGTGGAAACGTGCGTGCCCTCAATCTGGGAGACAGCACGAGAGTCAATGCTGACCAGATCCGTTTCGACCGGAACAGCGGTGACGGTGTGGCAACCGGCTTTCCCTGTCTCTTTCAACCGCCTGAGGACTCAACCGCGTTCTCCACTGAAGTGGAAGGTTCGGAGACCTCGCGGCTATTCTTTCGCCAGGACGCGGGTTGGGTGGAGATCGACCGGGGAGCGGTCGTGCGTCGCGGCGACATCACGATCAGGGGAATGTGGCTTCGCTCAGAAGAGAATCCTCAGCGTCTCATCGTGCGCGATCAGGTAGAGCTGCTGAAAGAGGGTATACATGCAACTGGCGGCCACCTTGTCTGGGACGAAGCGAACGGTCTGGCCCGACTCACCGGCGATGCCCCCCGACTGGACAGGTGGGCCTCGCGCGAGGAGGGCAGCCTTGATTCAGTCAAAACATCGATGGAAGCCGATAGTCTCGACCTGTTGATCGAGGAGAATGTGCTTCAGTCGATCCATCTGCACGGTCAGGGGGAAGTGATCACGGTGACGATCCCGGAGCCGGGAAGCGTCCGGATCCGTCCAGATTCCACCGAAGTACCCGCAGAACCGGATCATATGAGACTCGTCGGTCGGGATATCGATATCTCTCTGGAGGGGGAACGCCTGGATGTTCTGACCGCACAGCGCAGCGCGATGTATTACTGGCGTGAGGATCTGCCCGAGCGCACCAGCGCGTTGGGAGGCATGGAGCTGGTGATCACATTCATCGGCGGAGAGCCTGAGAACGTGGAGGCCCGGCAGAACGCGGTCACCCGGTACTTTACCGATATGGAGGCCGTTGATTCTGACATGGTGCGCATGCTGGCGTCACTTGTCCGCTTCACCCTTGAGGGTGGAGCGTTCAAACGGGCTAATCTGGAAAACGGCAGTGCGGTGATGTACAGTTCAGATATCGTGCGTTCCGGTGTCGTGTCGATGGCGGTGCATCCTGATTCCGTGCGCGTCGGTGCGGTCAGAGGGGGGGGCGGTGGTTCCGTCCCACCTTCCAGGTAGAAAGGAGTTCGGTGGAAGAGTCGAGCGGCAGAACACTCAGCGCTGACGGGCTCGTGAAGGTCTACAATCGCAGGCGTGTGGTCGACGAGGTCACGCTTACGGTCGATCAGGGTGAGATCGTTGGCCTGCTTGGACCGAACGGGGCGGGTAAGACCACTACCTTCTACATGATGGTCGGCCTCATCAGACCGAAATCCGGATCGATCCTCCTTGAGGGGAAAGATGTAACATCACTGCCCATGTACCAACGGGCTCGACTTGGATTAGGGTATCTCGCCCAGGACGCCTCGGTGTTCCGCAAGCTGACTGTGGAGCAGAACCTTCTTGCGATCCTGGAGACCTTCATGCGTTCCTCGGCCATGCGGCAGACAAAATGCGACGAGCTTCTCAAGGACCTGAATCTCACCCATCTGAGGAAACAGAAAGCCTTCACTCTGTCAGGTGGTGAACGAAGAAGGGTGGAGATCGCCCGGGCGCTCGTAACCGAGCCCAACTTCATCCTTCTCGACGAGCCTTTCACCGGTGTGGACCCGATTGCGGTCGAAGAGATCCAGGAGATACTGAGTACGCTGAAGGAGAAGGGACTCGGTGTTCTCATCACCGATCATAATGTCCGTGAAACGCTCCATATCACTGACCGGGCATATATCATGAATGAGGGAAAGATCCTGGTCTCGGGTGATGCGAGAAGTCTGGTGGATGACCCCATTGCGCGAAAGGTATATCTGGGACAACGGTTTACGCTGAACTGAGCATCGCGGCACAGCTCCCGATTCGGGAACGCCTTGAATGGGTGTGATGGGGGGGGTAAATTTACAGCATGAAGCTTATTCAGGAAACAAGGCTGGAACAGAAGCTATCGCCACAGCTCATCCAGTCATTGAAACTGTTACAACTCTCCACTCTCGAACTCGAACAATACATGAAACAGGAGCTCGACACGAATCCGCTCCTGGATGAACGCCAGACGGCAGAGGTTTCCCAGGAACAGGCGCTGCAGGAAACACGCACCGAGACCGGTGAGCAGTTTGATGAACAGGATTGGCGGCGGGTCATTGCCGAGGGCAGTGATATCGGCGGACGCGGGTTCAGGGCAGATACCAGCAGGGAGTTCGTTGATCTACCTCAGCCGGCAGAGGTCGGGTTGCAGGAACACCTGCTGAACCAGCTCAATTTCGCGGATATTTCAGAAGACGACTCCGATATCGCCGAAGA
>JALGVQ010000222.1 GCA_025774615.1 bacterium
ATGCGCCGGATCAAGTCACCGGCAGAGGTCGATCTCATCCGCGAAGCGGCAAGGATCGGTGTCGAAGCCCACAACGAGCTGATCCGGTCGACCGGTGTCGGCATGACCGAGAACGCGCTCGCTGCCGTCTTCGAATTCGTCTGCAGGCGGGAGGGCGCACAGGAACTGGCCTACCCCACCATCCTCATGTCAGGACCAAATCACCCCTTCGGCCATTACCACCGGAACGATCGCACTCTGCAAGATGGAGAGTTCGTCATCCTCGATGCCGGACCCGACTATGCCTATTACAACGCCGACATCTCCACATCCTTCCCGGTCAATGGCCGCTTCACCGGGTATCAGCGGGAGATGTATGAACTGGCGAATGGGATCAGGGAAGTCTGCCTGGCGAATTATCGCCCCGGAACCTCCCTGAGTGAGGTAGGGCAGAAGGTGGAGGAATGGCTCGTCGAACAGGGGCACGATCCGACCGAACGGCGCTTCCGGGGTCTCATCCGCTGGGGTGGTTACAACCACACCATAGGCATGGCCACGCATGATGTGCAGGACACCTTCGGTGACGCTGATGAACCCCTGAAAGTGGGATTCGTCTTCGCCTGTGACGTCAACATGCCTTACGACGAGGATTTCGGACTTCGCCTGGAGGACACTGTCGTGATAACTGAGGACGGCTGCGAGAATCTCTCTGTCGGGGTTCCCCGGACCATCGCGGAGGTGGAGGCGATGGTTCGTTCCATGGGTATTCTCGAGACCGTGAAGAGGTAGCAGGACGGCACTGATGATGAAAGGCAGCAGGATGGAATCGATGATGAACAGAAGCCGATGGGATCTGATGGCGACTCTGGTTTTTACGGCGGTGGTTGCGGCAGCAGCAGCGGCGATGGGACTACTGCTTTCTCTGACCCCGCTTTCATTGCAGGCACAGCAGGTCGATGTCTACGCGAGGCCGAAACAGGTCGAGCGGAGCAGGGAGTACGATGCGCTCCACTACCGTGTCTCACTCTCGTTCGATCTCGACCAGCAGACCTTCAGAGGTGAGAACCTGATCACCCTGATGCCACTTGATGACGGATTCCAGCGATGCGTTCTGGATGCCGAAGAACTCGTGGTCGATCGGGTCGATGCGCTCGACGGCAGGGGAGTGGAGTTTGCTCAGACCGACCGGCATCTCGTCATCGAATTCGACCGTGCCTATGACTATGGAGATACCGTCCGTGTTGCGGTGGAATACCATCTCGATGGCTCGGCAGCGGGTTTCTTCTTCGACGAAGAAACCCCCGACCACCCCCGGATGGCATCCACCGACTCCTGGGCCGATGAAGCCCATCACTGGATACCGTGTTATGACTACCCCAACGACAAAGTGACCCACGAATTGATTGTGGAAGTGGACAGGAGGGACAAGGTCCTTTCGAATGGTCGACTTGTGGGTGTCACCGATCATGAGACCGACGCGGACCGGTGGATCTGGCACTGGTCGCAGGAACAGCCGCACGCGACCTATCTGATGATGCTGGCGGTCGGTCCCTTCGCGGTGATCGAGGACTCTCTCGGCGATCTGCCGATCAATTACTGGGTCTATCCCGATGACGAGGAGGACGCCCGCTGGATCTTCGAGAAGACCCCGCGCATGGTCGACTTCTACAGCACCATCTTCGACTTTGAATACCCGTGGGCGAAATACGATCAGGTGACGACGCCTCATGTGGGGGGCGGGGCGGAGGCGACCTCGGCAACGATACTCGGCCACGGCGTGATCCACGACCGGCGGGCAGAGCAGGATTTCTCCTGGGAGCGGATCATAGCCCACGAGACCGCCCATCAGTGGTGGGGGGACCTTATCACCCTGCGGGAGTGGTCCCACACCTGGATGAACGAGAGTTTCGGGACCTACTCCGACTACCTCTGGACCCGGGCCGAATGGGGCGAGGATGAAGGCGCTCTCGACCTGCTGGGCAAGAAGAATCAGTACCTGCGCGAAGCGCGTGACCGCTACATGCGTCCGATCGTCTTCGATCGCTACGATCGTCCCGGCGACAATTTCGATAGCCACACCTATCCGAAGGGCGCGACTGTCCTCCACATGCTCCGCTACATCCTCGGCGACGATCCCTTCTTCAGGACCCTGAGCCGATTTCTCCATGAACATGCCTTTCAGCCGGTCGACACGCACGACTTCATGACGACGGTCAGGGAAGTGACCGGAAAGAATCTCGACTGGTTCTTCGAACAGTTCATCTTCAGCCCCGGACATCCGGTCTTCGAGGTGGAAACAGACTGGAATGAGACATCTGGTGTACTCAGGCTGGTTGTGCGCCAGGTCCAGGACACCTCGACCGGGATTCCCATCTACACGATGCCCGTGGTGATCGGTATCGAGCTTCCCCATGAGAAGATGTCCCGGGAAGTCTGGCTGAGGGAGCGGGAACAGGTCTTCGAGATCGAGCTGAGCGCGAAACCCCTCATGGTCCGTTTCGATGAGGGCAACTGGCTGCTGAAGGAGTGGACCTTCCTGAAGAGTCGCGATGAACTCCTCTTCCAGCTGGGACATGATGATGTGATCGGCCGAATGTGGGCCGCCTCTGAGCTCATCCGGTTCGGCGAGGATCCGGCTGTGGTCGAAGCGCTCGTCGAACGAGCCCGGGATGACGAATTCTGGGCGGTCAGGCGAAGCGCCCTGGAAACACTCGGGAGAGTCAGCGGGGAGGTCGGCAGGCAGGGTGGCGGAGAAGCAGGAAGCGCTGCGCGACTCGATCTCTACCGGCAACTCAGCCAGGATGAGAATTCTAAGGTGAGGATCGCTGCCCTTCGCTTGCTGGGCGCCACGGGTGAGGCAGACCTTGTGCCATTCCTGAAAGAACGCTTCGGCGACGACGACAGCTATCCGGCACAGGCAGAAGCACTCCGTTCGATCGGGAGATGTGGTGGTAGATCGGATGTACGGTTTCTGGAACGAGCCGCCCGGATGACGTCGCATAACAACGTCATCAAACGGGCGGCTGAATGGGCGATCGAGCGGATCGGGGGAATTTGATCCGGTTTACATCGGTGGCGGGTCACCACCACCAGACCGGAGCTGCTCGATCCGCAGCATCACCTGCTGCATCCTGAGTTCCCGCTGCAGGAGTTCCAGACGGGCCTCGTAGACCTCCGACTCTCTTATGGCACCTTGTTCGAAGAGTTCTTCAGCCCTGCTTAGATTCTCCCGCGCAACTTCAAGGGATAGATTGTTGAGGCTCGATTCTGCCTCGGCAAACCTGGCCCTGTATTCAGCTTCTTCAGCGGTGAGTTCCCCCTCGAGGAACCGTGCTCTCAGGTCCTGGAGGATATTCCGGTAATGTACCCGCTGTTGCGCCTGTCTTACCTGCACATCCCATAATCTCAATGTAGTACTTGTAGCACTCAGTAATCCTTCTTCAACCTGTCTGTGCAGGGTGGCGGATTTCGTCTCCGCCAGTGTCAGAATGCTGGTTGCCTCGGCGAGATCGAGATCGAACCGTTCAGTCACAAAGTCACGGTTGCCCACCAGAGGTGCGGAGACTTTCTGCTGTGGTTCACGGCCGGTGAGCGAGATCTCTTCACGGTCGAGCTGAAAACGCGCATATCGGAGTTCGACCATGCGTACCTCATTCTTCGTTGCGTTCACGGTCTCCTCATTGACGAGGCCGGTTTCAAACAACCCCTCAACCTCCTCGAGTCGCGTGCGCACCAGCTGAAGCTGAGCTCCAGTCAGTTGCATTTCCAGATCGATCTGCTGTAGCAGTATCGCTCGAGCCCGTGATTCCTGGACCTGATCTGCTGTGGCTACCCCGGCTGCGCCGCAGAACACCGATATCAGGATGAGCGCCGCCATCTTCACCACCTGCTGTGTGGGACGTCTGGTGGGCATCGAGAAGCGGTCACGCCGGGAGAGGGTGGATCTCACCTGCCATTCCAGGCGGGAGACGAATTCAGGTGTGGGTTCGTGGATTTCGGTCATGACTATGCTCCGATCTCATTGAGTGCCGGTTCCAGTATCCGCCGGAGTGATTGTCTGGCCCGGCGGAGCCTTCCCTCCACGGCGCGCTCAGAAACTCCCCGGGAAGCGGCGATGTCGGCTATCTTCCGCCCCTCGAGATGGAACGCCTCCAGGAGTTCCGCCTGGCCTTTCTGCAGCCGGGCAAAGCCCCAGCTGACCAGAACCGCGATATCGGGATCGTCGGGATCGTATCTCTCCTCGAAGAGTCTCGCTTCCCATCCGGATGGTGCCTGATCGAGAGGTATCGGTCGGATGGTGCGGTAGTAATTGGCGAGGAGATTACGGGCAACGGTGGTGAGCCAGGCCAGGGGCTCATCGGGCAGCCCCTTTCTGCGCCAGTTGACGACGGCACGCAGCCAGGC
>JALGVQ010000223.1 GCA_025774615.1 bacterium
CCGAGTCATTCTACTATGACAGCTTCGAGAAGGGGATAGGGGGGATCATCGTCATGTCGTGCGGAGTGGAGTGCCCCTATGAGGGCGCTTACGAGAAACTGGCGGCCCGGATCGATCGGGTATCGTTGGGGCTCAGGGAGCGGGGGATCAACCCCCGTCGTCTGAAGCTGACCTCGATCTGCACAGTCTGCACGAAATCGTTTCTCAAGGAAGTGGCCGACATGAACTCGATCCTGGCTGCTGAAGAGGCCGCCGCATGAACGCCGCCGCGTCCACCGAGGCCGTCGACACACTGGTGATCGGCGGCGGAATAGCAGGCCTGCAGACTGCCCTTGATCTCGCCGACCTCGGGCTGCAGGTCACTATTGTGGAAAAGGACGCCAGCATCGGCGGGAAGATGATAGGTCTGTCAAAAGTCTTCCCCACGCTCGACTGCGCCAGTTGCATCACTACCCCGAAGATGGCGGCGGCGGCGCACCACGAGAACATCCGGATCCTCACACTGGCAGAGGTGGAGTCGGTCATGCGACAGGATGAGGACTTCTCCGTCCGCATAACCCTTCAGCCCCGCTATGTGGACGAAGATCTCTGCATCGGGTGCCGCCTTTGTGAATACGCCTGCGATGCGGATGTAGCCGATGAATTCGAGGGCGGTCTTTCGGCGCACCGGGCGATCTACATTCCCTTCACCAATGCGATCCCGCAGCTGGCGGTCCTCGACCCCATGGAGTGCAATCTCTGTGGCCAATGTGCCGTGGCCTGTCCGACGGACGCAGTGGTCTTCGATCAGAAGCCGCGCGAGATCGAGATAACGGCCCGTTCCGTGGTTGTCGCAACCGGCTTCGAGACGACTCCCATGGGAGCCAAGGAGGAGTACCGGGGCAACGAGATCGCAAATGTGATCTCGCCTCTCACCATGGAGCGCCTGCTCGCGCCTCACGGACCCTACGGACGAGTCCTCCGCCCAGCGGATGGGAAAGTCCCGGATTCCGTTGCTTTCGTGCAGTGCGCCGGTTCCCGGGACAAGAGCCTGGGCGTCCCCTATTGCTCGCGGGTCTGCTGCATGTACGCCATCAAGCAGGCAATGCTCCTGTCGGGCGCGCTGCCGTTCGCGGACATCACGATTTACTACATGGACATCCGGGCGTTCGGAAAGGGTTACGAGACCTTTTTTCAGAATGCGTCGGCCATGGGGATAGAGTTCGTGAAGGGAAAGGTGGCCCGCATCGACGAAGCCGAGGACCGTAATGTAGAGGTCCGCTTCGAACACATCGACGAGTTGGGTCAGGTCGAAGAGCGCACCCACGATCTTGTGGTTCTCTCCCTGGGCATGTTGCCGGCGGCGGATCTCCGGGACCGAATGCCGATCGGCGTGAGTTCCGACGGCTTCGTGACGGTCCCGAAGCCCACCATCGAGCCTTGCCGGACGAATGAACCGGGCATCTTCGTCGCGGGAACCGCGGCCGGACCAAAGGACATCGTCGACACGATCGCGGAAGCGGGAGCGGCCGCCATGGCCGTCTCAGGCTATCTGAAGAGTATGGAAACGGCGGGCTGCGCAGTCTGCGCGGTCTCTGCCGGAACGGAAACCCGATGAACAGTGAAGAGATCAGGATCGGTGTATATATCTGCCACTGCGGGGGGAACATCTCCGACAAGGTAGACGTGGAGAAGGTGGCAGAGGATGCGGGAAAGCTCCCCGATGTCAAGGTCTCGCAAACATACGCCTTCATGTGCGCTGACCCGGGCCAGGAACTGATAGCCGAGGACATCGAGAAGCATGGACTGAACCGGATCGTCGTAGCCTCCTGCTCACCGAGCCTGCATGAGACCACTTTCCGGAGTGCAGTGGTACGGGGTGGACTCAACCCGTTCCTCTATGAGCACGTCAATATCCGCGAGCAGGTCAGCTGGGTGCACGTAAGCACCGGAGAAGCGACCGGGAAGGCCACGACGCTCGTCCAGGCCGCGATCGGTCGGGTTCGCCATCACGAACCCCTCTCGCTGATCAAGGTCGGCGCGACGTCGCGTGCGCTCGTGGTGGGAGGTGGGGTTGCCGGACTCCGGGCTGCGCTTGATTTCGCGAATTACGGACTTCCTGTGACTATCATTGAAAAGAGCCTGAGGCTCGGCGGCCAGGTCGCCGACCTCGATACGGTTTTCCCCACCGGTGAAAGCGGAGCGGATCTGGTTCGCACGCTGGTCGAGGAGGTCTCGGCCGCAGAGGGGATCACCGTTCTGACCGATACCCGGGTGGCCGGTGCCACCGGCTACGTGGGGAATTTCAATGTAGTGGTGGAACAGAAGAGTAGCAACGGGTCGACAGAGGAACTAAAGATCAAGGCCGGTGCCGTCATCGTGGCCACGGGCTCAAGGCCCTACGAGCCGGTGAAGGGGGAGTTCGGGTTCGAACGGTTCCCTGAGGTAGTAACACTTCCCGATTTTCTTCAGATCCTCAAGAAGGCCCCGGACGGCGACGAACTCATCGTGAATGGAAAGACGATCCGACGGGCGGCATTCATCCATTGCGTCGGCAGCCGGCAGATCGAGGGGATCCACGAACCGAAACCCGGCCGTCCCCTGAATGAGAACTGCTCACGGGTCTGCTGCACCGCCACACTGAAGGCGGAGAGTGATCTCATCGAGAAGTTCCCCGGCGTCTTCGTCTACGACTTCTACCGTGACATCAGGACGTACGGTCGGGGTCACGAGGAGATCTACGAGCGCGCATCGAGCGACGGGGTGGTGTTCCTCCGCTACGAACCTGCGACTCCGCCAATGGTAACGGAGGCTCTGTCCAACGGCGCGGGGAGCATGCTCGTCACCGTCAAAGACAGCCTGACCGCAGGTATGGAGATCGAGGTTGCCGTGGACCTGGTAGTACTGGCCGTCGGAATGGAGCCCGCAGATGTCGGTGCCCTGGCAGAGTCACTGAAACTCCCCGCGGGCGCGGACGGGTTCCTCCAGGAAGTCCACCCCAAGCTCCGACCGGTTGAAATGGCGGTAGCTGGTGTGGTCCTGGCGGGAACCTGCCAGAGCCCCCGCGACATCGAGGAGAGCTGTGCCTCTGCCTCTGCCGCGGCGGTGAAAGTTGCCGGCCTTTTAACCAGGGGATACGTCGAACTGGAACCCTACGTGGCCCGCGTGAACGCGGACCGCTGCGAAGGTACCGGGATCTGCCTGTCCCAGTGTGAGTATGACGGCGCCCTCGAGATCGTCGAAACCGAGGTGGACGGCAAGGTCATCCGGAAAGCGGTCGTAAACGAGGCGCTCTGTACCGGTTGCGGTGCCTGCGTGGCGGTCTGCCCGACACGCGCGATCGACATCAACGGATGGACCCTTGATCAGTTCGAAGCAATGGTCGACGTGATGTGCGCCGACCCGATGGAGGTGGCAGGTGGTTGACGACAGGAAGGTGATGGATCCGGAATTGAAGGAATTTCTGAAGCGGCTCCGGAAGGAGCGCTCGGATCAGGTGGATCGCGCCAGGGAACTGCAGAAGGTGAAAAAGTCGATTCGCCGGAAAGTGAAGAAAGCCCTGGCCGGCGGACCGGTTACGGTCCCGATCGTAGCTCGTGAGGCCGAAATCGAAACGGATACGGCCATCTGGCACATCACCGCCATGAAGAAGTACGGACTTGTTGTCGAGGATGGCATGGACGGTGACTGGCCTCTCTACCGACTGGCGGATTCTCAGGAGGAAGAAGCATGAGCTTGCGCGCCGACCCCACCCTGGTCTCCGAGATCGAACGTTTCGGTGCAGCCGACGTCAGCGCCTGCTTCAACTGTGGCAACTGCACAGCGATCTGCCCGCTCTCAGAAGGGGATACGGTCTTTCCCCGGAAGGTGATCCGCTACCTGCAGCTGGGACTCACCGAGAAACTCGAAGAGTCTCCGGAACCATGGCTCTGCTACTACTGCGGAGAGTGCTCCACGACCTGTCCCCGGGATGCAAATCCGGGAGAGACCATGATGGCGACGCGCCGGTGGCTCATCTCCCGTTACGACTGGACCGGCATCGCCCGGAAGCTCTACACATCGAAGGCTTGGGAGGTCGGTCTGACCCTGGCCGTCAGCCTCTTCGTGGTGCTCCTGTTTGTCCTCTTTCATGGGCCGATGCTCACCGATCGGGTCTCCCTGAACACGTTCGCGCCGGTGAAGTGGGTTGAGTACGGCGATTGGATCATGGCGGCAACCCTCAGCTTTTTCCTGTTTACCAACGCCTGGCGGTTGCACCGGTTCGTGATGGGTGACGTCAG
Source organism: bacterium (assembly GCA_025774615.1). GTDB lineage: Bacteria > Blakebacterota > Blakebacteria > Blakebacterales > Blakebacteraceae > Blakebacterum. The sequence continues at coordinate 4,260 of JALGVQ010000223.1, forward strand.
AGCGGGACCGTCCATCTATCTCTCGGAGATCGGCACGTTCCTCAGTCACGCAATGATACAGAAGCGGTGGCGTGAGTGCGATCATTCGAGGAT
>JALGVQ010000224.1 GCA_025774615.1 bacterium
CTCCGGGTCCGTGTTGCGCCTCCGGCATATGATACTGCCCATAATCGGATGATCTCTCCAAAGATCACCAGGGCAAAACCGGAATACAGGGAAGCCGGTACAGGACTGGAGAAGAGTATGATGACAACAACCAGAGGAACTGGTGTTACTCCCCGTTGTTTGAATGCCAGACGCTTCAGATCCATGAAATTCTTTTCCCCATCTCTTCAAGCCACTCCGAATGTATTCAGTAATCAGTGCAGTTCAATACCCGAATTGCAGTTTTTATCCTGATGGATGGTAAAGAAAGTGGGCGATGGTTGAGACAGTGGTTGTGTACTGTATAATCGCAACTCCCTGATATGACAGGAAATGAGGCTGACATGAGAAGGATTGCCCTGTTCACGGTTCTGGTCGCGCTTACTCTGCTGGCCTCCGGCAGCAGTTATCCGGTTGTGGGGGCCGCTCCGCAAGCCGCTGGACTGGACTTCTCGATATCATATCCCGGTTCGGCCAATTCAGGGCCGATCACGGGGCGCGTGTACGTGATGCTCTCTGAATTCGATCGGAGGGAGCCGAGATTCCAGGTCGGAACAGGCGGGGTTCCGTTCTTCGGTCTGGATGTGGAACAGTTGTCACCGGGAGAAAAGGCAATCATCGATGGAGAGGTATTCGGATATCCGGTTGAGACCTTGAAAGATCTCCCGCCCGGTGATTACTACGTCCAGGCGTTCGTCAATGTGTATACGGAGTTCAGACGTTCTGACGGTCATACACTCTGGATGCACAATGATCAGTGGGAGGGGCAGAGGTGGAGCCGTTCACCGGGGAACCTCTACAGTGATGTCAGAAAAGTGCATATCGATCCTTCCCGGGATGAGACCATCGACCTGGTCTGCGGGAATGTGATCCCGCCGATTACCGTTCCCGATGATACCGGGTGGGTGAAGCGCATCAGGTTCAAGAGCCGGATCCTCACGGAATTCTGGGGTGAGCCCATGTACCTGGGAGCCACGATCCTGCTGCCTCGTGATTATGAGCAGGAGACCGACCGGCACTATCCCGTGAACTACATCCAGGGTCATTTCTCACTGCGCGCTCCCAATGGATTCAGGGAGGAGGGGGGGAATGAATTCTCCGACTTCTGGATGTCGGATGAGTGTCCCCGGATGCTCGCTGTCACCTTCCAGCACCCCTGTCCCTGGTATGATGATTCCTATGCGGTGAATTCCCCGAACGTAGGCCCCTACGGGGATGCCATCATGCAGGAACTCATTCCGTACCTGGAGGAACATTTCCGGATCATTCCTGAGCCGTATGCCCGGATCCTCTCGGGAGGCTCCACCGGCGGGTGGATATCCCTGGCCATGCAGATCTTCTATCCTGATTTCTTCGGCGGGGTGTTCTCACTCTGCCCCGACCCGGTGGATTTCCATTACTTCCAGTGTGTCGACATCTACCAGGATGAGAACGCTTACTACAAGGAACGTGGGTGGTTGCGGGTCCCTACTGCCAGCGACCGTCGGACCGACGGCATCGTGACACTGACCTATCAGCAGAGGAACTACTTTGAACTGGCTCTTGGAACGAAGGGAAGGTCAGGAGATCAGGTTGATATCTTCGAAGCCGCATACGGACCGATCGGACCTGATGGCTATGTGAAACCACTCTTCGATAAGGTCACCGGTGAAATCGACAGGGAGGTGGCTGAATACTGGAAGGAACATTTCGACCTCAATCACATCCTGCAGAGGGACTGGGCTGAACTCGGCCCGAAACTGAAAGGCAAGATCCATATCTATACCGGTGATATGGATACCCACTATCTCAACAACGCTGTGGTGTTGATGGAAGAATTTCTGGAGAAAACCGAGAACCCGTACTATGACGGTGTCGTTGAGTACGGGGATGGCCAACCCCATTGCTGGGGACCGAGAGGTGTCGACCTCCTGAAGCTGATTGACCAACACATCAGGGAGTCGGCGAGGCGCTGACAAGTCACTCCCCTCACGGCCTGCCCGTGAGGGGAGTTGACTGGTTCTGATACAGATTGGTTCAGCCGCCCTGAGAGAGGGTCTGGGCGTGAGCAAGTATGTCACCTGTCTGCTGGTCCGTTAGACCATTTTCTACCATGCTCGGCATCGTCGATCCAGGATGACCCCACCTGAGTTTATGCAGGGTCTCCTGCGGGTTATCGTTGGACAGCCAGCCAATACCCTGCACTCCATCAGCACTGTTGAAATCCAACGTGAGACCATCTGTGCCATGGCACGACGCGCAGTTAGCGTCATACAGTGTCAGCCCCGCAGTAGCATTACCTGTCGCGTTGCCACTCGCATCGATGTAGAGGCTCATGTTAACCAGACCATCAACGATAAACCTGGTCAGATCGAGTACATCCTGATCGCTCAGCACGCCTGACAGATCGTGGTCACCATGGGTGTCCTTGATGCTGTCGAACAGAATGGTTCTACTGAAGGCTCGGGAGGTCCAGAGACCATCGAATCCGGTGTAATGGCTGCCGGAAGAATAGCGTCCGTCCTTGCCTACGTAGTCCCATCCATGACACTCCTTGCAGCGCCAGGTGTCGCCACCGGTCCTGGTGTTGGTTGTCTGACTGCTCCAGATAGGATCGAACAGAGTTGTTGGTTCGGTTCCGCTGTTTACTTTCCACCACTTGTCAAAAAGTAATCCACCACGGACCAGATCGGCGCTTTCCCAGTTCGCATCCGCATAGTGTTCGGGTTCGGTGCTGGAATCACATGCTGCCAGACCGACAACAAGAACCAGTGCGAACAGGGTAAAAATTTGTACTCGTGGATTCACGTGGGCACTCTCCAATCGTTAGGGTGAGGCAGAGGGCAATAGTTTAACATTAAATGAATACATGTAAAACGGTAATGTGGAATTTTAACACTTAAATGCCGGAATACTGATTTTTTGAAAGCGCGGAATACCCTGTTCCGGTAAAGATGTGTCAGGTCATGAAGGTTTTCTGCACTATGGAGTAGAACGTGTAGAATGATATAGTATTTCAATATTCAACGATTGAACCTGGAGCCAGGAATGTCCACCAGTTACCAGGGCAGTGAAGAAGAGATAAGGGCGCTGGATACCTATATCAAGCTGATGAGAGCAACAGGCTCAGTCACCTACAGGGCTCATACTCATCTGGTGGATGTAAAACTGACTCCCAGTCAATTCGGAGTACTTGAGGCACTTTTCCACCTCGGCCCACTGGTTCAACGCGATCTGGCCAACAAGCTCCTGGTGACCGGCGGAAATATCACCATGGTTGTTGATAATCTTGAAAAGCGCGGCCTGGTCCTGCGCAAGCGTGACAGTGATGACCGCCGCTTTATCAATGTGCACCTGACAGAGATGGGAAATGAACTGATCGGACGGCTCTTCCCCGTTCATGCGGATATTATCAAGAGAGAATTGCAGGTATTGACAGCCGACGAGCAGGATCTGCTTGGCGATCTCTGCAAGAAACTGGGCCTGAATGAGACCGGATAAAGCCCTGCGACAGTCGATACACCGGGCACTACCCGGGAATAGTAACCGTGTAAAATTGCACCTCATCCCGCCCGGGAACCAGGAACCAGAGTCGTTCCTCATATTCCCGTATGGACACATCTTCATCCCCGGGATCGAACGCTGTTTCGAGAGAGTAGAAGGCCTTCTCCCGTCCCCGTGATGAGTACCGCAGGATGCCGGTCCGCTCGAGGCTCTGCAGGTACACCCAGATGTCACCATCGCTCCCGATAAATAACCTGTGGATCAGCCGCCATGTATCGGGAACGTACATGAAAAGGGGGGCAGGAAGGGATTCACTCCGAGACCGCATCTGTTCGACCTGATCGTCTGGAACGGGTACCGGTGTGTAGTCACCGGTGATGAGCTCAATCACCTCTTCTCCACGCAGGGTGTTGATGTGGAAGGCATCGGTTGAGGCCCAGACGGGGGCGCCGTTCGGCAGGTACCCGTATCTGTACGACCGCATATGGTTCATGGAGAGGAAGTAATCGTCACCCGGTTTGATCGCCGGGATGAATTCGGAGAGGTCGTACGATTCAAGTCGAGCCTGCTCGCTTCCGTCGGCTCGCCGCAGTGTGAGGATATTGCGCGCACCCGGGTCACCGAACCATTCGCCGATGAACTCACCATCGGGCGCGACGACAGGTCGTCCACAGACCACTTCGGCCGCGAAATCATCCTGATCGAGAAGATTGCCTTCCAGGTCGAAGGTGAACCGGGCCACCGAATCGAGCGCCACCCTCGATCTCCATCTGGAACTGAAG